>CABKMV010000003.1 GCA_902373635.1 uncultured Oscillospiraceae bacterium
CGGTGGAGCTCCCGCTCCATCTCGTTTTTCTCCCGCAGGGTGGTCACCTGCTCCGCCATCGAATGCTTCATGTGGTTGAAGGCTTCGGTCAGCTGGGCCATTTCCGGCTGACGGGGCGAAGGCAGGTCAGGCGAATCGAACTCGCCCCGGGTGACCTCCCGGGAGGCGCCGATCATCTGCTGCACCGGGGTCAGCAGCGTCAGCACCGAGAAGGCCATGACGCAGCCCAGCGCAAGGCAGAGCGCCACCACGACGGTCTGCACCCATTTCACCCGGTCGCTGAGGGCCGACACGGTGGTGTAAGTCCCCTGAGCGTCGGTGATAGCCGTGTTCAGCAGCTGCTGGGTATACTGGCGCAGATAGCCGCCGCAGGGTACGATTTTATTATAGTAGAGCTGGGCGGCTTTCGTGTCCTGACCGGCGGCCACCGCTTCTTCCAGCTGGTCCACCAGTGCGGTGTAGCTGTCGTAGGTAGTGGAAACGGCATTGTAGAGCAGATACTGCTCTTCACTCACAGTGCCAAGGTCGCTCTCGATGCGCCAGAGCCATGCGTTGGTGACGGAAAAGGCGCTGTGGAGCTCCTCTGTCAGCGCTTTGGCATCGCCGTACTCCCAGCGGTAATCTTCCATGGCCGAAAGGCTCCGCTCCACACCGTTCTGGAAGCGGCTGATGGCGTTGAAGTTGCCCATCTGGTCGTCCAGTTCCCGCAGCACGGTGCCGGACTGGTAAAAGCTCAAGAATATCTGCCCCGCCAGCGCCAGAAAAAACGCCGCCAGGCAAAGACTGATCTGCCCTTTCAGGGTCATCCTGCGCCCCACGCACCCATCCTCCTTCTCTGTGATATTCTACCGCGCATCTTCCGCCTTATCCGGCCTGTCCGCCGTCAGAGCGAAAGCTCCATAAACTTTCTTTTTCGTCCTATTTTAGCACATTTTAGGGCATCTGCGCAATATCATCCTTGATTGTTGGAAAATAATATGGTACTATGACCAAAAAGGAGGGTATTTTTATGTCTCAGCCGATCTCCGTTTCCGTCCAGATGGATGCTGCATCCTTCCACGATTTTGCCGCCTTTGACCTGCTGCGCCACCACAAGGCGTGGCACCGGCCTCTGGTGTTCACGGCCATTTTGCTGGTGTCTGCCGGCTTCTGCCTGTCGCAGGTGGGCCAGAAAGACGGCGCAGCCCTGCTCACGGTGGTGCTGGCCGTGGTGGCGCTGGGCGTGCCGGCCGTCTACTTCTGGACGTTCTTCCACTCCCTGAGCCTCCAAATCAAAAAGATGGGCCTGCCCCGCCCCTTCTACCGGCTGCTGCTGGACGACGGCGGACTGTCGGTCTGGATGGCCGGCGAGCAGGACAAGCCTGAGGCGAGCCGTAAGTATGCGTGGCACGATATGCATCTGGCCTACCGCACCCCCAACGCCATTTACCTCTATGTCCAGCAGAATCAGGCCTATTTGCTGAACGACAGCCTCGACGCCGCATGGAGCCTGCTGCAAGCCTCCCTCCCGGCAGAGCGCCTGCATGATATGCGCTGAAGACAACAAAAACCGCCCTTTTCAGGGCGGTTTTTGTTTTTAACCTCTCAGTCTCGCATTCGCTCGACAGCTCCCCTATCGAGGGGAGCCTCTGGCGAAGAGGAAAAGCTTTACAAAATGCCAAAGCCTCCCCTCGTTAGGGGAGGTGGCAGCGCGTAAGCGCTGACGGAGAGGTTGACTCCAAAATACAAAAACAGGCAGCGCCGTGGAAAGGAGGAGAAAGCGGCGCTGCCTGTGTATGAGAACTCCTAAACATTTGCGGCTGCTAGGAGGTTGTTGGTAGTCTGTCCGCCGCCGTGGCTATTGCCTCGCATAGGTGGGGGACAGTATTTTTTTAGGGACGCGGCACCCGCTGCGGGGCTGCGCATGAATCCTGCCTGCATGGCATTTATGGAAAGTCAAAAGCCGGAGATGGGGGATCTCGTTCTTGTCTTCCCGACTGCACCTTTATTGTACCGGATAAAAATGGAGTTTCTTTGAGTTAGTTTTGAACAATCTGCAAACAAGATGTGGAAAGTCGGAGGGCTTTCTTTTCCGTTCTGCTTGACATTCGGCACAGAACGATGTATTGTTAAGTTTATTGTGAAATACCTATGAAATTCCTGCATTTTTGAGGGAGGAAACACTATGGCCGCAACGGCACAGCCGCAGCAGGAAAAGACCCTGCTCATGACCGAGGGCAGCATCTGGAAAAGCATCCTGCTCTTCTCGGTGCCGCTCATCCTGGGCAACCTGCTCCAGCAGCTTTACAACACCGCCGACTCCATCATCGTCGGCAACTTTCTGGGCAGCAACGCGCTGGCCGCTGTGGGTTCCAGCGGCTCACCCATCTACCTGCTCATCGGTTTCAGTCAGGGCGTGGCCGTCGGCGCCGGCGTCGTCGTGAGCCAGTACCTCGGCGCAAAAGATAAAAAGGAAACGCGCATCGCCGTCCACACCTCGCTGGCCATCGCGGTCATCCTCGGCCTCATCCTGACGGTGGGCGGCATCGCCGTCAGCCGCAGCCTGCTGGTCTGGATGAACACCCCCGAAGAAGTTCTCGGCGACGCCGTGACTTACATGAAGCTCTACTTCGGCGGTGTGCTGTTCAGCGTCGTCTACAACATGGCAGCCGGCATCCTCAACGCGGCGGGCAACTCCCGCCGCTCGGTCATCTACCTCGCCTGCGCTTCCATCACCAACATCATCCTCGACCTCGTGCTCATCGCCGGGCTGAAGATGGGTGTGGCGGGTGCGGCCATCGCCACCGACATCAGCCAGCTCGTCTCCTGTGTGCTGAGCCTCCGCTTTCTGATGAAGGTGGACGCCGACTACAAGGTGGAGCTTTCCGCCATCCGGCCCGATCAGCGGATGACCTCCCGCATCATCCGCATCGGCCTTCCCACCGGCATCCAGAACATGGTCATCTCTTTCTCGAACGTGCTGGTGCAGTCCAGCGTCAACAGCTACGGTGCCGCCGCCATGGCAGGCTTTGCGGCCTATATGAAAATCGACGGCTTCAACATCCTGCCCGTCACCAGTTTCAGCATGGCGGCGACGACCTTCGTGGGCCAGAACTATGGCGCAGGCAACCTCAAACGAGTGAAGAATGGCATGTGGGTCACGCTGGGCATGGGCGTGCTCTACACCCTCTGCACCGGTGCTCTGCTGCTGGCGTTCCAGAATCCCATCATGCACCTGTTCACCTCCGACGAGACGGTGGTGGCCTTCGGGTGCAGCGCCATGCACTACTTCTGCCCCTTCTACTTCCTGCTGGCCATCCTCCACGGCATGGCGGGCGCAGTGCGCGGCACTGGCCGCAGCGTACCGCCGATGGTGGTGCTGCTCATCTCGCTCTGCCTCTTCCGTGTGGTGTGGATTCAGTTCGCCCTCCCCTTCTTTGCGGGCATCGAGGGCGTGTTCGTCCTCTACCCGGTGTCGTGGGCGCTGGGTGCCGTGCTGATGGCCCTCTACGCATGGAAAGGCAGCTGGATGACTTACGAGCATTCCTGACAGGAACCGGGAACCATTCCATTTTTCCATTCGCCTTTTGGGGACGTCTGTGGTATCTTATAGGTAAAAGAACCGCAAACCCGGTATCTCAGGAGGATTCATGCAGACAACAAAACCCGAAACCGCACAGCAGCGCCCCACCGGCGCACGAATGGCCCTGCTGATGCTTCTTTACTTTATCAAAATCGGCGCGTTCACCTTTGGCAGCGGATGGAGCATCATTGCCCAGATGGAGCGGGAGTTCGTGGACGAGCGCGGCTGGATGACCAAGAGCGATCTGCTGGAGCTCATCGCCGTGGGCAAGAGCCTGCCCGGCATCATGGTGGCGAACATCACTCTGCTCTTCGGCTATCAGATGGCCGGGGTGCTGGGCGGCATCTGCGCGGCCATCGGCCTGTGCATCCCCGCCGTCGTCACCCTTACCATCGTGACGGCCATCTACGACGCCATTAAAGATAACTACTGGGTCTGGTCGGCCCTCAAGGGCGTCCAGTGCGCCGTGGCCCCCATCATCGGCGGCGCGGCCATCTCTCTCGGCAAAGATGCTCTGACCAGCGCGATGCCCATCATCATCTGTGCTATCGCCTTTGTGCTCTGTTACTTTACGTCCATCAGCAATCTGACACTGGTGGTGGCCGGTGTGGTCATCGCGCTGGTCTGGATGGGGGTGAGCGAACATGGCCATGTTTGAGACCCTCGTTCAGCTCTTCGCCGCGTTTGCGAAGATCGGCTTCACCAGCTTCGGCGGCACCTCCATGATCCCCCTCATCATGGATGAAATGTCCTCCCACGGCTGGATGACGGACGCCGATTTGACGAACCTCATCGCCATCGCCGAGATGACACCCGGCTCTCTGGGCGTCAATGCCGCCACCTTTGCAGGCACCAAGACCGCCGGGATGCCGGGCGGCGTCTTCGCGGTCCTGGGCGTCCTCAGCCCCACCCTGACGCTGACGCTTCTGGCGGCGGCGTTCTTCCAGAAGTTCCGCACCAGCAAGGTGATGAGCTACATCATGAAAATCGTCAAGCCTGTCTGCATCGGCATGGTGCTGGGTGTTCTGGTGGGCCTCTGCCGCCAGACCTACATCACCGAGGCAGGCGGCATCAGTCTGCCGGGCATCGCCATCGGCATCCTCTGCTTTGTGCTGCTCCAGAAATTCAAGCTCAGTGTGCCGAAGGTCATCGGCATCGCGGCGGTGCTGGGGCTGGTGTGCTTCGGGGTGTTTTAACCAGCTTTCCTTCAGCTCTTAGGCTCTCCCAAAGGGAGAGGCATTCGCTCTACTTAAAGCAAAAGCATCCGCAGCACCCTCGCCGGGTGTCTGCCGATGCTTTCTTTCTATATTATTCTTATTATTTTACCGCCAGCGGCGACGGCCTTATACTCACTTCTCCGTGGCAGAGCGCCTCGGTGCGGCCCCCTTCCCGCTGCACGATGAGCCGCCCGGCGTCGTCGATGGCTACCGCCTTTGCGGCGTAGCTCTCCGTCCCGGTGCAGACCGTGACCCAGTGGCCCGGCACAAAGCACCGGGCGCGGTACTCGTCCAGACAGTCGAAGGCCGGGCAGAGACCCAGCAGTTCCCGGGCGATGGCCCCAGCCAGTGCCGCCCGACTCACCGGTGCAGGCCCACCGGGGTAGAGACTGCCCGCGATGGGCCGCAGCTCCTCGGGCCAGTCCTCCGGGCGGGAGGTCAGGTTCAGGCCGATGCCCACCACCAGCCATTCCAACTGTCCGCTCTCGATGTCAGCCCCGGCTTCCGTCAGGATACCGCAGACCTTCTTGCCGTTATAATAGAGGTCGTTGACCCACTTGATGCCCAAGTCCAGCCCGCAGAGCCGCTTCACAGCCCGGCAGACGGCCACCGCCGCGCTGACGGTGACGGTCTGCGCCTCGGTCATGGGCAGGCCGGGCCGCAGCACCAGCGAGAGATAGATGCCTTTCCCCTCCGGGCTCTCGAACCGCCGCCCCAGCCGGCCCCGGCCCGCCGTCTGCTGACTTGTCAGCACCATCGTGCCGTGGGGCGTACCCTCGAGGGCCAGCGTCTTGGCCGTGCGGTTGGAACTTTCCAGCTTGTCGTAGAGGTAGATGGGGGCGTCGTACTCCCCCACCGCCTCGGCGCAGAAGGGGTCGCCGCCCGCCAGCCGATAGCCCCGCCGGGGGGCGGCTTCCAGCGCATAGCCCTGAGCCGCCAGTGCAGCCGCAGCCTTATGGACAGCAGCGCGGCTCACACCCAGCTGCTGCGCCAGCTGCTGGCCGGAGATGCATTCGCCCTGGGCGGCGGAGAGCGCCGCCAGAAGTGCCTGTTTTGTGGCAGAGGCCATCGTGTTTTCTCCTTTGTGAGGTTTGATAAGGCCATTTTACCACATTTTCAATATTTTTCCCACGATTTTGCAGGTTTTGGACCCACTGATTCGTATCGATAGACAGAGCGCTTGAAATGCCGGGCAGAAAGGAGGCGGAGAGCAGCCATTGAATGCACTGGAATTTGACAGGCTGGTACAGAAGTATCAGTCCCTCGTCTACACCATCTGCCGTCAGCTGGTGGCAGATGAGGGCTATGCGCAGGATCTGACGCAGGAAACTTTTCTCTCTGCATGGCGGAGCATGGACCGCTGTCCTGCCGGATACGAAAAGCAATGGCTGGCCCGCATCGCCTCCAACAAAGCCAAGGATTACTTACGCAGCGCCTGGGCGCGCCGGGTGAACACCCCCGGCGACGATGTGCTTGCACTTGAGGGCGCACCGCCCGGCAGCGAGCCGGAAGCGCAGGTGCTGGAAGCTCTGGGCGAAGAGGAGCTGACGCAGCGCATCCTCGCTCTGCGGGAGCCCTACAAGACGCCCTGCCGCCTCATGCTGCTGGAACAGCACACCGCCGCCGAAGCCGCCCGGCTCTGCGGCAGGCCCCAGAAAACAGTGGAGGCGCAGGTCTTCCGGGCAAAAAAGATGCTGGCCGCGCAGCTGAGCGCCGCCGGAAAGGAGGGCTTTTGAGATGGAATTGTTCCGTGAAGACGGCTGTCTGAGCGACGAAGGGCTGTACGCCCTCACCGCCGGGCAGCTGGACGAGCTGGGACGGCTGGAAGCCGCCGAACATCTCGCCTACTGCGACAAATGCACCGATCGTTACACCGCACTTCTGACCGCCGACGCCCTCACCGACCCGCCCCGGGATGTCCGCCGTACCGTGATGAGCACCATCTGGGTGCGGCTGATGCAGAGCACCTATGGCCGGGCTGCGGTGGCGGGCGTCGCCGCCGTGTTGGCGCTGACCATGTGGCGTACCGGAGCGCTGACCTTCGTCACCGACCACGGCAGCGACCTGCAGGCTCTCCTGCCCACAGTCCAGGTCACCCTGCCGGAAAAACAGCCCCCGAAGATTCTGCCCGAAAAGCTGGGCAGGCCCGTGACTTCCCGCCCCGGCGAGAACATCTATACCCGCGTTTCCTCTGTGCTGGAAAGCCTGCTGAACGCGGCAGAAAACATAAAATCATAAAACAAGGAGATCGTTATGCTGAAAAACGGATTTTTGACCTTCTGCTGTGCGTTTATCCCCGGCGCAGGCCAGATGTATCAGGGTTACATGAAGCGGGGCCTCTCCCTTATCCTCACGGCCTGCCTCATCGGGATGGTGAGCTCACTGCTCAACCCGGTGCTGCTCCTGCTGGTGGTGGTGTGGATGTACAGCTTCTTTGACACCTTCAACCTCCGGGCGCAGATCATCGCGGACACCGCGCCGGAGGACGACTACCTCATCCACTTCGACCCCCGCGACAAGCGGCTGGCTCGGGCTCTGCTGGACAGCCACAAGCTGGTGGGCTGGCTGCTCATCGCCTTCGGTGCGCTCTTCGCCTACCAGAACCTCATCATGAACACTCTCGGCGACCTCGTCTACCGCTGGGGCCACTCCTCCCCCGTTTTCCGCGCCCTCTATCTCGTCATGGACAGCCTGCCGGATGTGGTGGTCTGTGTGGTCCTCATCGTCTGCGGCGTCTGGCTGGTGAAAGGCCCCCATCCGGCCAAAAAGCCGGATGCTTCCAAGGATGTCCCCGAGGATGCCGATTTCTGCGAGTATCACGCCGACGAGCCGGACAACGCCGCTCTGCTCTCTTCTCCGGCAGCGAGCGAAAACGAAGCCGAGGACATCAGCTCCGACGACCAGTGACCCTGAACACAAGAAAGCCTGTGCAGCCTCCCGCCCCGGGAGCGTCTGCACAGGCTTTTTCGTTTGAAGAGAGAGGCTTACTGTACGCCGGTCAGCTCAGCCAGCTTGTGGTAGATCTCGGTGTTGTCGAAGACGCCGCGGAACTTCTCCGCGCCAGCGCCCAGCGCATAGATATTGACCATCGCGCCGGTGTGGGCATAGGTGGTGTGGTCCATGCCGGACTTGTGGTTGATGGTGTGGCAGATGGCCATGCTGAAGGGGATGTAGGTGCCGTACAGCTCATAATCCTGCTGGCTCATCTCCTTCTGGGAGGCAGCGCCGACTTCCAGCGTCCGCTCGTAAGCCTTGCGCAGATTCTCCACCTCGTAGTCGGTCAGCAGCAGCTTGCCTGCACTGGCAGCATCGGGGTCGGTGGGCAGGGTCAGGCCGAAGTTTGCCTTCACGTCGGCCATGGCGGCCTCGAAGGGAGTCTTGTTGGCGATGTAGCTCTTCACATAGGTGGAGTCGAACTTGGCGTAAGACATCTTCTGGTGGGTGAGGTTGGTCAGGAAGGTGTCGTAGTTGGTGGTCTTGTAGCCGATGGCCATGCCGCCCGTCTCGTGGTCTGCGGTGACGAGGATGAGGGTGTCGTTGGGGTGGGCGTTGTAGAAGTCCACAGCGGCCTGCACGGCGTTGCTCATCTCCAGCACATCGTGGATGGAAGCGGCGGCATCGTTGGCGTGGCAGGCCCAGTCGATCTTGCCGGACTCGGTCATCAGGAAGAAGCCCTTGCGGTTGTCCAGCAGCTCGATGCCCTTCTTCACATAGTCGGTCAGCTGCCACTCGCCGCCAGCGGCGTCCATGGCGTAGTTCATGGCCTTGCCGTCGGCCAGCTCCTCGGCAATGATCAGGGTCTTGCCTGCACCAGCCTTGAGGGTGGCGGCGTCTGCCTGACGGGTGACGACGTTGTAGCCGTTTTGGGCGGCGATCTCGTGGTTGTTGGGGCCGGTGCCGTCGCCGTTCACCTTCTGGAACTCGCCGCCTGCGAAATACTCGAAGCCGGAGACGGCCAGCTCTTTGCCGATCTCATAGTAATTCTTGCGGGTCTTCTGATGTGCATAGAAGGCAGCGGGGGTGGCGTGGTCGATGTTGACGGTGGACACGACGCCCACCTTGTAGTTCTTCTGGGTGTGGAGTTTTTCGGCGATGGTCTCATACGGCACATCGCGGGTCCACGGACACATATTGATGACGCCGCTCTCGGTCTTGTGGCCGGTGGCGATGGAAGTGGCAGTGGAAGCGGAGTCGGGGCAGAAAGAAGTGCTGTCGTAGGTGGTCACACTGCCCACCTCGGGGAACTGGGTGAAGCTCAGCTCGCCCTCGACGACAGCGCCGTTGTTCTCCACCGTACCCTTATAGAATCGGGCGGACTGTATCTGGGCCGTACCCATGCCGTCGCCGATGAAGAGGAAGACATACTTGGGTTTGCCGCCGAACACGCCCAGCAGTCCGTTCTCTTCCTCTGCTGCGTTGTCGGCATTGGGGGCAGCGGCGTTGGCAGCGGCAGGCGCTGCGGCCAGCATACCGGCGGCGGATGCAAAGGCACCGGCCTTCAAAAAGCTGCGGCGGGACATTTTATTCTCTTTCATGCGAAAGTCCTCTCTTTCCATGAGCCTCATGGCTCCTTCTCTCTTTTTCGATTTATCGGGAACGGCCTTATTCTACCGCCGCAGCCGCCCGGCCCGAAACCATGCGGACGCAAAATCGGCGTAAAACCCCGGCGGCGGCTTTGGGCCGTCTGTAAAAAAGAAGACTTCTGCTGCGCAAAAAGCGCCCCTCCGGTAAAACGGAAAGGCGCTTTTGTATGTTGCAGGTCAATTATGCGTTGAACTTTTCCTCGTCCAGCAGACCCTCGCTTTTGGCCACGCAGATGCTGGCGACAGCGTCGCCCACCACGTTCAGGGAGGTGACGAGCATCTCGATGGGGCGGTTGATGGCGAGGATGAGGGAGTAGGCCAGCAGGGCGCTGTCATTCACGAAGCCCGCGCCGGACAGGATGGTGAAGAGGATGACGGCCCCTGCGCCGGGGGCGGCAGGCGTCCCCACCGAGGCCAGCAGAGCCAGCAGAGCGACCACGACCAGCTGGGCGGGGGTGACAGTATAACCGGCGCAGCCTGCGATGAAGACTGTGGCCACCACCTGCATGATGGCGGTGCCGTCCATGTTGATGGTCATGCCCAGAGGCAGGACGAAGGAGGCGATGGACTCATCGACGCCGAAATCCTCGGTGCAGACCCTGATGTTCAGGGGGAGAGTGGCTGCGCTGGAAGAGGTGGAGAAGCCGAAGACGGCCACGTTGGCGATCTTCTTAATGAAGGTGATGGGGTTCTGCTTTGCGCCCAGCGCCACCACCAGAGGATAGGCCACCAGCAGGAAGACGAAGAGCAGGACCACCGTGACCACCACATACACCAGAGCGGGCTTGAGGTAATCAATGCCGTAGATGGCGAAGGTGCGGGTCAGCAGCACGAAGACTGCAAAGGGCGCGAAGTTTGTGACGACGAAGTTCAGGAAGACCACCACCACGTCGTTCACCTCGCCCAGCAGGCGGCGGAGGGTGGAAGTACGGCTCTCACCCAGCACATTCATGCTCAGGCCCACAGCCACCGCGAGGAAGACGGAGGAAAGAACAGCATTGTTGCTGCCGAAAGCCGTGACGATGTTGGAGGGGATGACATTCAGCACCACATTCAGGGGGTTGGAACCGGTGGAGCCGGCGGCTTCCGTCAGGCCCTCGATGTGAGCGTTGAAGAGGCCCATGGAATAGGTGGCGTAGCCCACGCATCCGGCCAGTGCCAGCGCCATAAAGGAGCAGAGCAGGAACCAGAAGAGGGTCTTGGCCGAGATGCGGCCCATGGTGCGGGTATCGGCAATGCTGCCGATGGCCAGCGCGATGGAGGTGAAGACCATCGGGATGATGACCAGCTGCAGTGCTTTGATGAAGAGCTGTCCGATGATGTAGAAGAGGCCGAGCGCACGTTCCGCGCCCTCTGTGGTGATGTCCTGGAAGAGCAGGTCGTTGATGGTCTGCCAGATGCCGCTGTTGCCGGAAGCCACGAGCTTTTCGCGCAGCATCATAAAGGCAAAGCCTGCCGCCAGACCGCAAACCAGAGACACCGCCATCTTCCTTGCCAGTGCCGCGCCGCTGTTCTTATTTTTTTCCATACGATTTTCCTCACTTTTGTCCATTTCCCAGTGTGTTTCGTTCACATTCGACCTATCCTACCACGGCAAACTGTTGGACGCAAGGGAAAAATCGGCTTTTCAGGCGATTTTTTCGTAAAAGTATGACGCATGAAAATTTGATGTAAAAATTACGTTTTGGATAAAAGTTCAAAAGAAAACCTCTCCGTCACGCCTACGGCGTGACGGAGAGGTTTGATCTTATGTATTGTCTGCGCCCAGCTCTGCGGCTTCCAGCACCTTGATGCCTTCGGCCTCGAACGCGGCACGCAGAGCCTCGGCAAAGCCGGGGCGCGGCACCTTGTTCTTGACGCAGAGGGTGATGATGCCATGCAGGCTGGTGCATTCCAGACCGATGGAAGCGCCGTCCGCCGGCACCCAGATCTGGAAGTCCTCGATGTACCGGGTCAGTTCCGGGCTGGACGGGGCGAAGGGGTCGCCCAGATAGCTCACCCAGAAGTCCGCCGGGAAGCCGCTGATGTACTCGCCCATCTGGAAGATGCGCTTTTTGATGCTGAGGCTGGCTTTCTGCTGGTAGACCCGGTAGACCCAGCCCATCTGCTCCGCAATACGGAACAGTTTTCGCTCAGCGGAAAGGTTCTCTTTCAGGTCGGCGTCCACGCCCACGGCCACTTCGGCCAGCGGGGCATCTGCCGTCAGCGGCAGCTTGCGCTGGAAGGATGCCACGCAGTTGTAGAGGGCGTTCGGCGCACCCAGTGCGTCGCGGGCGTCTGTCGAGTAGCTGTAGAGCACCTCGTCCTTGTCCAGATACGCCCGCACCGCCTTACAGAGCAGGGCCGTGAGGGTACTGAAAGGCTTGACGCCGCAGCGGAGGGCGGCGTCCACAAGCCCCGCCTTTTCCAGCCGGATGCGGCAGCAGGTGGGCGTCTCTTCAAAGGTCTGCACCACGGGGCGCTGCATATCGTTGGCCACCTGACTCTCGGGGTACTTTGCAAGGATGTCCTCGATGTCGTAGGCAGGGTCCGTCTCAAGGGTCTGGCCCTCGAAAGCCGTGCCGTACCGCAGGTTGCAGTAGAACTGCAGCACCATGGTCATGAAGGGTGCTATGCCCCGGCCATCGGTCAGAAAGTGGAACCAGTCAAAGTAGACGACTTTCCCCTCATAGCTCAGGGCAACAGTAAAGCCGTTCTCGTCCGGAAATTCGGGCTTTGCGCTGCCCTGCCGCACCGGGCAGGGGGCGTCCGACGGCTCGAGGTGGAGCAGCTTTTTCTCCCACACCGGCTTCTGGAAATAGTAGGGTGCCTTTGCCCGGGCCGCATCCAGAGCCTGCTGCAAAAGCGCGCCGTCCACGGCATCTTTCAGCGTGACCTGATAGCGGCAGTTGACCATGTTTTCGCGGTAATAGTAAACGATGCCCTGAAAAACAGAGCGCTGTTCGGCATCCATTCCTTATTCCCCCGCGTGTGCGGCCAGATAGTCGGCCAAATCGCTGACGGTGACGAAGTTGCGCAGCTCCTTTTCGGGGATGCGCAGGCCGAAAGTCTCCTCCAGGTCGGCGACGACGGTCAGGATCTCCATGGACGACAGGTCCAGATCGTCCATCAAGACGCTGTTCTCGTTGACATCATCGGGGGAAATTTCTGCAACATCTTCCAGAATTGCAAGGATCTGGGACACGATCTCGGTTCTTTCCATAGTTTGAATCTTCCTTTCGTAATTCCATTAAAGGCGGCCGCGGCTCTTTTCCAGTATTCCGCAGCCTTCCCGGTTTATTCTTACTTGCGTAGCAGCTTGCCGGTGCCGGTGCGGGGCAGAGGCTCGGTGCTGAACTCCACGGCGCTCATCCGCTTGTAGAGCGGCAGGGTGCGGTTGGTCTCGGTGATGAAGTCGCGGACGGTCTGCTGGTCGGCCTCGCTGCAGTAGATGACGGCACAGATCTTCTTGCCCTTCTCCCTGACGATGCATTCCTTGACGGCCTCGCACTTGGACAGCAGATTTTCCAGTTCTTCGGGGCTGACGTTCTCACCGTTGTCGAGGATGATGATATTCTTCTTGCGTCCGGTGATGTAATAGAAGCCGTCCTCGTCCACACGGGCCAGGTCTCCGGTGTGGAACCAGCCGTCGGCGTCGAGGACTTCTGCGGTGGCCTCGGGGTCCTTGTAATAGCCCAGCATGACGCAGCCGCCGCGGATGCAAATTTCGCCCGTCTCGTCCAGCTTGTACTCGGCGTGGTCGTCGGGCTTGCCCACGGCGCGGATGTGCTTTTCGTCCTGTTCGTAGTTGATGATGCCGTCGCCGCAGGTCTCGGTCATGCCGTACACCTGAGTGATCATCATGCCCTGCCGTGCCAGCTCGGCCAGCATGGCACCGTCAAACATGGCAGAGGAGCCGCAGGGGTTCCAGATGCCGTTCAGGCGGGCGCGGCGGCCCCGCTTGACGTCTTTGTAGATGGCCTCCATCAGCATGGGAGCCACAGCGATGGCATCGCTGTGCATCAGGCCGAGGTCGCGGTAGAAGTCGCGGATGTCGGCGGAGAGGTTCAGCGCCCAGCCCTTGCAGGCCCAAACGAAGAGGCAGATGAACGTACCCAGATGGAACAGGGGCAGGATAGCGAAGTTGCTCAGGACGTCGTCTTTGTCCTCGGGCATATGCTCGTGCTTATAGTCCAGCATGGCGTCGCCGAATTTGACCTGGCACTCCACAGTGGTAAAAAAGTTGTGCTCCGAGAGCATGACGGCCTTGCTGCGGCCGGTGGTGCCGGAAGTGAACATCAGCACCATCAAATCATCATGGCCCACGCAGTCAACAAGCTCTGCAGGCGCGCTGTCCTTGAAGGCGTCCATCGGGCGGAGTTTATCGCCGTAGGCGGCCTCGATGTCGGGGCGGCAGCCATAGTCGATGCCGTCGTTGACGATGAGGGAAGGCTCGACAAGGCCCAGCTCATATTCCAGCTCGGGCCAGGTCTTTTTCTGGTTGATGGTCACGACGACGGCCCCGGCGAGGATAGCGCCGAAGCTGTTGACACCGTACTCATAGCAGTTGCGGCTCATGATGCCGACACGCTTGCCCTTGATGTCGGGGATATTCTCCTTAAAATAAGTAACGGCCCTGCGGATGTCCTGCACATACTGGGCGTAGGTCTTTTCCACCACAGTCTTGCCATCGGCGGCCACATAGCGGAAAGCCACCCGGTCGGGGTACTGCTTCGCCATGACGTCCGTGATGAGCTCATATACAGTATTTATCATTTTTGTCGCTCCTTGCTGTTTTTCTTTATTGCAGCGAAACGCCGGCATTTGACATATTCTGCCTCAGAGTAATAATACCTGTTTCGGCAGAGAAATGCAACTACGCGGCGTATCCTTTTCACTGTTTCTTCTTACTTGTTACTTGCGCAGCAGCTTACCCAGAGCGTTGCGGGGCAGGGGCTCAACGGTAAACTCCACGGTACTGATGCGCTTATACAGCGGCAGGCTGCGGTTCACCTCGATGACGAAGGCTCTGACCTCTTCCTGCTTATCCTCAGGGCAGTAGATGACGGCACAAATTTTCTGGCCCTTCTCCTTCACGATGCACTCGGTGATGGCCGGGCAGAGGGCCAGCTTCTTTTCCAGCTCTTCGGGGCTGACGTTCTCGCCGCTGGCGAGGATGATAAGGTTCTTCTTGCGGCCGGTGATGTAATAGAAGCCTTCCTCATCCATCCGGGCCAGGTCGCCGGTGTGGAACCAGCCGTCGGCGTCGATGACCTCTGCCGTGGCCTCAGGGTCCTTGTAGTAGCCCAGCATCACGCAGTCGCCCTTGATGCAAATTTCTCCGGTCTCGTCCAGCTTATATTGAACGTGGTCGTCGGGCTTGCCCACGGCACTCATGTGCTTTTCGACCTGCGTAAAGTTCAGGATGCCGTCGCCGAAGGTCTCGGTCATTCCGTAGCACTGGTTGACGACGAAGCCGTTCTGGGCCAGCTCCAGCAGCATTTTGGGGTCGAGGGCAGCGGAAGAGCAGCACAGATCCCACAGGCCGTTCAGACGGCTGACGCGGCCACGCTTCATGTCGTTGTAGATGGTCTCCACCAGCATGGGGGCCGAGGCCATGACGTCGCTGTGCATCAGGCCCAGGTCGCGGTAGAAGTCGCGGATGTCGCCGCAGAGGTTCAGAGCCCATCCGGCAGGCGGGTAGGACATAACGCAGACGAAGCAGGCCATGTGGAAGAGGGGCAGCAGGGTCATATGGCTCAGCGGCAGCTTCTGGCCTGCCGGGAGGCGGTTGGTGATCCAGTTCTCTGCCACCTCCGAATAGGTGTGCAGGCTGGCGCACATATTCCGCTCCGAGAGCATGACGCCCTTGCTGCGTCCGGTGGTGCCGGAGGTGAACATCAGCATCATCAAATCATCGTGGCCCACGCAGTTGGTCAGCTCGCCGGGGGCAGTCTCTTTATAGCAGTCCATAGGGCGGAGCTTCGGGCCGTAGGCGGCTTCCAGCTCGGCGCGGCAGCCGTAGTCGATGCCGTCGTTCAGGATGAGGACGGGCTCCACGAGGCCCAGCTCATATTCCAGCTCCTCCCAGGTCTTTTTCTGGTTCAGAGTCACGAGAACGCCGCCGGCGAGGATGACGCCGTAGGACGCCACGCAGAATTCATAGCAGTTCCGGCTCAGCAGAACGATGCGCTGGCCCTTGATGTCCGGCACTTCGGCCTTGAGATAGGCCACCATCCGGCGGATGTCCTGCGCATACTCGCGATACTTCTTCTCCACGACGGTCTTGCCGTCCTCGGCCACATAGCGAATGGCCACATGATCAGGAAACTCCTGCTCCATGCAGCGGGTCACCATGTCGTATACGCCTGCGGGTACTTTGATGTATTCAGCCATCGGTTTTTCTCCTTTTTTGTCAAATTTTCAGCTCAGCACTTTTTTCATTCACTTTCCAGAGTCATTCCGAATCTCTGGCAGTTCGAGGAAAACTTTGGCACGGCTCCTTATGGCAACAGTATACCGCAAGCAGAGCGTAAACGCAAGATTTAATTGCACAAATATGCAACTTGAGCTTGCATTCAATTTGTGCAGGCAGATGTAATTCTTTCCTTTTGTTGCGATGCGCGAAAAGCTGTGATACACTTTTTTCGTCAGGACGAAACTTCACCCGGAGGTCGAGTCCTTATCAAATTGACAGCAAGCCCAAAAAGCATTATACTGTTTATATCATTTGGCAAAAAAGCTCCCCGCCGAGCTTCATATTTTTATTTATCGCGCCTAAAACACGGCCTTCCGGGGCCTCCGGGACGGATGGCGCACAAGGAGGACCCTTTTCATGGAAGGCACCAAGCCCCGCACTGTAAGCAGCCTTGGCATGTTCGACCTGCTGAAAGGCATCGGAATGCTGGCCATTGTCTTTGCCCACACGGCAGAGCTTTACCCCCTCGGCACCAACGACGTCACCCCTTTCGCGTTCGCGCTGTTCGCTTACCGCGAAGCGCTGATGGCCGCCTTTTTTATTGCCAGCGGCTACGGCTTCCGCAAGCGCTCCATCCACAAATGCATCGAGCAGCAGCTCAAGACCCTGCTCAAGCCCTACCTTTATACTGCGCTGGCCACCACGGTGCTCCACGCTTTCATTCACCACGCAGCTTTCGGCTCGTGGGATGCTGCCATCTCAGAATCGGCCAAGGTCTTAGGCGGTTTCCTGTTAGGCCTGCCCCACACGGCCACTTACTTCGGGCAGCAGTTTTTCTCCTGCGGACCCATGTGGTACTTAGTGGCTCTGATGCTGGCGTGGGTGCTTCTGGACGTGCTGCTCGAGATTTTCCCCGAGCGGTACATAACCCCCGCAGTCGTCGGCGTCACCCTGCTTGGCTGGGGCGTCACGCTGGTGTGGGAGGCTCCTTTCTGCATCGCACAGGGCATGGTGTCGCTGCCCTACCTTTACATCGGCTATCTGGCCAAGAAGCGCCGTCTTTTTGAAACTCCCCTTTCCGGCAGAGCCAAAGCCGGACTCATCGCGGCTGCGCTGGGCGTCGTCGCGGGCGTTTTGCTGACCCAGAGCACCGACTGCGTTTCGCTGGGTGAGTGGACGATGGGGCCGCTGAGCATCCTGCTGGATGGCGCAGTGGGCTACGGCATCATCCGGCTCTTTTTGAAATGGCAGCGCCGAGTGGACGGCCCCATCTCCCATGCCATCGAGTGGGTGGGCCGGCGCTCGCTCTTCATCTTCTGTATCCACACTGTGGAGCTGACGGCCATCCCGTGGTATCTGATGGCTGCAAAGTATGCTGACCATCCGGTGCAGGGGATGCTGCTGCAGTTCGTATTCTCGCTTGTGTCCATCTTCGCCGTCACCGAACTTCTGATGCGCCGCAAAGAGCTTGGCCGGAAGCTTCGGGGCGGCAAGCCTGCGGACAAGCCCCGGCAGCGGAGCAAGACCCGCCGCTATGCGGCAAAACACTGAAATTCCTGCGCTTTGGTATCCAGCTATTTTGAGGGTAGACTATAATAGTTACTTTTGATGCATGGGCTTGCAGCGCGGGTTGTACGCCTTGCGATAAATTGGAGGAGGCCCCGGTAATGATGAACGAAACTCCTGAAGCGGCTCTGCGCAGCCGCATTGCGGACCTTGAACAACAGCTCAAACTTGCAGACGAAGGCACTTCGCGGCTGGCCCAGCGCTGCCTTGAGCTGGAAAAGCAGCTGCAGACCTTCTATGCTGCCCACCCCCAGAGAGAGAGGCAGACCGACTCGCCTGCTCTGGTGCAGCCGCTGCTTTACTATGATGCCGGGTTCGGCTTTTCCCAGAAAGACACCGTCAAGGCCCCGGACTACGAATACGACGAGCTGAACGGCATGGTGACAGCGACCTTCGAGCTGCCGGAGGCCGCGTTCAATCTCCGTCTCGACCCCGGTGAACTGCCTTGCTGCATCACCGATTTCGTCTTCTCGGATGACCGCATCCTCTGCCGCCCGGTGAACGGTGTGCCGCTCCATGGCGACGGCATCCTGTTCCTCAACAACGACCCGAATTTCATGCTGGATGGTCTGAACCGTTTCCCCGCCGGGATGAAGCTGGGCGTGAGCTACTGCTACTTCCCGCTGGAGCCGCTGGCTGACGACCCGTTGTTCGCCGCCGTTCTCGAGGGCGTACAGTATTTCCAGAAGACCCGCGTCTGCGAGCAGAAGCACCTCGACCAGCTGGAAAAAACTACGGCTGACCAGAAGCAGACCATCGAGGCCCTGCAGAAGAATCTCTCCGAGCTGCATCAGGCCAACGCCGAGCTGAGCGCCCGGAGCAAAGCCTACGAGAGCTCGCTGGAAAACATCCTCTCTTCCAGCAGCTGGAAACTCACGCTGCCCCTGCGCCGCCTGCTGGGGCTGTTCCATCGCAGCCATTGAGTCTGCCTGCGGAGAGGAGGATACGATGTACAGCAGTTATACCACTCTGCAGCGGGCTCAGCTCGCCAAACAGGAATATCTCGACACCCAGGAAGTTTTTCTCGGCGTCTATGCGCCGGGGCGGAACGCCGCCCTGAAAGCTTCCCTGCAGGACCAGCTCCACCGCAAATTTTTATTGACGGACAGCCTCCGCCCTGAAGCCCTCGGCAGCGCCGCCGGTGTGCTTCTGGTCAGGGAAGACCTTTTCCTGATGTCCACGGCCCTTTCCTGCTTTGCGGACGCACTGCGCAGCGGCGCAGACTACGTCACCAGCGACGCCGTCTTCGGCTACTCAGGCGTCACCACCCTCTATCACAGCCCGGGCTTTGCAGCCTGCCCGGGCTGCGCACTCGTCTCCCGGGAGCTACTGCGCCGCTGTCAGGCGGAAGCCCGCGACCCGGAAAATCCCGTCGAACTGCTGACGCTGGCGGCGAAGCTCAGCCGCAGCCACGTCTGCCTCCCGCTGGCGCTGGCCCACTATGAGCGGGACATCTGCGCCGAAGACGTCTGGTCTGTAAAGGGGAAGCGCGTCTTTATCATGAGCCACCTGCTGGACATGACCGGTGCGCCCATCGTGCTGGTGAGCGCCGTGCCGGTGCTGCGCAGCATGGGCTACGAAGTGGTCGTCCTCGGCCCTGAGGACGGCGGTTCCATGCCGCTTTTCCTCGAGGCGGGAGCTACCGTCATCACCCGCAAGGGCTGTGTTCAGTCTCCCCTGCTCTGGGGGCTGGCCCTTTGCGCCGACCTCGTTCTGGCCAACACCGTCGTGGAGGCCCGGGCCGTCCGCGCCCTGAGCGGTGCGCGGGTGCCGGTGCTCTGGTGGCTCCACGATGCCTTTGCAGGCTACCCCCACATCGCCCACCAGATCCCCAGAGAGCTGGGCGAAAATATCCGGCTCTACTCCGTCGGCAGCCACGCCGCCAACGCCATGCACTCGGTGCGGCCGGAGTTCAACATCCGGCCCCTCATCTACGGCCTGCCGGACTACGCCGCCGAGAAGTTCTCCCACTACGATTTGAGCTATGCGGGCGGGCGGCCTCTGTTCGCCACCGTGGGTTCCTTCGAGAACCGGAAAGGCCAGGACATCTTCTGCAAAGCCATCCGGCTGCTGCCGCCTGAGACCATGAAGAAGGCATCCTTCCTCTTCGTGGGCAAGGCCGCAGAGGCTGAGATGATGGACGCCGTGCGGAGCCTGACCGCTGACTGCCCCGACAACGTCTTTTACGTCAAGCGGCTCACCCGCGACGAGATCAAGAGCCTGATGGCCCAGTGTACCTGCCTCGTCTGCGCCTCCCGCGACGACCCCATGCCTACTTTCGTCACGGAGGGCCTCATCTTCGGCAAGCCCGCCATCGTGTCGGAGCACACCGGCACCGCCGGGCTCATCACCGAGGGCGTGGACGGTTTCGTCTACGAGGACGACGACCCCGAAAAGCTGGCCGAGCGGCTGGCCTGGGCCATCGAGCACCCGGAAAAGCTTGCCTCCATGCGTCCCGCCTGCCGTGAGCTTTACGAGAGCCATTACTCCAAGCAGGCGTTTTCCGACAGTTTACAACAGGCCGTAAAGGAGCTCACCGGCGAGTAAGCTCCCCGTTCTTTATCACTCTGCCGAAACTGAGGCAAAAAATTTGGCAGTTGTTCACAAACACACCTCCGGACTGTGATATACTCTCCTAAGAGTTTATCCCAGTCCGTTTTTTGTTGAAATTTGAAAGGAGTCCCCGCATGAGTTCGTCCGCCTCCCCCGCTCCTTCGCGCCGAAAGACCCTGCTCTCGCTGGGCGTTCTGGCCCTGCTGACCGGCATCGTGGTGTTCATCTTCCGGGAGCACTGGGCGGAGATCTCCGAGGCGCTGAGCCGGCTCACCCTCGGGCAGGGGCTTCTGGCACTGGCCGTGGGCCTGAGCTACCCGCTTCTCGAGGGCGTATCCAGCTGGCTCATCGTCCGCAGCCGTCTGCCCCATTTTCCGCTGCGGCAGGGTATCGACAATGCATGGATGGGGACCTTCGGCAATGTGGTGGGCCTCGGCGCAGGGTCGGTGCCGTTTCAGACGTGGTATCTCCACCGGCGCGGGCTGGACGTCGGCCCCGGCGTAGGGCTGATGACCCTGCAATACGTCTTCCACAAGACAGCCGTCCTGCTTTACGCCACCGTGCTGCTTCTGGCGGGCCGCCCCTGGATGGCGGCCCACTCCGACGGTGTGCTGCGGTATCTGCCCGGGGCCTACGCTGTCGTGGCGGGCGTCATCGTGGGGCTCATCGCCCTCTGCGCGCTGCCGGTGGTGCAGCGTCTGGCCCGCTGGCTGCTGCATTTTCTGCCCGACACAGGCCGCTGGGCCGAGCGCCGGGAAAGCTGGCTCAAGCAGCTGGACACCCTGAGCACCGAGAGCCGCCATCTGCTGGCAGACAAGCCCCGCTGTGCCGCCATTCTGGGCGTGCATCTTGTAAAGCTGTTCCTGCTCTTCTGCCTGCCGTGGATGGGGCTGCGGTTCATGGGGCTGGATACAGGACTCACCTTCTGGCAGGTGCAGCTCCTGACGTCGCTGACCCTCTTTGTCTCCAACGCCCTGCCCAACGTGGCGGGCATGGGTTCGGTGGAGACGGCCTTCCTGCTGGTGTACAGCAGCTTCCTCCCCGATGCTTCGTCCATGAGCCTGCTGATGTTCTACCGGCTGGCCAGCTATTATGCCGTCTTTGCGGCAAGTGCCGTCGGCTTTGCGCTGGCGCAGCGGCGGCTGAACCGCGGATGACTTTGTGAATGTCGTCATCACCCGCGATGTCGAGGCCGACAAGCAGGGCGACATGACCTATGTTCTCGAGTTCACCACCGAGGACGGCAGCACCCAGAGCTTCGAGATCCTGCACTACGAGACCACTCCCATCTCTCTGAAGAGCGTGGACGCAGCTGCTGGCGCTACCCCCATCGCATTCGCTGCTCCTGAGCAGTAAAAATCAGCTCATAACAAAGAAAACGGCAGGTTCATTGAACCTGCCGTTTTCTTATTCTATCAAATTCAGCCCTTCATGGGGACAAAGCCCACGAGGTCCTTCACGACCTCGCCGCCGATGATGAGGCCCACGACCGACGGGACAAAGGCGTTCGAGCCGGGAACAGAGCGGCGGATGGTACACTTGCGCTGGGTACCCGGAGGGCAGATGCAGTGGTGTTTGCAACTAATGGAGTCATCCTCGATGGGAGTCATGACAGGCTCCCTGGAGTAAACGACTTTCAGGTGCTTGATGCGGCGCTTGCGGCACTCGGTGCGCATGACCTTGGCCAGCGGGCAGACGGAAGTCTTATAAATATCCGTGACCTCGAAGCGGGTAGGGTCCATCTTGTTGCCTGCACCCATGGAGCAGATGATGGGGACGCCAGCCTCCTTGCACTTCATGACCAGCGCAATTTTACCGGTGACAGTGTCGATGGCGTCCACCACGTAGTCGAACTGGCTGAAATCGAAGCTGTCCTGCGTCTCAGGGCCAAAGAAGGTCTTGTAGGTGGTGACCTTGATGTTGGGGTCGATGTCGTGGACGCGTTCTTCGGCCACATCCACCTTGAACCTGCCCACCGTCTTGCGGGTGGCGATGATCTGGCGGTTCAGGTTGGTGAGGCAGACTTTGTCGTCGTCGATCAGGTCGAGAGCCCCCACGCCGCTGCGGGCCAGCGCCTCGACGGTGTAGCCGCCCACGCCGCCCACGCCGAACACGGCTACGCGGGAATCGTGCAGTTTGGTCATTGCTTCCGCGCCCAGCAGCAGCTGGGTGCGGGAATACTGGTCTTGCATATCATTTCTCCTTTAGGTTCTGCTTTTTACATCCACGGGCTTGCCCTTATCCCTTCGCCACCTGTGTAATGGTGCCGCCTCCGAGGACGACATCGCCCTGATACAGCACGACGGCCTGCCCCGGGGTGGGGGCGCGCTGAGGCTGGTCAAATTCCAGACGGAAGCTGTCCGGCCCTGCCGGGTAGACGGTGGCAGGCTGTTCGGTCTGATGATAACGGGTGCGGGCCGTCACCCGCAGGGGGCCTTTCAGCTCCGGGATGGCGATCCAGTTCACTTCGTTCGCATAGACGATGGTATCGAACAGCTCCGACTCCGGGCCGACCGTGACGGTGTTGGCCTGCATATCCTTGGCGCAGACGTAGACCGGTGCGCCCATGGCGAGGCCCAGGCCCTTCCGCTGGCCGATGGTGTACCGCACAGCGCCGCTGTGGGTGCCTACCTTTCTGCCGCCGACGTCGAGGAAATCGCCCGCTGGGTAGTGCTTGCCGGTGAAATCCTCCATAAAGCGGGCGTAGTCGCCGTCCGGCACGAAGCAGATGTCCTGACTGTCGTGCTTGCGGGCGTTCACGAAGTGCTGCTGCTCGGCGATGGCGCGCACTTCGCTCTTGTGCAGACCACCCAGCGGCAGGCGGACATGAGCCAGCTGCTCCTGCGTGAGGTTGTAGAGCACATAGCTCTGGTCTTTGTTCTCGTCCAAACCCTTTTTGAGCAGCCAGCGGCCCGTGGCCTCGTCCTGCTCCACCCGGGCATAATGGCCCGTGACCACATGATCCAGTCCGTGCGCTTCTGCCCAGCGAAGCAGGTGATCGAACTTCATATATCTGTTGCAGTCGATGCAGGGATTGGGCGTACCGCCAGCCTCGTAGACCCGGATGAATTTGTCGATGATCTTTTCCTGAAAGTCTGCCGTAAAATCCAGCACCTCGTAGGGAATATCCATCGCATAGGCCACCTCGGCGGCGTCCTCAATGTCCCGCTCCGAGCAGCAGGTGTGCAGACCCTCGGTGTTCACGGCCTCGTTGCGGGTGAGGCGCATGGTGACGCCGGTGCAGTCGAAACCGTCCCTCTGCATAAGCCATGCCGCCACCGAGCTGTCTACACCGCCGCTCATGGCGATGAGCGCCCCGGGGCGGCGGGAAGTGTTCTGTGTTTCTGTCATTCTGTTCCTCTTCTGTTATAACATACTAAAACAGTAGTATAATACTACCGCAGCTTCTTTCTCTTGTCAAGACGCAGAAAATTTGGTCGCAAAGGCCAGAAGTTCCGCTTTTTTGTTGGGCAGCCGCCCGGTGATGACCTCTTCCAGCAGCACTTCCAGTGCGCGGCGCAGGCCCGGCCCGGGCGCGACGCCCGCCGCCATCAGATCGCGGCCATTCACGGCCAGCTGGGAGACGCGGCAGCAGGCGCTTTGGGCGGTCAGCGTCCCGGCCTCTTTTTGCAGGGCGGTAAATTCATCTTTTCTTTCCGGTTGAAAAGCGCTCCAAAGGGCAGTCAGCTGCTGCACGGTGTGGAGGTCGTATTTGCCAAGAAGTCGTTTGGCTTGAAGCGACAGCGCAGGAGTGCGGGGAGCTTTCTCCTTCACAAGTGTTGATACTCCATCTATCACAGCATTGGAGCATTTCAAGCGTTTCAGCGCCTTTCGCGTTCCATCCTCCCCCAGCGGCAGAAGCAGCGCCGCCCAACGGGTGGTCACTTCCTCTGCTCCTGCCGGAAGGGCATCTATGATCTCACGGGCTTCCGACAGATCGTCGAGCGGCAGTTCCGGCAGGACGAAGTCCAGCACTTCCGCCTCCAGATACGCCCCCGGCTTCGGAGCAGACAAAAGCTTGTTCAGCTCTTCTTCGATGCGCTCCACCGACACGCAGTCGAGGTGGGCGGCCAGCTGCTTCGCCGCCGCTTCGGTGGCCTCGTCGATCACAAAACCGAACCGGGCCGCAAAGCGGTAGAGACGCAGGATGCGCAGAGCGTCTTCTTCAAAGCGGCGCAGCGGCTCACCGACGGCCCGCACCACGCCCCGGGCCAGATCTTCCTGCCCGCCAAAGGGGTCGCACAAACCCTCTTCGGCGCTGTAGGCCATGGCGTTGATGGTGAAGTCCCGCCGGGCCAGGTCCTCCCGGACGTCGGGTACAAAGGCCACGCTGTCGGGGTGGCGGCCATCGGAATAACTGCCCTCGGTGCGGAAGGTGGTGATCTCGTAGAGCCTGCCGTTCCGCTTCACAGTCACGGTACCATGCTGCAATCCGGTGGGGATGCACTGCTTTTCTCCGAACAGCTCCATCACCTGCTCCGGGCGGGCGGCGGTGCAGAGGTCCCAGTCGTGGGGCGCAAGGCCCAGCAGACTGTCCCGGACACAGCCGCCCACGGCGTAGGCCGCAAAACCTGCCCGGTGCAGCGCGTCCAGCAGGGCGGAGGCACCGGGTTCCAGAACGATGTTCATTCTTCGGCCTCCTCATATTGCAGGGTGATGCTCTTGCCGTCATAGCCGCACTCTGCCGCCGGGAAGAGACTCTGCGCCTGGGCCAGCTCTTCTTCCGGGTCGGTGATCATGGGCGAATAGTGGACGAGCCAGAGCCGCTTCGCGCCCGCTTTGGCGGCGAGGGCTGCGCTCTGCCCGAAGGTGCTGTGGCCGTACTGTTTGGCCTGCGCGGCCTGCTCCGGCAGAGCATAGGTGGAATCGCAGAGCAGAAGGTCAGCACCCGCTGCGGCCTTTTCCAATGCCGAACAGGGGGCGGTGTCGCCCGAGAAGACAAAGCTCAGCCCCTGCCGGGCCGGGCCGAGGACGGCTTCCGGCTGGATGACACGTCCACCGTCCAGCGTGATACTCTCGCCGTGCTGGAGCGTCTTCCACTGCTTTACCGGTACGCCCAATGCCCGCGCCTGTTCGGGTGAGAACCGTCCGGCCCGGGGCAGATCGAGTCGGTAACCCTGACTGACGACACGGTGGCGGGTCGGCACCGGCGTGAGTTTCGCGCTCTGGGGCCAGCCGCTAAATTTTTCGCAGAGCGCCGCCGGGGCGTCCAGCACTTCAGCATAAACCGGGTACGGCAGAGGCCCCGTCAGCACCCGCAGTGCCGCCCAGACTTCGCCGAGCCCCTTTGGCCCGTACAGCGCCAGCGGGCGGGTGCGGCCCTGACAGCCCAGCGTCTGCAGCAGCCCCGGCAGGCCGAAGATGTGGTCGCCGTGGTAATGGGTCAGGCAGACGGCGTCCATCTTCATCAGGTTGACTCCGGCCCGGCGGGCGGCAGTCTGGGTCCCCTCGCCGCAGTCGAACAGGAGGCTGTGTCCTCCGCATTCGGCCACCGCCGCCGTGAGGGCGCGGTCGGGCAGGGGCATGGTGGCCGCTGTACCCAGCAGTGTAATGGTCAGCATAAAGTTTCTCCGTATCACAAAAAATCTCGATGGCTATAGTGTACCACACTCTTCGGCCCGGCACAATCGCACAGCCGCACCCTGACAGGCATAAGATGGCCCAAACCACAAAAGGAGGGGTCTTGTATGCAGCGTCAGCGGCCCGGACATCGCATTTTGTCGTTCCACCACCGGGGGCTGCTGCTTCTGGTGGCGGCAGTGGCGGTGATTCTCTTTTTTCTCTACGGCTGCGTGGCCGGGGCGGCGTACAGCCCCCGAGGGCGGCTGGTGTTCATCCCTCTCGCACAGGTTTCAGGTAGTAGTACGACTTCGCTTTCCGCCTCTCAAAATTTTTTCAGAAAAGGTATTGACTTCACTTTCGTGAGGTGATAAAATCCCACCAAACCAGTGAGAAAGCATAAGTACCACCGCAAAACTCACCAGTACAGAGAGCACCGGGGCAGCTGAGACCGGGCAGTGTGGGCGCGGATGAGAATGGGCTTTTGAGGGCAAACCGAACCGCATTTTTATGCGCAGTAGGGGCGACGGAGAGCGTCTCCGTGAACAAAGCCGGTATGTGTTGGCATATCACGAGTGGGCAGGGTCATTCCTGTCAAGATTGGGTGGCACCGCAGGAGTATTTTATCCACTCTTGTCCCAATTCACGCAATGTGTTTTGGGACAGGAGCGTTTTTTATTTTTCCCTCTTGTCCCGCAAGCAAGGGCCGGCATGTGCATCCGGCCCGGAAAGGACAAGCCTTATGAAGACCGAAGCGAACATCCCGTACAAGTTTTATCTGGAAGAATCGGAGCTGCCCACCGCATGGTACAATGTGCGGGCCGATATGAAAAACAAGCCCGCTCCCCTGCTGAACCCCGGCACCCTCAAGCCCATGACGGCCAGGGAGCTGGACGGCGTTTTCTGCGATGAGCTGGTACAGCAGGAGCTGGACGACACCACGGCCTACATCCCCATCCCGGACGAGATCCGGGAATACTACCGGATGTACCGTCCGAGTCCTCTGTGCCGCGCCTACCGGCTGGAAGAGGCCCTCGGCACCCCGGCGAAGATCTACTATAAATTCGAAGGCAACAACACCAGCGGCAGCCACAAGCTGAACAGCGCCATCGCGCAGGCTTACTACGCCAAGAAACAGGGCCTCAAGGGCGTGACCACCGAAACGGGCGCGGGCCAGTGGGGTACCGCCCTCTCCATGGCCTGCAGCTACTTCGGGCTGGACTGCAAGGTCTACATGGTCAAGGTGAGCTATGAGCAGAAACCCTTCCGCCGCGAGGTCATGCGCACCTACGGCGCATCGGTCACTCCCAGCCCCAGCATGACCACCAACGTGGGCCGCAAGATCCTGGCCGAGCACCCCGACACCACCGGCAGTCTCGGCTGTGCCATCAGCGAGGCCGTGGAAGTCGCCACCTCTACTCCCGGCTACCGCTATGTGCTGGGCAGTGTGCTGAATCAGGTACTGCTCCACCAGAGCGTCATCGGCCTCGAGACCAAGACCGCCCTCGACAAGCTGGGCATCAAGCCCGACGTCATCATCGGCTGCGCCGGCGGCGGCAGCAACCTCGGCGGCCTCATCAGCCCCTTCATGGGCGAGAAGCTGCGGGGCGAGGCCGACTACCGCTTCATCGCCGTCGAGCCGGCCAGCTGTCCCAGCTTCACCCGCGGCAAGTTTGTCTACGACTTCTGCGATACCGGCATGGTCTGCCCGCTGGCCAAGATGTACACCCTCGGCTCCGGCTTCATCCCTAGCCCCAACCACGCGGGTGGCCTGCGCTACCACGGCATGAGCAGCATCCTCAGCCAGCTCTACCACGACGGTCTGATGGAGGCCACCAGCGTGGAGCAGACCAGCGTCTTTGAGGCAGCAGAGCAGTTTGCCCGCATCGAGGGCATCCTGCCCGCCCCGGAGAGCAGCCACGCCATCCGCGTCGCCATCGACGAAGCTCTCAAGTGCAAGGAGACGGGCGAGGCGAAAACTATCGTCTTCGGCCTCACCGGCACCGGCTACTTCGACATGGTGGCCTACGAGAAGTTCCACGACGGCAAGATGACCGACTACATCCCCACCGATGCCGACCTGCAGAAGGGCTTTGACGGCATCCCCCACTTCCCCGGCAACGAATAATTCCTGAAACATCCTCTCCCCTCACACCCCCGCGCGGCGCAAGCTGTGCGGGGGTGGTTTTATATAAAACGGAATGACTGCCTGCACACTGAGCCAGACGGTCATTCCGCAAACAGCAAACCAGCCGCCCTGCAAGGTAACAGGGCGGCTGGTTGCTTCTATTATGCAATTCAGGAGAATAGAGGAGAGAATAGCGTTTTTATACTTCCGGGGGACGGAAGGTTTGCCGGAGAATCACTCGCCGCGGACGGCTGCGAAGCCTGCCTCGAGGTCGGCGATGATGTCGTCGATGTGCTCGGTGCCGATGGACAGGCGGATGGTGTTCTGGTAGATCTGCTGCTCGGCCAGCTCCTCATCGGTCAGCTGGCTGTGAGTGGTGGAAGCCGGATGGATGACCAGACTCTTGACGTCGGCCACATTTGCCAGCAGAGAGAAGACCTTCAGGTTGTCGATGAACTTGAATGCTTCCTCACGGCCGCCCTTGATGTTGAAGGTGAAGATGGAAGCGCCGCCGTTGGGGAAGTACTTCTCATACAGGGCGTGGTCGGGGTGGCCGGGCAGGGAGGGGTGGTTGACTCTCTCCACCTGGGGGTGGTTGACCAGGTACTCCACAACCTTCTTGGTGTTCTCGGCGTGGCGCTCCAGACGGAGGGACAGGGTTTCGGTGCCCTGGAGCAGCAGAAAGGCGGCAAAGGGGCTGATGGTGGCGCCGGTGTCCCGGAGCAAAATGGCCCGGATATAGGTGGCGAAGGCGGCGGGGCCGGCGGCCTCGGTGAACTTCACGCCGTGATAGCTGGGGTTGGGTTCGGAGATCCAGGGATACCGGCCGGAGGCGGCCCAATCGAAGGTGCCGCCGTCCACGATGACGCCGCCCAGGGTGGTGCCGTGGCCGCCGATGAACTTGGTGGCGGAGTGGACCACGATGTCCGCGCCGTGCTCGATGGGGCGGATCAGATAGGGGGTGCCGAAGGTGTTGTCGATGACCAGGGGCAGGCCGTGCCTGTGGGCGATCTCAGCAATGGCGTCGATGTCGGGGATGTCGGAGTTGGGGTTGCCCAGGGTCTCGATGTAGACGGCCTTGGTATTGGGCTGGATGGCGTTCTCCACTTCAGCCAGGTTGTGGGCGTCCACGAAGGTGGCGGTGATGCCGTACAGAGGCAGAGTGTGGGCCAGCAGGTTGGAGGTGCCGCCGTAGATGGTCTTCTGGGCCACGATGTGCTCGCCCTCTTTGGCCAGGGCCTGGATGGTGTAGGTGATGGCAGCGGCGCCGGAGGCCACCGCCAGACCGGCCACGCCGCCCTCCAGGGCGGCAATGCGGTCCTCGAATACACCCTGGGTGGAGTTGGTCAGGCGGCCATAGATGTTGCCGGCGTCGGCCAGGCCGAACCGGGCGGCGGCGTGGGCTGCATTGTGGAATACATAGGAGGTGGTGGCGTAGATGGGCACGGCCCGGGCGTCGGTGGCGGGATCGGGCTGCTCCTGGCCAACATGGAGCTGGAGGGTTTCAAAATGATAAATACGATCAGACATGATAAAAATTCCTTTCCGCATGATGATGTGTTGTGTGTCAGATCCTTTCGGTACAGTGACAGCGGCACATTCGTCCATTGCGGAAATTGTGGCGTATCAGCGTGATCAGCGGCAATCCGGCCACCTCCATTAACATACAAGTTTAATAGGATTATAAGATATAAAACCTACTTTGTCAATAGGGAAAACGGAAAAATATAGCGCAAAAAAAATACCCGCAGGGCCTTCCCTGCGGGTATTTTACACAAGATGAGGGTCAGTCCAGGCTGCAGGCCAGCATGGTCCCGAGATGGGTCCGGAACCCCAGGGCCTGGTACATGGCCGCATCCTCCGCGGAGCAGCCCACCGTCAGGCTGGCGAGGCCCCGCTCCCGGCACCAGCCCTGGGCGCTTTCCGCCAGAAGCCGGGCCGCGCCCTGGCGGCGGAACACCGACTCCACATAAAAATCGTCAAATACGCCGATGTCCGAGCAGGCGAAGGTGGAAAAGCAGGTGGCCACAGAGCACATGCCCACGGCCCGACAGCCACGCTCAGCGAGAAAAAAAGTGATCTCTCCTGCGCGGACGGCCTCCTTGAGCCGTGCCTTGGCCGCCTCTGTAAGAGGCGTCTCCCCAATATCCGAGAGGAAGCTGTCCTCTAGGCGCAGGAGCTGGCAGAACAGGCCGGTGTCCGTGGGAACCGTTAGCTCCCGTACAGTGATTTGCTTGTCCATTTGGTATCCTCCATAAAAATATTGGAGGGTCAGATACCGTGGACCCTCCGTTCACGGTTCATTTTCATACAAGATCATCCTTTCTCTCCCGTATTTTGCAAGAAAAACCGCCGGAGGCTCCTCCGACGGTTTTATTATAGGGGAACGGCCCGCCCCTGTCAAGCATGGTCCTCGGCGTAGCGGGGCAGGTCTACGGTGATGGGCTGGTGGCCGGTGTGGGGCAGGAACACATTCAGCACGTCGCTGGTTTTGAGTTTCAGGGTGCCGGTGCTCTTGCAGGGGTGGCAGCTGAAGTACTCGCACTCCCTGGTCTCCCGGTCCATGACCAGCTGGACCTTGTGCGCTTTGTCAAAAAGCAGGGAGAGGATGGAGGCGGAGCCGGGGTGGACCCGCAGCAGCTCCTCCATGGCATCAGGAGAGGCGAAGCTCAATCGGGCGCAGCCGATCTGATGGCTCAGGTCCTTGGTGTGGAAGGGCTTGTCGCTGGGCATGGTCAACAGGTAGTACTGGGTCTTCTGCCGGTTGCACAGCACCAGATTCTTGCACACGTCCACGCCCAGCACCGCGCTGACCGCCTTGCAGTCCTCCATGGTATTGGCCCAGTCGTGCTCCACCCGCTCATAGGGGATGTGCAGCGCCTCCAGCGCGGCGAAGACCTGCCGCTGCTCGTCAGTGAGATCTTTGGTGGGAGCCTCTGTATAGATTTGGGAAACCGTCATATGTGTATCTCTCTCTTTTTGTGAAATGATAGGAAGGTCAGCCGTTGACCAGGGCCTCGCCCACGGTATAGATGTCCCCGGCGCCCACGGTGAGGATCAGATCCCCCGGCCGGGCCAGCCGCCGCAGGGCCTGTGCCGCCTCCGGCAGGGTGGGGCAGTAGATGGAACCGGGGATCTCCTTCGCCAGGTCCGCGGAGGAGATGCCGATGGTGTTCTTCTCCCGGGCGGCGTAAATTTCCGCAAGCACCACCTGGTCGGCAGTCCTGAGCTCCCGCACGAAATCGTCAAAGAGCGCCTTGGTGCGGGAGTAGGTGTGGGGCTGGAAGGCGCAGATCACCCGCTGGTAGCCCAGCGTCCTGGCCGTGGACAGCAGGGCGTGGAGCTCGGCGGGGTGGTGGGCATAGTCGTCATAGATCTTCGCGCCGTTGAACTCCCCCTTGTACTCGAACCGGCGCCCAGTTCCGGTGAAGGCCTCCAGCCCCGCCTTGACAGCGCTGCCCGGCAGGCCCAACACATAGGCGGCGGAGGAGGCGGCCAGAGCGTTGAGCACATTGTGCCGCCCGGCTACAGGGAGGGACACGTGGGTATAGACCTCCCCGCGGATCACCACATCAAAGCTGGGCAGGCCGTGGTTCCAGGTCAGTTCCCCTGCCTGGCAGTCCGCGGGGCGCTCCAGGCCAAAGGTAAACAGGGGCAGGCCCGCCAGGGCGTCCATGGCGCCGGGGTCGTCGGCGTTGGCCACGATGTGGCCGTCGGCGGGGACCAGCTGGGCGAACCGGCGGAAGGAGCGCTTGATATCGTCCAGGTCCTTGAAGAAATCCAGGTGGTCCGCCTCCACGTTCAATATCACCGCCACAGTGGGGAAGAAGTGGAGAAAGCTGTTGCAGTACTCGCAGGACTCCAGGATGATGGTGTCTCCCTTGCCCACCCGGTAGCCGCTGTGGAGCATGGGCAGCGTCCCGCCGATCATAACGGTGGGATCCGCCTGAGCGGCCATGAAGATGTGGGTGGCCATGGAAGTGGTGGTGGTTTTGCCGTGGGTGCCGGCGATGCAGACGGCGTTTTCATACTGCTGCATAATGGCCCCCCACGCCTCCGCCCGCTCAAAAACGGGGACGCCCCTGCTTCGCGCGGCCGCGATCTCCGGGTTGTCGTCGTGGATGGCGGCGGTGCGGATGAGAAACTCCGCCCCCTGGATGTCCTGGGCGCTGTGGCCCACGGTGACGGGGATGCCCAGAGAGCGGAGATGCTCCACCGTGGCGCTGTCGTTCATATCGCTGCCCTGGACGCACAGGCCCATGCTGTGGAGCACCTCCGCCAGCGGGCACATGCTCACGCCGCCGATGCCGGAGAGGTGGACCCGGCGGCCGGGAGCGATATAGTGCTGAATTTTGGTTTCAATATGGGTCATGGAACCAGTTCCTTCCCAAAACGGCGGAAAGCCGGTATTTGCATTTTTAGCGAAAATATATTATACTATAAGAACCTTTTTTTCGCAACATGAATTTCCTTTCATACTATGGCTGGTTTACACGAAAAATAACCGCTGTTTTCAGATTTTCTTTTGAGACAGAGCGAGGTGAAGGGCCGGTGAGTCGGCTGCCCGAGGGAGTAAAAGCGATATTGACCCGGCTGGAGGACGCCGGATATGAGGCGTGGTGCGTGGGCGGCGCGGTGCGGGACCTGCTGCTGGGGCGGGAGCCGGGGGACTGGGATGTGACCACAAACGCTCTGCCGGAGACGGTGATGACACTCTTTGCGCCCCATGCCCTGCCCACCGGGCTGCAGCACGGCACAGTCACCGTGGGCGGCGGGAACGGCGTGGAGGTGACGACCTACCGCAGGGATGGAGCGTATCTGGATAACCGCCACCCAGACCATGTGGAGTTTACCGGGTCCCTGGAGGAGGATCTCTCCCGCAGGGATTTTACCGTCAACGCCATGGCGCTGGACCTGCGCGGCCGCCTGATGGACCCCTTCGGCGGCCGGGAGGATCTGGCGGCGGGCGTCCTGCGGGCGGTGGGCGAGCCCGAGGAGCGGTTCCAGGAGGACGCGCTGCGCATCATGCGGGGGCTGCGCTTCGCCTCCCGGCTGGGTTTTGCCATCGAGGAAAAGACAAACGGAGCCATCCGGCGGTGCGCGCCGCTGCTGCGGCACATTGCGCCGGAGCGGCTGTACGTGGAGCTGACGGGCCTTCTCTGCGGGGAGCGCGTGGCGGAGGTTTTGCTGGCGTATCCCGATGTGCTGGGGGTATTCCTGCCGGAGATCCTGCCCTGCGTCGGCTTTGATCAGCACAGCAGGTACCACTGCTACGACGTGTGGGAGCACACGGTCCGTGCGGTGGAGGCCGTCCGGCCCCAGCCTGTCCTGCGCTATGCCATGCTTTTCCACGATTTGGGGAAGCCGGATACCTTCTCCCTGGGGGAGGACGGCAGAGGCCACTTCTACGGCCATTGGCGCAGCAGCGTGGAGAAGGCGGCCGCCGTGATGGACCGCCTCCGCTTCGACCATCAGAGCAGGAGGACGATCCTGACCTTGGTGGAGCGCCACGACTGTGAGCTGCCCCTCAGCGAGCGGTCCGTACGGCGGAACCTGGCCCGCTATGGGGAGGAGACGCTGCGGCTGCTGCTGGAGGTGAAGCGGGCGGACAACCTGGCCCAAGCTCCTGCCTACCGGGACCGGCAGCGGCAGATCGACCAGTGGGAGATGCTGCTGAACCTGGTGCTGGCCTCTGGCGAGTGCTTCTCCCTGCGCCAGCTCGCGGTCAAGGGGACGGATCTGACCGCCCTCGGCCTGTCCGGCCCGGCAGTGGGACAGACGCTGCGGGAGCTGCTCGATCGGGTCATTGATGAGAAACTGCCCAACGACCGGGCGCTGCTGTTGACATATGTAAAGGAGAAGCTGCTATGATCTGTCTTGGCGCCCATCTCTCCTCCTCCAGAGGATTCTATAAGATGGGACAGACGGCCCTGAGTATCGGGGCCAATACATTCCAGTGCTTTGTCCGCAACCCAAGAGGGGCCAGGGCCAAGGCCGTCGACCCGTCAGATCTGGGGAGGCTGCGGGAGCTTATGGCGGAACATGGATTTGGCCCCGTGATTGCCCACGCCCCCTATATTATGAACCCCTGCTCCAAAGACGAGGGCATCCGCGCTCTGGCGGCGGAGATGATGGCCGGCGATCTGGCGCTGATGGAGCATCTTCCAGGCAACTACTACAACTTCCACCCCGGCAGCCATGTGGGGCAGGGGGTGGAGGCGGGCTGCTCGCTCATCGCGGACATGCTCAGACAGGTGATATGCCCGGAACAGCAGACCGTGGTGCTGCTGGAGACCATGGCGGGAAAGGGCAGCGAGATCGGGGGCCGGTTCGAGGAGCTGAGAATGATCCTGGATCTGGCGGATCAGGGGGACAGGCTGGGGGTATGCCTGGACACCTGCCATGTGTCCGATGCCGGGTACGATATCGCCGGCGACCTGGACGGCGTGCTGACGGAATTTGACCGGGTGATCGGCCTCGACCGGCTGCTGGCGGTCCATATCAACGACAGCATGAACCCTGTGGGCGCACACAAGGACCGCCACGCCTGCATCGGGCAGGGATATTTGGGGACGGAAGCCATCGCCCGGGTGATCGCCCACCCGGCCCTGCGCCGCCTGCCCTTTACCCTGGAGACCCCTACGGACGACGCCGGCCATGGGCGGGAGATCGCCCTGCTGCGGGAGGAGGTCATAAAACTGGTATGAAAGTTTGCCGCTTTCTCTTGCAAAAACGAAATGAGAGGCTATAATAGAAGCACGATCCCCGGATCGATGCTGACAATGATGAGGTGAATCACATGGACAAAGAGACGAGTAAGAAAAAGCTGATCTTGGCGGTTCTGCAGGGCGACGATTATGCCGACACCGTAGATGAGTTAAACCGCAAGGGCTTCTTTGCAACTGTCCTCAGCTCCACCGGCGGTTTTCTGAAGAAGAAGAGCGTCACAGTGATGATCGGGGTAGAGGAGGACCGGATGCAGCAGGTGCTGGATATCCTCAAGCAGTGCGCCGGCAGGCGGCAGCAGATGACCTACTCCGATCTGTCCATGTCCGCCGGAGGCCCCAACCCATCCATCCCGATGATGCCGGTGCAGATGAGCGTCGGCGGCGTGGCAGTCTTCATCATAGATCTGGACGATATCCAGAAATATTAATGGAACCGGAAGAACGGCCTGAGCGGGCATCACTCCCGCTCAGGCCGCTTTTTGCGCTGCGGCGGATAGAACCGGATATCGTGCGCGGTTCCCCTTTTCCCCTCCCTGCATAGACTGGTGCAGAGGGGGGATTTGTATATGAGACGGAATATTGCCGTGCTCGGCGGCGACATGCGGCAGGTGCATCTGGCAAGGCTCCTCATGGAGGACGGGAACGATGTTGTGACCTGGGGTCTGGAGAAGGGGGAGGGCCCCAACGAGGCGCCCCTGAATCTGGCGTTGGCCCGTGAGCTGCTGATCTTCCCGCTGCCCATGTGCCGCAACGGGGAGCTGCATCTGCCGCTGACGGATACGATGTTGAGCGTGGAGCAGCTCTGGCCCCGGCTGCGGTACGACCAGCTGCTGCTGGGCGGTATGACGGGGGAGCTGTCCCAGCGCCTGGCAGTGGATCACGGCCTGACGCTGCTGGATTACTATGACCGGGAGGAGACCCAGATCGCCAACGCGGTCTCCACGGCGGAAGGAGCTATCCAGCGGGCCATGGAGGCCACGGAGCGCACCCTTCACGGCAGCCGCTGCCTGGTCATAGGCTTTGGCCGGATCGGGAAGCTGCTGGCCCACATGCTCCAGGGGATGCACGCCGATGTGACCGCCTCCGCCCGGAAATACAGCGATTTGGCCTGGATCGACGCCTACGGCTACCGCGGCCTCCGCATGGATGAGCTGGCGGGGCATCTGTCCGGCTTTGATGTGATTTTCAATACGGTTCCCGCCCTCGTCCTGGATGCCGGACGCCTGGAGGAGATCGACCCGGCGTGCGTGATACTGGAGCTGGCGTCCGTGCCCGGCGGCGTGGACCACTACGCCGCACGGAAGCTTGGGCGCAATGTGCTCCAGGCCTCCGGCCTGCCGGGGCTCGTCGCGCCCCGCAGCGCCGCGGCCGCCCTCCGGGACAGCATCTATCACATATTGGAAGAACGAGGTGAACCCATTTGAGAAAGGAACGAGTGGGATTTGCACTCTGCGGTTCCTTCTGCACCCACCAAAAGGTGCTGCAGGAGCTGGAGAGGCTATGTGGAGAGTATGAGACGGTGCTGCCCATTGTCTCTGAGATCTGCCAGTACACAGACAGCCGCTTTGGTATGGCGGCGGAGTTCATCGGGAAGGTGGAGTCGCTGACAGGACATAAGGTTATGGATACCGTGGCTGCGGCGGAGCCCATCGGGCCCAGGAAGTTGCTGGATGTGCTGGTCATCGCGCCCTGTACGGGCAATACGATCGGCAAGCTGGCAAACGGCATCACCGATACCCCTGTTACCATGGCGGCCAAGGCCCACCTGCGCAACGACCGGCCCGTGGTGGTGGCCATCGCCTCCAACGACGGGCTCAGCGGCGCGGCCAGGAATGTGGGCGAGCTGCTGGTGCGGAAAAACTACTATTTCGTGCCCTTCGGACAGGACGACCCGGTGGGGAAACCCTGCTCCCTGATGGCGGATTTCTCCCTCATTGGGGATACGATCCAATCGGCCCTGGAGGGCAGGCAGCTGCAGCCTCTGCTGCTGCGATAAAGGGAAGCGCTGTGGGATTGGCCCACAGCGCTTTCACCAATTTGTAACCATTTGTTTCCCGCCTGTTCCCAAAGCATTACCGCTTTGAGAGGATTTGTCCCGCCCGGAGGGCTATACTATAGAAAAACAGAAGAAGGGGTGTGGAGAATGGAGCGGTATGATGTGCGGACGATGATCCCCATACAGCGAGGGCCTGTGCGCCGGCGTGTGGGATTGGCCTACTACAGCCTCCGGCGGTATTTGCTGTGGGCCAGCGGCAAATATCGCTTTGCAAGGGTCCGTGCCGCTGGTGAGGAGCTCCCCTTCGTCTACGCCCGCCACGCCACGCCCCTGCTGCGGCAGCTGAAGGACGTGGACATGCAGTATCAGTACAATAAGATCAGCAATCTGCGTTTGGCGGTGGAGCGGCTGGATGGATTGATGCTGGAGCCCGGCCAGACCATGAGTTACTGGAAACTGATCGGCAGGCCCACCTATGAGAAGGGGTATCTGGACGGTTTGGTGCTGTACTGCGGCCACTTCGACTACGCCGTGGGGGGTGGGCTGTGCCAGCTGAGCAACCTGATTTTCTGGATGACCCTCCATACGCCGCTGACCGTGGAGGAGCGCTACCGCCACAGCCACGATGTGTTTCCCGACAGCAACCGCACCCAACCCTTCGGCAGCGGGGCCACCTGCGCCTATCCCCACCGCGACCTGATGATCACCAACGACACAGGCCACCGCTTTCAGCTGCGGCTGCGGGTGGGGGAGGAGAACCTGGAGGGGGAGTGGCGCTGCGACTACGAGCCCTATGTCCGGTACCGGATCGTGGAGCGGGACCACGAGATCCGGAGCGAGTACTTCGGCGGCTACAGCCGCCACAACAAGCTCTACCGGCAGGCGCTGAACCCGGATGATGAGCTCTTGTACGAGGAGCTGACGGTGGAGAACCACGCCATTATGATGTACAGCCCCTTCCTGCCCGAAGCGCAGACAGGCGGATAAAGAGAAGAAAGAAACCGCGGGCTCTTTTGAAAGAGCCCGCGGTTGTCTCTTGCCGTTTTGCTGGTGCGGAACAACGTTTCATGCAGAAGCCCTTTGAGTACCCCGCGGGCAGGATTTTTCCCTTAAGAAGAGAAAGAATGCATACGCTCACGCCAGGGTGAACACCCCGTTGTCCTCCCGGAAGGAGGCGCTGTAGAAGGCGGTCATGGCCTGGATGAGGTAGTCCGTATCCCGGGCGCCCGCCGTCTCAAAGCAGGAGTGCATGGCCAGCTGGGCCAGACCGATATCCACGGTGTTCAGGGAGAGATGGGCGTTGGCAATATTGCCCAGGGTGGAGCCGCCCGGGAGGTCGGAGCGGTTGGAGAAGTGCTGTACCGGCACCCCGGCCTTCCGGCACAGGGAGGTGAATACCGCCTGGGCCGCGCCGTCGGTAGCATAGCGCACGCCGTGCTTGATGACCACGCCGCCGTTCATCACCGGACGGTGGGTGGCGTCGGTGTACTCGGGGTGGTTGGGGTGGACGGCGTGGGCATTGTCGGCGGAGACCAAAAAACTGTTGGCCGCGGCGGTGGCCTTGTCCCGGCCCAGGGCGGCGCAGATCCGGTCCGCCAGGTCGCTGAGGATCGTGCCGTCGGCCCCCTGCTTGGTGAGGCTGCCCACCTCCTCGTTGTCCAGCAGGGCGTACACCGGCACGCTGTCCGAATCCGCCGCCGCCAGAAAGCCCCGGAAGCAGCCATAGGCGCACTGGAGGTCGTCCAGCCGTGGAGAGGAGATGAACTCGCCGCCGGCGCCCCAGACGACGCCGGGCTGCCGGAGGCAGAGGAACAGATCGTGGCCCAGAATGTTCTCCGGAGCGCAGCCTGCCTCACGGGCCACAATGGCGCGGAAAGCGCCCCTAGCCTCCCCCAGCCCCATGAGGGGGACCATGTCGCACTTGGGGTCGTACTTGAAGCCGTTGTTGGCGTCCCGGTTCATGTGGATGGCCACGTTGGGGATCAGGAGCAGGTCTCTGTCCACATAGACGAGCCGGGTCTCAATGGCGTCCCCGGCCTGTACCAGCGCCCGGCCCGCCACCGTCAGGGGACGGTCCAGCCAGGGGGCGCAGAGCATCCCGCCGTAGCGCTCCGTGTTCAGGCGGATGTAGCCGTCGGGGCCGGCCAGCTCCGCGTTTTCCTTGATACGGAAGGTGGGCGCGTCGGAGTGGCTGGCGGAGATCATAAAGCCGGTGAAGTCCGCCCGGGGGACGCGGAAAGCCAGTAGGCTGGAGCCGTTGCGGGTGACATAATATTTCCCGCCGGGGACAAGCTCCCACCGGCGGCTTTCACTGAGGCGGGCATAGCCCTGCTCCTCCAGCTCGCGGCGGAGATTTGCCACAGCGTGGAAGGGACTGGGGCTGGTGTTGAGAAAAGAAAGCAGATCGCGCATCGTATCGCTCCTCCTGATCGATCAATAGAACCAGACAAAGGCGTGGTGGATAGTGTCCTTCCCCTGGCCGCTCTGGATCTCCACCTGGTATTTGCCGTCCTCTGTCACGGAGGTGAGGCAGCGGATGGAGGAGCCCAGCAGGATCTGTTTGCGGAAGATGATCTCCACCGTTGGCGGCAGGTCCCGGAGGACCTCCTCCGGCAGGGCCTCCAGGGCGTAATCCAGATAGTGGATGTTGTTGACGTGGTGGTTGGTGTCGATGTCTCGGCGGGTGACGACGGTGGAAAAGGTCTCCCGGGCGTCCAAGGCGCTTTTGCCGTTGGAGGGGATGGGGGTATCGAACATGGCCCGCTCCCCCAGCTCATAGGCGCCGCGCACCTGGTCAGTGATGCGGGCGATGCGGCCGGTGGACACATTCACCAGCAGCCAGTGGGAGGTCCCCCTGGCGGCCAGGCGGCCCTCGGCGTAAAGGGCGAAATCACGGTCGGAGAAGAAGCCCTCCATGGTTCTGGGCCATGTCTGCACGGAGAGGGGGGTGTTCCACACGGGCCGCTCCAGCTGTTCCAGCCGCCAACCAGCCAGAATCCAGCACAGCCCTGTCTCCTCTGTGTTCAGCAGGCCGTAGCCATGGTTCTGGGAGTCGATGGCGGCCGCCTCCTGCATCACCCGCAGCAGCCCCCGGTGGCACAGCCGGAGGTCCGGGCCAATGTCGGAGTAAGTGACGGTAGTTTCATAGGTATAGGGGATAATGCAAATCACTTCCTGTTTCATCATTATTTTTTCATTATTGTACCCCGAAACCGGGAAACTGTCAAACCGCAAAGGTGCTTCAGAGTGGGATTTCCTGCCGGGGAAGGAGAAATTTTTGGAAGAATGCTGAAAATCCTCTTGACCTTCCGGTTGGTGGAAGGGGTATGGTAGAGCCATAAGAGAGCCTCTGGAGCGGGGGCATTACAGAGAAGGGAGAGATCCTCATGATACCAACCAGCCTGCTGACCGCGATCCTGTTTAACCTTATCCTCTCCATCGCCCTGCCGATGGGGATCATGCTGTGGCTCAGGCGCAGGGGAGGGCGGTGGCCGGCCTTTTTTGCCGGCGCGGCTGCCTTTGTCCTCTTCGCAATGGTGCTGGAGCAGGCCCTGCACTACCTGGTGCTGCAGAGCCCGCTGGGCGGCACGATCCAGGAGAATATCTGGCTTTATGCCCTGTACGGGGGCCTGGCGGCGGGCCTCTTCGAGGAGACGGGCCGGCTGGCGGCCTTCAAGCTTCTCCTCAAAAAGCAGACCCGGCCGGTGACGGCCCTCAGCTATGGCGCAGGCTATGGCGGGATGGAGGCGTTTTTGATTTTGGGGCTGACCATGGTCAACAACCTTGCGATACTCTTCGCCTATACAGGCGGCGGCCAGCTGCCTGCGGAGCTGGAGGGCGCGGCGGCAACGCTGCTGGCCACCCCGGCCACCCTGTTCCTCCTGGGCGGTTTCGAGCGTGTGGCAGCCATTGTCTTCCATATCGCGAACTCCGTCCTGGTGTTCGCCGCCGCCAGATGTCCCGGCAAGCTGTGGCTGTTCCCCCTGGCGATCGTGACCCATATGCTGGTCGACTTCATAGCCGTGACGGCCAACGCCTTCTTCACCCCGGCGATTACAGAGCTGGCCGTATCGATCTTCACGGTGTTGGCGGCGCTGCTGGCGGCAAAAGTTTATGGAAATTTGCGGGAAACTGCGGAAAATACTTGACCTTCCACCAGGGGGAAGGGTTACAATAGAGACGAAAAGTGAGGTGCCCCCTATGAAGATCAACGAGGTGGAGGCCCTGGTTGGCATCACCAAAAAGAATATCCGGTTTTATGAGGAGCAGGGGCTGCTCTCGCCCCGCCGCAACAGCGAGAACGGCTACCGGGACTACGGCGGGGGCGAGGTGGAGACGCTCCAGCGCATCAAGCTGATGCGGAAGCTGGGCGTCCCGATCGAGGAGATACGGCAGATGCAGTCCGGGGAGCGGACAGTAGGCGACGTGATGCGCCGCCACCTCGTGACGCTGGAGCGGGAGCGGCAGAACCTGGAGCAGTCGGCGCGGCTGTGCGGCCTGCTGCGGGACCGGGAGGAGCGGCTGAGCGCCCTGGACGCGGGGGAACTCCTGGAGGAGATGGAGAAGCTGGAACAGGCCGGCACCACCTTCCTGGACAAACAGCGCCAGGATGTCCGCATCCGCTACGTGGCCCCGGTGGTAGTTTCGGTGGTGCTGGTGGCCCTGATGGCGGCGCTGGCCTGGCTGATGATCTGGGCGTTCCTGATGGACCCCGCGGACGCGCCGCCCCTGGCGGTCATGGTGGTGCTGGTGCTGCTGCCTGTGGGGATGATTTTAGGCATCCTGCTGGCCCTTGGCCAGCGGATCAGGGAAATCGGGAAAGGAGAAATGGACGATGCAAGAAAATACTAAGAAGAACAAGCGCCTCGCGCCGATCGTGTGCGCGCTGGTGGCGGTGGCGTTATTGGGCCTGCTGCTGGCGATCCTGGTGTATCCCCTGCTGTGGGCCAGCTATGGAGATATCATCGCGGTGATCTTCCTGGCCGTCTACGCGCTGATCATTGTGGCGATCATCGGGGGCATCCTGGCAGCCATGGTCCAGCGGCTGCGGGAGATCGAGGGAGGCGAGGAAGAAGATGCCAGAAAATATTGAGAGCCGTCAGGCACAGCGGCGGAAGGACGCGTGGCGGAGCGTGATACTCACGACGCTCCTGCGCCTGGCTGGGGCGGCCCTGCTCTTGGGCCTGCGCTGGTATTACCGGATGGACGGCCTGGGCGGTACGGTGATGCTGGCGATCGCGCTGCTGGATCTGGGGACCATCGTCCCCGTCTGGATATTGTTAAAAACGAGATTGAGAGAAATTGAAGGAGGAGAAGAAGATGCTGCTGCTCAATATTGACTATGTGCCCGGCAGGGAACTGGAGGCGCTGGGGATCGTCAAGGGGACTGTGGTCCAGTCGAAAAACTTCGGGAAGGACTTTATGGCCGGGATGAAGACCCTGGTGGGCGGTGAGATCACCGGCTACACCGAGATGCTGGTGGAGGCCCGGCAGATCGCCACCAAGCGGATGGTGGACGAGGCGGAGGCTCTTGGGGCGGACGCCGTGGTCAATATCCGCTACGGCTCGTCCTCCGTCATGCAGGGCGCGGCGGAGGTCATTGCCTACGGTACCGCGGTGAAATTCCGCTGAAAAGGGAACAGGGCGGACGCTGCTCTGCGCAGGCGTCCGCCCTGTTTTTATGGATGGGAGCGCGGGGTCAGTCGGGGTCCACCATGCGGTAGCCCACGCCGATCTCCGTGAAGATGTATTTGGGCTCCGCCGGGTTCTCCTCGATCTTCCGGCGGATATTGGCCATGTTTACCCGCAGGATCTGGTTGTCGTTTTTGGCCTTGGGCCCCCAGAGCTGGCGGATGATGAAGTCGTAGGTCAGCACCCTGCCGGCATATTTCCCCAGCAGGGACACCAGCTTGTACTCGTTCTGTGTCAGATGGACGTTCTCCCCGTTGACCAGCACCTGGTGTTTGTCATAGTCAATGGTAAGACCCATGGCCCTGAACTGGCCGGACAGGGCGATGTCGTCGTTGGGCAGGTGGGTGCGGGTGTGGCGGATAGCGTTCCGGATGCGTGCCAGAAGCTCGGAGGTGCCGAAGGGCTTCACAATATAGTCGTCAGCCCCCGCGTCCAGGGCCTCCACCTTGTCACGCTCGTGGTTCCGGGCGGAGACGACGATAATGGGGCAGGCGGACCACTCCCGGACGAATTTCAGGATGCTGACGCCGTCCATGTCAGGCAGCCCCAGATCCAGCAGGATCAGGTCCGGGCAGTGGGAGGTGATCATGGTGATGGACTCGCTCCCTGTGTGGCAGACCATGGCGTCATAGCCATTGGCCGTCAGCACGGTCGCGATGAAGCTGCTGATATTGGCCTCGTCTTCAATGATAAGGATCTTATCCTTGATCTTCATAGCGGGTATCCTCCATAGCGAGTTCTTCCAGGGGCAAAGTGAAGCGGAAAACGGCGCCCCCCTCCTCCGCGTTGAAAGCGGACATAGCGCCGCCATGGGCCTTTACAATAGAGAAGCAGACGGAGAGGCCGATGCCCATGTTGCGCCGGTTGTCGCTGCTGCTGTTGCTGCTGTGCACAGCGGGGGAAAATATATGGGGGAGCAGCTCCTGAGAGATGCCGCAGCCGTTGTCCCGCACGGTGAAAAGTGCGTTGTCCCCCTGCCGCTCGGCGGACAGGCGGATGCAGGTGGAGTGGCCGTGATAGGCGGCGTTTTCCAGCAGATTCAGCAGGACCTGCTCGATGAGGATGGCGTCCATGGGGACAAACAGCGCCTCCTCCGGCGCGCACAGCACCAGGCGGATCTCCGGGAACCGCTTTTGAAATTTCACGGACACGCTGGAGAGGACCTCCTCCGCCGCCTCCAGCTCCTTGTTGATCTGGGCGGCGTCGTCCCCCATGCGGGTGATGGACAGCAGGTTTTCCACCATGCGGATCAGCCACTGGGCCTCGTCCCGTGCGCTGCGCAGCAGGGCGGTTTTCTGCTGGGGGGTGAGCACCTCGTCGTTTTCCAGTATAGCGGAGGTGGAGCCGACGATGGAGGTGAGGGGGGTGCGCAGATCGTGGCTGACGGCCCGCAGCAGGTTGGCCCGCATAGCCTCCCGGTCCGTTTCGATCCGCAGCTGCTCCTGCCGTTTGATCTGGGAGGTCATGGCGCTGACGATCAGGGATACGGACAGCATGGTCAAAAAGGTCAGAGGGTATCCCGAAATGGTGAAGTTGAACTCCCAGTAGGGGTAAGTGAAGATATAGTTGACGCAGATGACGCCGACAAAGGAGGCCGCAACGCCATAGACATACCCGTCGGTGAGCCGGGCCACAAGGACCACCATCAGCACAAAGATCATGGACACGAATCCGCCGGTGCTGTCCACCAGCAGCAGCAGGGAACTGAGCAGGACGCCCAGCGCCAACAGCCCGGCGGTGATCAGCCAATCCCGCAGGATGTGCGGCCAGGCCCGCTCTGTTTTGTTTTTTGACCGCAAAGCTACATTCACCCCGCTGCTGGGACACAGCCCAAATCACTTTATTTTATTATATCATGGATTCTTGTTAAGATGCTGTTAAGTTGTGTCGATTCCAGGAAAACAGAGGGGAAAAACAGCACAGCCCGTTCTGACAAGGAGGCGATCCTCCGTCAGAGCGGGCTGTGCTGGCGCTGAGTCGATGTCAGTCAGCTTTTTTAAAGGAGAGGATGCGGATGGCGGAGACGTCTGTCCCCAGCTCCTCCGCCAGGCAGGCCGCCACTGCGGCGATCAGCTCCTGGCGGTTTGGAATGGCCTCAGCCGCCGGGGCGGGAGAGGGGGACGCGGCGGCTGGAGCCGACCCTTTCCCTCTCACGATCTTGCCCATGAGCACAGTCAACAGGATCAGGCAGGTCAGGCCGATAAACGTGACGCCCATACCCATCAGGCAAACGAACAAGTTAGAAACCTCAGGCATTTTTAAGGACCTCCCATATAGTGCTAGCTTATAGTATAAATAGGGAAAAGAAAAGAGCAAGGGAGAACCCTTGCTCTTAATGGGACGTTAACACGCCTGGGGGAAATCTTAACGGTGTTGAAACTGGTCAATCCGGCCGGATGACCACCTCTCCGGAGGCCAAAGAGGCCTGCACATCGATGACCCGCTGGTTGCGGCTGCCCCGCCATGGAAGGGACAGGGTGCGCTCAGACAGCAAAAAGGGGCCGTCGACCAAAAAATCCAGCTCCGCCAGGAGCGCCTTCTGGGCCTGGGTGCCCTGGTCCCGCAGGTGCTCAAAGGTCCAGCCGGAGTAGCTCCACACATTCAGACCGTGGCTGTGGGCGATCTTCGCCAACTCCAGACAGTCCTCCGGCTGGGCAAAGGGTTCCCCGCCGGAGAGGGTGAGGCCGTCGGTGAGGGGGTTGGAGAGCATCTGCCTGGCCACCTCCTCCACGCTCATCTCCCGCCCGCCCAAAGGGTCGTGGCTGTCCGGGTTGTGGCAGCCGGGGCAGTGGTGGGGGCACCCCTGGACGAAGCAGGAGAAGCGGAAACCGGGGCCGTCCACAATGGAGTCCTGTACCAATCCAAAAATTTTCATGTTGTCCTTTCTGCCGCCCTGCAGGGCGGCTTCCTTTTTTCGGGCCTGCCCGGCCCAGACCGTCCCGGGGCTACGCGCCCCGGACCCGCGGTTACTTTTCAAACGATTGAAAAGTAACCAAAAGATCGCCAAAACCAATGGTTTTGGAATCCTTTGTCTGATCGGACTGGGTGGTGGCTTGATAGCATCCAGCCACTGAATGAGAGGCCCTTCGGGCTTCTGATCTATGGAACCATCTCAACCGACTTTGCCTGTCGGCCTGTTAAAGAGAGAGATTCATCTATCAATGCGCACCCCAAGATACATCTGGCCTTTTAACAGGGCCAACGGCCGAAGTGGGAAAAGCGACTCGGTGGAGATTAGCAACCCGTAGAATTTCTTATTCAGTGGCTGGATCGAACAGGATACCACCTAGACCGATTGGAATAAGGGAATCCAAAACCGTAGGTTTTGGCGCATTTTTGGGTACTTTTTGTGCGCACAAAAAGTACTCGCGGACGTGGGGCGCGCAGCCCCGGGAAAAGCGCCGCCCCGGCAGGGGCGAAAAGAAAGGGGAGGCGGGCTCCTGCCCGCCCCCCAAAAGACTGTTGGTCAGATGCCGTGCTTGACCCGGTCGGCCTCCTCCGCTGTCTTCGCGTCGTTCCAGCGGTCCATGGTGCCCACCAGATAGCCGGTGATGCGGCGGATGCGCTCAAAGCCGATGCGCCCGTCGCCCTCGTGGCGGCCGCAGCCGGGACACTCGTCGTCGATGATGCCGGTATAGCCGCAGCAGGGATCCCGGTCCACGGGGTGGTTCACGGAGCCGTAGCCGATGCCGGCCTCCTTCATGCAGCGGATGACCTTCTCGAAGGCGTCCAGGTTCTTCAGGGGGTCGCCGTCCATCTCGATGTAGCTGATATGGCCCGCGTTGGTCAGGGCGTGGTAGGGGGCCTCCAGCTTGATCTTCTCAAAGGCGCTGATGGGATAATACACAGGGATATGGAAGCTGTTGGTGTAGTAGTCCCGGTCGGTGACGCCGGGGATGATGCCGAACTTCTTCTTGTCGATACGCACGAAGCGGCCGCTGAGCCCCTCGGCAGGGGTGGCCAGCAGGGAGAAGTTCAGGCCGGTCTTCTGGCTCTCGGCGTCCATCCGGGCCCGCATCCGGGCGATGATCTCCAGGCCCAAACGCTGGCTCTTCTCACTCTCGCCGTGGTGCTGGCCGGTGAGGGCCACCAGGGTCTCCGCCAGGCCGATGAAGCCCACGGAGAGGGTGCCGTGTTTGAGGACCTCACGAACCTCGTCGGTCCACTTCAGCTTCTCACTGTCCAGCCACACGCCCTGACCCATAAGGAAGGGGAAGTTGTAGACCTTTTTCCTGGCCTGGATCTCAAAGCGCTCCAGCAGCTGGTCCACACACAGGTCCATCTTCCGGTCCAGCTCGTCGAAGAAGGCGTCCAGATCCCCCTTGGCCTTGATGGCGATGCGGGGCAGGTTGATGGAGGTAAAGCTCAGGTTGCCCCGCTGGTTGCACTGCTGGCGGCTGGGGTCGTAGACGTTGCTGATGACCCGGGTGCGGCAGCCCATGTAGGCGATCTCCGTTTCGGGGCGCTTGGGATCGTAGTACTGGAGGTTGAAGGGGGCGTCCACAAAGGCGAAGTTGGGGAACAGGCGCTTGGCGCTGCAGCGGCAGGCCAGCTTAAAGAGGTCATAGTTGGGGTCGCCGGGGTTGTAGTTGACGCCCTCCTTCACCCGGAAGATCTGGATGGGGAAGATGGGGGTCTCCCCATTGCCCAGGCCCTCCTCCGTGGTCAGCATCACGTTGCGCATGACCATGCGGCCCTCGGGGGAGGTGTCCATACCGTAGTTGATGGAGGAGAAGGGGGTCTGGGCGCCGGCGCGGCTGTGCATGGTGTTCAGGTTGTGGATGAACGCCTCCATGGCCTGGAAGGTGGCCCGGTCGGTCTCTTTCTCCGCATAGTGGACAGCCAGCTTCTGGGCCTTGCGCATGGTTTCCTCGTCGCCGTACTTCTCAATAAGGTAGGGCAGCTCCGTGTCCAGATAGGGCTGGTAGGTCTCCAGGCGCGGATAGAGGCCGGTTTCCGCCTCGATCTTCTGGCGCAGGGCCTTCAGCTCCTCCTCGGGGTCCTCCATATCGTGCCACAGCATCAGCGCCTTGGCCAGATTCCGGGTATAGTAGCGGCGGAAGCTCTTGGCCACGCCGTCGGCCATGCCGTAGTCAAAGTTAACGATAGCTTGTCCGCCGTGCTGGTCGTTCTGGTTGGACTGGATGGCGATGCAGGCCAGAGCGGAATAGGAGGAGATGTCGTTAGGCTCCCGCAGGTAGCCGTGGCCGGTGGAGAAGCCGCCCTTGAACAGCTTCTTGATATCGATTTGGCAGCAGGTGGTGGTCAGGGTATAGAAATCCAGGTCGTGGATGTGGATGTCGCCCTCCTGGTGGGCCTTGGCGTGCTCGGGCTTGAGGACGAACATCTGGTAGAACTGCTTGGCGCCCTCGCTGCCGTACTTGAGCATGGAGCCCATGGCGGTGTCGCCGTTGATATTGGCGTTTTCACGCTTCACATCGGAATCCACCGCGTCGGAGAAGGTGATGTCCTCATAGACCTTCATCAGGCGGGAGTTCATCTCCCGCACGCGGCTGCGCTCGCTGCGGTAGAGGATGTAGCTCTTGGCGGTCTGGACATAACCGTTGTCCATCAGCACCCGCTCCACGATGTCCTGGATGTGCTCCACCTCGGGGGCGGCGGTCCCCTCCTCCTCCAGAGCGGCGACGACTTCGTCCGCCAGAGATTCCGCGATATCCTCCTGGCCGGGCTTGTAGGTGGCCTCAAAGGCTTTTGTTATGGCAAGGGCGATCTTCTCCTTATCAAAATCGACCAGGCGCCCATCCCTTTTTTTCAACTTTTCAATCGTCATTGCCGCTTCTCTCCTTGTGAATTGTGATATCCCGTCACCCTGATGGGGGAATGCCCCTGTGACACAAGATGTTGTGTTTCTGAAATTGCAGTGAACGCATATATAGTACAACCGGGCGGCGCGCTCTGTCAAGTGATAAATGCCACTTTCCCGGAAAATTTTGTGTGCGTGCCGCGTCCAGGCGCGGGAAAAAGCCCCCGCGCCTGGGCGCGGGGGCTTTTATGTTGCGTGGGATCAGCAACAGCCGTCGTTGCAGCCACAGTTGTTGCCGCAGCCGCAGTTATTGCCGCAGCCGCAGTTGTTGCCGCAGCCACAGCTATTGCCGCCCCAGCCGTTGCCGCAGCAGCAGAACAGGATGATGATCAGGATGATGATCCAGCAGCAGCCACCGCCAAAACCGTTAGAATTACACATAGTCAAATACCTCCTATGAGATGCGAGGCGGGATGCGCCTCAGTTCATCATATGCGGGAGGCCGGCGGGGGTGTCAGCTGACGCGGGAAGAATCTACCCGGTCTCGGGCGGCGGAGAGAAGAGAGGCGGTGAAGAGGCCCTCGCTCTCCAGACGCTGGGCAAGGGTCCGCTGGCTGCCGCTGAGGACCATATCCAGGGTGTAGTAGGAGACGTAGGCCACATGGGCGCGGAGGAACGGCTGACCTTTGAGCATTTCATACTCGCCGTTTGTCAGGGCGCCCAGCTCCAGCGCCCGCTCCAGGGAGGTGGTGTAGTCGTGGACGCCGGCCACGCTGTAACCCAGCGCCCGGAGAAGGAACTCTTCATATTCAACGGCCGTGATGGGCTGCGCGGTCCCGAATTTGGTGGGGCTGACGCCGTTGGTGTAGCCGTTGTGGTAGGCCCAGGCCACATAGCGGTCCATCCAGCCCGGGACGTCCGTATAGGGGTGTGTATAGGTGCAGGCGAGGGCGTCCGCCTCCTCCCCGAGGATGCGGATGAACATGACCAGACCCTCCGCCCTGGTGGGAGCCAGATGCAGGTCGAACCCCTCGCCGATGCCGCTGCCGGTGCCGCGGAACAGATCCAGATCCCGCAGGGCGCAGGCGATAGCATAGTAGTCAGGGGTGTTCCCGGACAGGGAGAAGGCGTAGCTCCCCTGATAGGAGAGCACGGCGGTGGGGGAGACGGCGGTAAAGTGGGCCAGGGAATCCTCGGCGACAATGTAGCGGTGGTTGGCAGCCAGCACCGTCTGGTCAGGGACCTCCCTGCCCTCGGTGGCGTCCACTACCGCGCCAAAGGACAGCGTCAGGCGGAGCTCCCCGCCCAGGGGAAGGACGGTCAGGCCGGTGGACCCGGTGAGGACGTCCCCCTCCTTGAGGGTTTTCTCGCTGGCGGCCGGGGCGTAGTTCTGCCCCGTGACGGCCTGGACAGAGGACTCCAGGGTATCCAGGCCCTGCTGGATGCTGCTGCGGATGGACGCGTCGGAGCGGTCCAGCCGGCTGTCTACGGAGGCATCCGCAGACTGGGAGAACGATCCCTCCAGATAAGACAGGGAAACCAGAGGGTCGGCGGCGTCTCCGCCGGAGGCGAGGGCAGCTGTCAGGCAGAGGGCCAGGGCCAGCAGCACAGCGGCGGCGGCAAGTGCTTTTTTCATAGAGGGCTCCTTTGCAGACGTCAGCGGTCCGTGATCCGGTAACTGAGGGTGAGCAGGCTGTCGGCGAAATGCACGTCTTCAAACCGGACGTTATTTGCCGTGCTGGACAACTCTACATTAGTAAAATTCCAGAACCCGCGGACGCCCAGGCTGACCAGCCGGTCAGCGGTGCTCTGCGCCACGGCTCTGGGAACGGTAAGCACGGCCACATCGGGGCGGTGCTCCTCGACATAGCCCTCCAGCTCCGCAAGATCCAGAATAGGAACGCCGGCCACGGAGGTACCGATCAGGTCGGGGGAGATATCGAAGGCGGCCTCCAGGGTGAAGCCGATATCGCTGAAATGGAAGTTCTGCATCAAAGCGTGCCCCAGATTGCCCACGCCCACGATGATGATGCGGTGATGGTTGTCCACACCCAAAATGTGGCCGATCTCCGCACGGAGCTCCTCCACGTTGTAGCCGTAGCCCTGCTGGCCAAATTCGCCGAAGCAGCTGAGATCCTGGCGGATCTGGGAGGCGGTGATGCCCATTTTGCCGCCCAGGGAACTGGAGGAGATGCGGATGACCCCCTTTGCATGCAGGTCGTCCAAATAGCGGTAATATCTTGGAAGACGCCGGATGACGGCGTCGGAGACGTTCTGCTTTTTCATTATGTAGTAGTGACCTCCAAGTACAACAATTTTCATTTTATATTACTACAAATGGCAACAGATTGTCAATTTAGTTGTTGCGTTTTTTAACAATCTAATTTTAAAATTTGCTCTTTACAAAAGAGAGAATCTCTGCTATACTATATGGGCGTTAAAAAGTAGATATAGATATGCGCCCGTAGCTCAGTTGGATAGAGTGTTAGACTCCGACTCTAAAGGCCGCTGGTTCGAATCCAGTCGGGCGTACCAAAAACGGCCCTACCTAATCTGAACAAAGCATTGTCATTGTTCGGATCAGGTAGGGCCGTTTTTTGCCTGGAATCCTTGTTGTATCAAGGGTTTCAGGCTTTTTGCTTGCTTTTATTTGGTGTCACTTGCAAAACACAAACAGCATAAAACTGAAGTGCAAAACGTGTAATCGGCGGGATTCGAACCCCTCTGATGTCACTTGTACTTTCCTCATGCGTTGCCGCTCATGAAAATATCTTCTACTTGACATGGGGTCAAATTCTTCAATGTGCGATGTGGCCGCTGAGTATTATAGAACTCAATATAACAGGCCACCAATTTTGATACAATGAGTATCAAGATCGGTGGCCTGTCTCTTTTTGCAAAAATAAATATTTACAAGGACCTTCATATACTATTTAACGATAACAGGCTCTGCGGCGATTCCGAAATGGTCGCTGTAAAGCCTGTTGTGTTTTGCCCCTTTTTACTTTTTCACAAAAGGTCTGTAGGGTGTGCATCTTTTCACCCTTTGCCCTGGGTGTTGTGTGCATTTTCATAGGCTTGCCGGATACCCTCCGGAAGACGGTCGGGGATCAGCTCCTTGATACGCTCTTCGCTTCCGTCCTGCATGGCCTGCTCATAATACCAGCACTTGAATTTGAGCATATCCAGGACCTTGTTCATGTGGGCAATTTCTGCCTCCACGGTTTCCTTTTGCTTGACGAATAGTTCTCTGCGCTTGGAATAGGAGGACGGTCCCTCCACGCACCAGTCCATAAATTGCTTAATATCCTTGATTTCCAGCCCGGACTTCTTCAAACACTCAATGACCCTCAGGGCTTCCAGCTCGGTATCGCTGAATTTGCGGATGCCCGATTCCCGCTCCATCTCCGGAAAAAGCCCCTGCTTATCGTAGTAACGCAAGGTGGAAATGGGTAAGCCGAACATTTCTGAAACTTGTCCGATCGTATACATAAAATCTCCTTAAAAAATTTGCAAATAAATATCCAGAAGCCTCTTGACCTAAAGTCAGGTTCAGGTATTACGATCAGTATAGCAGAAATGTAAAACCAATGCAATACAAAAAGAAGGAAGCCTACGAAATCGGGAATTTGATCTAAGAACAGGAGGAAACAGACATGACTGTCAAACAAACTGCCGGGAGAGACTCGCTGGGTGATTTCGCGCCAAAGTTCGCACAGCTAAATGACGATGTGTTGTTTGGCGAAGTATGGAGCAGAGAAAGTCAGTTATCCCTGCGTGACCGTTCCTTGGTAACGGTAACTGCCCTGATGGCGCAGGGACTTACCGATTCTTCTTTCCGTCACCATCTGGAGAGCGCAAAAAAGAACGGGATCACAAGGGAAGAAATTGCGGAAATCCTGACCCATGCGGCTTTTTATGCCGGATGGCCCAAGGCCTGGGCGGCGTTCCGCATGGCAAAAGAGGTGTGGAACCAGGAAGATGCGGCGGCAGATGCAAAAGAAAAGTACGCTGACTCCATGATCTTCCCCATCGGTCAGCCCAACGACGCCTATGCACAGTATTTTATCGGAAAGAGCTACCTTGCCCCGGTTTCGACGGATCAAGTCGGCATTTTCAATGTCACCTTTGAGCCCGGATGCCGCAACAACTGGCACATCCACCATGCCCAAAACGGCGGTGGGCAGATTCTGATCTGTGTTGGCGGACGCGGTTTTTATCAGGAATGGGGCAAAAAGGCCATAGAATTGCTGCCGGGCGATGTTGTAAATATTCCGGCCGGGGTAAAACACTGGCACGGTGCGGCGCCGGACAGCTGGTTCTCTCATTTGGCAGTGGAAGTACCTGGGGAAGAAACAGCGAACGAATGGCTGGAAGCGGTAAACGACAGCGATTACTTGCAGGCAGCAGCTAACGATAAGGAGACGCAAAAATGAACAACGAAACATTGCAGCTGACACAGGAATGGGACAAGGTATTTCCCAAAAGCGATCAAGTGGACCACCAGAAAATCACCTTTTACAACCGCTATGGCATTCCCCTTGCGGCAGATATGTATACGCCCAAAGGTGTAACAGGAAAACTTCCGGCCATTGCGGTCAGCGGCCCCTTCGGGGCCGTGAAGGAGCAGTCCTCCGGGCTGTATGCTCAGACAATGGCACAGTTCGGTTTCCTGACCATTGCATTTGACCCGTCCTTTACCGGCGAAAGCGGCGGCAGCCCTCGCTATGTCGCATCCCCGGACATCAACACGGAGGATTTCTGCGCTGCGGTGGATTTCCTGTCCGTGCAGGAAAATGTTGACCCTGACCGTATTGGTATCATCGGCATTTGCGGCTGGGGCGGCATGGCGGTCAACGCCGCTGCCATGGACACCCGGATCAAGGCAACCGCGGCGATGACCATGTACGACATGACCCGCGTAAACGCCAATGGATATTTTGACAGCGAAAATACTGCCGATGCCCGCTACGCAAAGAAACAGGCGATGAACACACAGCGCACCGAGGACTACAAAAACGGCAGCTATGCCCTTGCCGGAGGCGTCGTTGACCCTCTGCCGGAGGACGCCCCGCAGTTTGTGAAGGACTACTACAGTTATTATAAGACCCAGCGCGGCTACCATCCTCGCTCTCTCAATTCCAACAATGGCTGGAATGTCACTTCTTCTCTGCCTTTTATGAATATGCCGATTTTGCAGTACGCCGGCGAAATTCGCTCTGCCGTCCTGCTGGTACATGGAGAGAAGGCACACTCCCGCTATTTCAGCGAGGGTGCTTATGAAAAGCTGACCGGGGACAACAAGGAATTGATGATCATTCCGGGAGCAAACCATGTTGACCTCTATGACAACCTGGCTGTGATCCCCTTTGAAAAACTGAGAAGTTTCTTTGAGGAAAGTATGTGCTGAATGCCGTAAGGCCCACCGATTCGATTTCGGTCTTCCCGTCTTGCTCATCTGTGCAGAAACATGTATAATACAAGGTAAAATGAACAGAGAGATCGATCTGTGCAGCGATCCGACAAAATGAGGAGAAGAACCGATGATTCGAGACATCTGCAAAGAGGAAGCAGCAAACAGGGAAGAGAGGAACGGTCATGCTTGCCTACACCTACATCGAACACGGGAAATTTGAACTGATCGAAAAGCCGAAGCCAGTGCTCCTGGACGACCGGGACGCCATCGTAAGAGTGACTCTGGCGAGCATCTGCACCAGCGACCTGCATATCAAGCACGGAAGCGTCCCCCGGGCTGTCCCCGGCATCACGGTGGGCCATGAGATGGTGGGCGTCGTGGAGCAGGTGGGCGCCGCTGTGACCAACGTCCGGCCCGGCGACCGGGTGACGGTAAACGTGGAGACCTTCTGCGGCGAGTGTTTCTTCTGCCGGCACGGCTGGGTCAACAACTGCACTGACCCAAACGGCGGCTGGGCCTTGGGGTGCCGCATCGACGGCGGTCAGGCAGAGTATGTCCGGGCCCCCTACGCAGACCAGGGGCTTGACAAGATTCCCGACGCCGTCACCGATCTGCAGGCTCTGCTGGTGGGCGATGTGCTGGCCACCGGCTATTGGGCTGCGCAGATCTCCGAGATTGGGAAAGACGACACCGTGCTGATCCTCGGCGCCGGTCCCACGGGTCTTTGCACCCTCCAATGCGTGCGCCTGAAGGCTCCACGGCGCATCATCGTCTGCGATATCGACGAAAGCCGCCTGAACTTTGTCCGCAAGCACTACCCCGGCGTACTGACCACCACCGCCGACCATCTCAAGGAGTTTGTGTCGGCCCACAGCGACCACGGCGGCGCCGATGTGGTGCTGGAGGTGGCCGGCAGCGAGAGCAGCTTCCACATGGCATGGGACTGCGCCCGGCCCAATGCCGTCGTCACTGTGGTCGCCCTTTACGACAGTCCCCAGATCCTGCCGCTGCCGGACATGTACGGCAAGAATCTGACCTTCAAAACCGGCGGCGTAGACGGCTGCAACTGCAAAGAGACCCTACGCCTCATTGCTGAAGGAAAACTGGACACCGTCCCACTGATCACCCACACCTATCCGCTGAAGGATATCGACGAAGCCTATGCGCTCTTTGAAAGCAAGCGGGACGGAGTCATCAAAGTGGCAATTGCGTGCAGCTGATTCCCGCGTCTGCGGGCAGCCGCACCCTAACAAAACAGGAGGAATGTTTTATGCGGAAGAATTTTGGAGCAAAACCCTGGACCTATCCACAGCCGGTCTTTATTCTCGCCACTTACGGAGAGGACGGCACCCCCGACGCCATGAACGCGGCCTGGGGCGGGATCAGCGACAACAAGGAGCTGTCCATGTGCATCAGCGCCGGCCACAAGACCACCGCCAACATTCTCGCCCGCAAGGCCTTCACCGTCAGCATGGCCACGGTAGAACAGGTCGTGGCCTGTGACTATGTGGGCATAGAATCCGGCGGCAAAGCAGCTGACAAGCTGGCAAAGGCCGGCTGGCACACCACCAAGTCGGAATTTGTGGACGCGCCTCTCATTGATGAACTGCCCATGGCGGTGGAGTGCCGCCTGGTCAGCTATGACCCGGAGAGCTGCCGTCTGGTGGGCGAGATCGTCAACGTCAGTGCCGACGAGTCCGTGCTGGACGCCGACGGAACCATCGATCCGGACAAGCTTCAGCCCATTACCTTTGATCCCATCCACAGTGCTTACCGCAAGCTGGGGGAGAAGGTGGGGAACGCCTTCAAAGACGGTGCCAAACTGAAATAATGATGGCGGTGCTGCCGCAAAGATCGGAGAGAGCCGGGGGTATGCCCCCGGCTCTCTTCAATGATGTGACCCTTGGCTTTCTGCTTTCCTCACGCTCTTCCCAGCATGATAACTCATACTAAAACCTAATAAAAATCTTAAAAAGATTTTTATAGCGCGAAGCAGGTCAGGTTTTTATGAGACGGCGTGGCACACGGCACGTGCGCCACGAGCGTGCAAAGCACGCGGAATTTCAAATAAATCGTTTCAAACTTCGAAAGGCCACACATCCATTATTGGCCTGATGAATACCCAGATGAGGCTCCTGAGTTTAAAGCATTTGGAGATATGATTATGAATCATTTCATTTATTTCAGAGCGGCGTATTCCTCGTCTGAAACCGCCTCCAGCCACTCATTGCGGGACTCTGTTCCCGGAATCTCGATAGCCAGATGAGCAAACCAGCTGTCCTTGGCCGCGCCGTGCCAGTGCTTGACGCCTGCTGGGATCTCTACCACATCGCCGGGGCGCAGCTCTTGGGCGGGCTTGCCCCACTCCTGATACCAGCCGCGTCCGCCCACGCAGATCAGCATCTGTCCTCCGCCGGAGGATGCATGATGGATGTGCCAGTTGTTGCGGCAGCCGGGCTCGAAGGTCACATTGAAAACGGGGAGCTGCTGCGCCACAGGAGCCAGATAGCTCTGTCCAGTGAAATACTGGGCAAAGCCGTCGTTGGGCTGTCCGATGGGGAAGAGGATATCCCTTTGGAACCGTTCCTTCTCGGTCAACACAGCTTCCTCTTCCAGCCACACCTGCTTTGCCAGGTTGAACACGGCCCATGCCTTGGGCCAGCCGGCGTAAAACGCCGTGTGGGTGATCACCGCGGCGATCTCCGCGCTGGTGACGCCGTGGGCTTTGGCGTTCTGCAAATGATAGGTCAGGGAGCTGTCTGTGACGCCGGAGGACATCAGGGCCACCACGGTGATGATGCACCGGGTTTTCAGGTCGATGTCCCGGCTGTTCCAGTTTTCACCGAACAGCACATCGTCGTTGTAGTGGGCAAATTCGGGGGCAAAGGATCCCAGCGCGGTCCTGCCCGCAGTCTGCACGATTTTTTCTTCCATATCATATACTCCTTTTATTCGTGATTTTCGCTGCGCCTTTGCGTAGCTTTTTTCTTTGCTGATACACAAACGGCGGCTTTTTGAAATAGATAGCCTGCCAATACCCACAGGGCAAAGATGGCCAGCAGCTCCGCAATGACAAGGGGGGCGGCCTTCCCATAGTCAAAAAAGACGAACTCGCTCCGCAGGAACATATAGTTGAGGAGCTTCTGCTGCAAAAAGCAGTACAATCCATAAACCGAGATGCCCGCGGCCAGCAGACGAAGAATGAGCCCTTCTCTTGTTGAAAGGGCCTTCCCACCCCGCAGCTTCCGGCCCAGGCCAAGAAAAACGCTCCAATGGAGGCCCAAATGGAGGGACACCAGAACGAAGCTCCAGTATCCGCAGGCGAGGTGGAGCAGCCGTGCGGCGGATGTGGAGATGGGAACATCCAGAAACGGCAGGGCGTGGCGGGACATGGCGACGCCGCTGACCATCTGTGCCAGCATACTGAGAAATAGAAGCGCCACCAACACCGTTTGGAGTATCCGGGGGGCTGTGTATGTTCCTTTTCCCAACGCCCGAAACCAGTTTAGATTCAGCAGATGGTGCAGCACGAACAGCAGGAACGCCGCCAAGCCCAGCCATTCATGGATCTCCTGTCCGGTGACGGCGTAGGCCATGAGCGCCACAAGGGACACCGCCATCAAAAGGTCTGTGATGTGCCGAAGGATTTGCTTTGGCCGCATGGAGGCAACCCCCTTATCTCAGGCCGCGGCAGTCAGAAGAAACCTGATTGCCGCAGCCTGCATTTATATTGAAAGCTCCAGAATCTTCGTGATCCGCTTCAGCCACAGCGCCGCTTCCTTTTCCGCATCTCGGCCTACATCTCCGCAAATGGAGAGGAGGGGCAGCATATTGCAGCCAATGCAGTAATCCGCAATGTCGTGCGCGATATGGCCAGACCCACTCTCAGCGGTAGGACTTCTTCAGGATCTCCACGCAGTCCTCATGGCTCAGCTCGCAGGGATCGGCAAAGAACAGACCGCCCATGGTCTCCCGGGCATTGGCGGCGATCTTGTCAAACTCATCCGGCGTAAAGCCGTAATCGGACATCTTCAGATCGTCCACACCGCACGCCTTCTGAAGCTCCACCAGGGCGGTGATGAAATCCTGGGGCTTGTCGGCATTGGTCACGCCCATGGCCTGGGCCATGCGGATGAACCGTTCAGGGCAGCAGCCCTTGTCCACAAAGTGCTGATAGTAGGCCGTGGAGATTATGATAAGCCCGGCGCCGTGGGGCAGGTCGGGGTGGTAGGCGCTCATGGCGTGCTCCAGGGAGTGCTCGCTGGTGCAGCAGCCTGTGACCATCGAGTAGCCGGACATAGTATTGGCAAAGGCCACATGCTCCCGGGCCTCCCTATCGCTGCCGTCGGCCACAGCCCGGGCCAGGTACTTGCCCACATTCTCAATAGCGGTCAGAGCCACCATGTCGCTCATAAGGTTCGCCAGCTTGCCCACATACACCTCGGTGGAGTGGAACAGGGCGTCAAAGCCCTGGTAGGCGGTGAACCTGGGCGGCACGGAGGCCATCAGCTCTGGGTCCACGATGGCCAGGACGGGAAACAGGCTGTCCAGACCGCCGCAGCCAATTTTCTCCTGCGTCTCCTCGTTGTTCACCACGCCCCACTGGTCCACCTCGGAGCCGGTGCCGGCGGTGGTGGTGATGCAGACGACGGGCAGCGGGGCGTTGGGGACAGGCTGTCCCTTTCCGGTGCCGCCGCTGACATAGTCCCACAGGTCGCCCTCGTTGGTTGCCATCATAGCCATGATCTTGGCCGCGTCCATGACGCTGCCGCCGCCCAGGGCCACGATAAAGTCACAGCCGTTGTCCCGGGCAGCCCTGGCCCCCGCCATGATGGTGGACTTCAGCGGATTGGCCTGTACCTGGTCGAACAGGACAGACTGCACCCCGGCGTGGGCCAGCTCCTCCACCGTGCGGTCCAGCGCGCCGTTTTCCCGGGTGGACTTGCCGTTGGAGATGACCAGCAGGGCCTTTTGTCCGGGCATGGCCTGTTCATGGAGATGGTTCAGCTGGCCGACGCCAAACAGGACCCGGGTGGGTGCATACATCATATAGCTCATAACAAAACCTCCTGATGATATTTGATTTCCTTAGAAATATTTAAAATATGTTGGAAAATAGAAAAAGGCCGGCAGCGGGATCTCCCGGCTGCCGGCCTTTCAAACCCTGATGAAATTGTAACTCCTGTCCTTTCAATAGTCTAATACCTATGTTGGATCATTTATCATGCCCAAAATGCATGATATGTTCAAATGACCGCTTTGGTCTCTTTGACATAGTCCCGGAACTGGCTGGCCGCCGAATGGAAGACCCGGTTCTTTTTCCAAGCCATCACATGGCCAGTGGTCCGTTCCGGGGCAAAGGGGACAAAGCGCAGGTTTTCTCCGCCCCGGATCTCAAATGCCCCGCCGACACAGACAGAATAGGCAAGTCCCGCCTCCACCAGCAGGGCCGCATTATTGAGAAGCGTCTGACTGGCAAAGATGTTCAGCTGGCTGCGGTCTACCCCAAACCAGCCCGCGATGTTGTCCTGTACGATCTCCCGGCGGGGCAGGATCAGGGGAATGGAGAGCATTTCCTCTTTCCCAATGGAATCCATCTTTGCTAATGGATCATCTTTTCGCATCAGAACACCCCAGGTCTCCCAATAGGGCAGTCTAAAGTAATCATACTTCGCCGCCTCTACCGGCTCTACCAGAATGCCGAAATCCAGTTCACCGCGATCCAGCTTCTCTCGAATATCATCACCATCTGCGCTGTACAGCTCATAGCCCACCTTTGGATGCAGGGTAGAAAACTCCTTCAGCACCTCTGGCAGCATCCGAGAAACGCAGGATTCCACACAACCAATGGATACCGTGCCGCCTACCAGATCATTCTGGTCGGCGATGTCCCGAGAAGTCTTGTCCATCAGATCGATGATCTCCTGAGCCCGCTGCTGAAACAGAACGCCGGCATCCGTCAAGGTGATTTGCCGCTTGCCCCGGATCATCAGCGCCGCGCCCATCTGTTCCTCCAGTTCCATCAGCTGGCGGCTGATGGTGGGCTGGGTGACATGAAGCTGCTCTGCGGCTTTTGTGATGTTGCCGGTTTTTGCCACGGCCAAAAAGTATTCCAACAATCTCAAATCCACATGATACGCCCCCCATCATGCTCATTTTTTATATATTGATTATCCTTGCGCGTGAGAAAAATGTCAAGCACGAAGATACAGTCCCATGCAATCTCATTTTCAAAATAATACAATTTGAGCATGGTACATAATCCAAGATAGGTATTTTACATTTTATTTTCTTGCCTTTACAATAATCCCAACGGATGCGGATGGACTTGTGGCGGCATCCGAAAGCAAATTTCCATTTTTTGTAAAGGAGGAACCTTACATGAAAAAGTATTTGTCCCTTTTGCTGGCGCTGGCCTTGGTCTGTTCCCTGGCCGCCTGCGGCAATAACGCCGCGACCAACAGTGACCCCACACCACCCACGGTATCTGACCCTGTGGACACGCCCGACGCCTCTGATGAGCCGGAGGAGACCCCTGACGCCAGCCAGGCTGAAGAAACTCCCGGCCAGATTGAAGAAACTCCCGGCGGGTCTGACGATGACAGCCGTATCCTGATCGCCTACTTCACCTACGGAGAAAACGCGCCCCTGGCGGATGGTGTGGACGCGATCAGTTCCGCCAGCATCCAGTATCGGGCCGATGGGAGCATCACCGGCAACACCGGCATCGTGGCCGACATGATCGCCGAGGCCACCGGCGGCCAGTTGTTCTCTATCCTGACCGCAGAGCAGTACCCGGACAGCTATAACGCCACCATTGACGCGGGCCAGGCGGAAAAGAATAACGGTACCATGCCCGAACTGTCCTCACACATCGAAAATCTGGAGGACTACGATACCATCTTCCTGGGCTTCCCCAACTGGTGGTATGGAATGCCCATGGCCATTTACAGTTTTCTGGACGAGTATGACTTCAGCGGCAAGACCATCGTGCCCTTCGTGACCTCCGGCGGCAGCGGATTCTCCAACGCCATCAGCGAGATTGAGAGCGCGGAACCGGGCGCCACAGTGTTGGAGGGCCTGTCCATCGGCGGTGGAAGCGCGACCTCTGCGCAGGATGATGTGGCTGACTGGCTGGCCGATCTGGGACTGGCCGAATAAACAGGAGGAACGATCATGAAACTTTGGAAAAAGAGCATTTCCGTTCTGATGATTGCTGTACTCATGGCCAGCATCAGCCTTCCAGCTCATGCGGCGATTGAAGACACCGGCTTTTCCGATGTGGATGCCAACGCCTGGTATGCGGAGGCCGCTGTCTATTGCCGGGATAATGGCCTGATGAGCGGCACTGGCGGCGCCAACTTTTCCCCCAACAGTACTATGACCCGCGCCATGCTGGCCGTGGTACTGTACCGGCTGGCGGGCAGTCCCGCTGTGTCCGGCAGCGACGCCTTTACCGATACCGCGGAGGGCTCCTGGTATTCCGAAGCTGTTCTGTGGGCTTCCCGGCAGGGGCTGGTCAGCGGCTATGGCAACGGCTTGTTCGGCGCCAACGATCCCGTCACCCGTGAGCAGATTGCCACCATCCTCTGGCGGTACGACGGAAGTACCGAGGCTGAAAGCGGCGGCGATTTTGCCGATGAGAACGCCATCTCCTCCTATGCCATGGACGCCGTGGACTGGGCAAGAGCCAGCGGCATCATGAACGGCAAGGGCGGAAATGTGTTTGACCCCAGAGGCAACGCCACCCGCGCTGAAGTGGCCACCATTCTGATGAACTACACCCGCAATGAAGTTACCGACCCTGAACCTACCCCTGATCCCGAGCCCACGCCCACTGAGGGTACCCGCGTCCTGGTCGCCTACTTCTCCGCCACAAACAATACCGAGGGCGTCGCTGAGCACATCTCTGATGCTCTGAACGCTGATGTGTATGAGATCATTCCCGCAGTCCCCTATACCTCTGCCGATCTGAACTACAGCGACTCCTCCAGCCGGGCCACCGTTGAGATGAACGACCCCAGCGCCCGCCCTGAGATCTCCGGCGGCGTGGACAACATGGAGGACTATGACATCATCTTCCTGGGCTATCCCATCTGGTGGGGTCAGGCGCCCCGGATCATCAGCACCTTCCTGGAGAGCTATGACTTTGACGGCAAGACCATCGTGCCCTTCTGCACCTCGGCCAGCAGCGGCATGGGATCCAGCGCCAGCAGCCTGCACAGCTTGGCGCCTGGCGCCGACTGGCTCTCCGGCCAGCGGTTCAGCGCCGGAGCCAGCCGCAGCACCGTAGTATCCTGGATCAACGGCCTGGGGCTGGATGTGACGGCAAACTAAAAAAAGCAGCAGCGAATGGGACGCTGGATTTTCCCCCAGCGCCCCATGTACCTGCGTTATCAACACAGGCGGATATTGCGTATTAGGGGTGATGGTGTGTTCTCTGACCGGGAATTGAAAAATATGATCGTTCCGCTGTTCCTGGAGCAGCTTCTGGTGATGCTGGTGGGCCTTGCGGATACCCTGGTGGTCAGCTTTGTTGGCGAATCGGCGGTGTCTGGCGTTTCGCTGGTCAACTCCTTCAATACGATCTTCATCTATCTGTTCACCGCCCTGGCCTCCGGCGGGGCGGTGGTCATCAGCCAGTACATCGGTCGCCGGGAGCAGGAGACAGCGGGACAGGCCGCCAGCCAGCTCCTCATGGTCTCCGCCCTGTTTTCCCTTGTTATGGGCCTGCTGGTTTTGTGGGGCAACGAGACCTTGATGGGGATGATGTTTGGCCGGGTGGAGCCGGATGTCATGGCCGCCTGTGTCACCTACCTGCGGATCTCGGCCTACTCCTATCCGGCTATCGCAATCTACAACGCGGGGGCGGCCCTGTACCGCAGCTTCGGCAAGACCAGCACCACCATGTACATCTCCATCCTGTCCAATGGGATCAATGTGGCGGGCAACCTGATCGGCGTCTTTGTGCTGAAAGCGGGAGTGGCCGGCGTGGCTTGGCCCTCTCTCATTGCCAGAACTTTCTCCGCGGTGGCGATTACTGCACTTTGCTTTTCCAAACAAAACCCAGTGTGGTATGCGGCAAAGTGGATCTTCCGCTGGGAGGGCCCGCTGCTGGGACGGATGCTCCGCATCGCCGTCCCCAACGGGTTTGAGAGCGGCGTCTTCCAACTGGTCAAGGTGGCCCTCAGCAGCGTAGTTGCCCTGTTCGGCACCTATCAGATCGCCGCCAACGGCATCGCCCAGAGCATCTGGTCAATGGCCTCTCTGGTGTGTGTCGCCATAGGGCCGGTCTTTATCACAGTCATTGGACAGTGCATGGGGGCTGGGGACGTCACGCAGGCGGAGTTTTATTTCAAGCGATTGATGAAGATTACCTTGGTTTTCTCCATTGTCTGGAATGGACTGGTTTTTGCCGCCACTCCGGTTTTGATGCGGTTCTACGCCGTTGAGTCGGAGACAAAATCCCTTGTCATCTGGCTGGTGCTGATCCATAATATATTCAGCGCCACAGCCTTCCCCTTTGCCGATCCGCTGGGGAAGGGGCTGCGGGCCGCAGGAGATGTGCGGTTCACCACCGCGGTTTCCATTTTTACCACCGTAGGGGTGCGGCTGGTCCTGTCCCTGCTGTTTGGCCTTGTTCTGGATATGGGCGTCCTTGGGATCGCCTGGGCCATGTGCGCTGACTGGGCCATCCGGGGCGTGATCTTCCTGCTCCGCTTCCAAAGCGGGAAGTGGAAAGCCTTTCAAGTCATCTGAAGGAGTGTGCTGCATGAACATTTTAGTGATCAAGAGCAGTCCCCACAAGCATGGCCCCTCCAATCTGCTGGCGGAGGGGTTCATCCGGGGTGTTAGAGAAGCTGGACATCGGGGACAGGTCTTTGGCGCAGCCCGCGCCAGCCGGTTCCCAAAGCCGGCTTATGAGTTTGGAAAATCTTTGATAGATAAATACAAGGAGGAATTGACGATGAAAAAAGCATTGGTGGCCTATTTTTCCGCCAGCGGCGTGACTGCGAAGGCGGCGAAGACACTGGCCCAGGCGGCGGGAGCCGACCTCTACGAGATCAAGCCCAAGGTGCCCTATACCCAGGCCGACCTGAACTGGATGGACAAACACTCCCGCAGCTCCGTGGAGATGAACGATCAGGCATCCCGACCCGCTCTGGCGGACAGGGACGCGAAGATTGAGGACTATGATGTGGTGTTCCTGGGTTTCCCCATCTGGTGGTATGTGGCACCCACAATCATCAACACGTTCTTGGAGAGCTACGACTTCAGCGGCAAGACGATCATCCTGTTTGCCACCTCCGGCGGCAGCGGCCTGGGCCAGTCGGCTGCTGGCCTGCGGGGCAGCGTGGCCGCCGATGCCAAGATCATTGACGGGCGGATGCTCAACGGGCGGCTGAACGAGGCTGAGCTGAGAGCCTGGGTAGACGGTCTGAAGCTGTAAAACAACAGATATGACTTGGCAAGGAGGTAATATGGAATATCGTATGAACCGCCGAACCGATGACAAAATCAGCATTTTGGGAATCGGCACCAGTGCCCTTCCCTTGGCCAGTGAGCGTGAAGCTATCGCCACTCTGCGGTTGGCCTATGAAAAGGGCGTCAATTATTATGACCTGGCGACCTCCGAATCAGTCTGCTTCCCTTTGTTTGGGAAGGCGCTGTCCGATGTCCGCGGTCAGGTACTCTATCAGATCCACTTCGGTGCGAACTATGCTGTAAATAAAAGCTATAGCTGGACAACAGACTTGGATGCTATGAAACGCTCTGTGGACTGGCAGCTTGAGCAGCTGAAAACTGACTACATCGACTACGGCTTTATCCACTGTCTGGATGAGCGCAGCGATTGGAGCCGTTATGTGGACGGCGGAGGGCTTGCCTATCTGGAGACTTTGAAGGCCCAGGGTGTTGTGCGCCATATCGGTCTTTCCACACACACCCCTTCACTGGCCCGACAGGTGCTGGATACAGGAATCGTGGATATGCTCATGTTCAGCATCAATCCAGGTTACGATTACCAGCATGGAGATTACGCCAACGGCAGCGCCGCAGAACGGATGGAATTGTACCGCCGCTGTGAGAAAGAAGGGGTTGGCATCTCGGTGATGAAGGCATTTGCCGGCGGCCAACTTCTGAATGCCAAAACATCTCCCTTTGGCCGGGCCTTGACGGAATACCAGTGTATCCAATATGCTCTGGATAAGCCGGGTGTGCTGACGGTGCTTCCCGGTGTGCGGAACCGGGAGGACTTAAAACGAATTTTGGAATTTCTGAATGCCTCCGACAAGGAAAAGGATTACTCGGTCATCAGCGTGCTTACGCCAAAGGATGTGGAGGGGGCTTGTGTCTACTGCAACCACTGCTAGCCCTGTCCGGCCGGTTTGGATGTTGGCCTCATTAACAAGTATTACGATCTGGCCCGGGCCGGTGATGCTCTGGTGGCAGACCACTACCGAAACCTGTCGATTAGGGCCGACGCCTGTGTGGGCTGCGGCCATTGCAACCGCCGCTGTCCTTTTCATGTGGATCAGGTAAGCAGGATGCAGAAAATCTCTGCGCATTTTGATTAAGATTGAATATTGGGGAGGCATCGGCCGATGCCTCCCCAATATTTTATGATTCGAATTTTCCTTGTTGTTTTCCTTTCACTGCGGATCCCCGCTGTGTATTTCTTATCAAAAATTTTTCCTTACGATGTCAATATGGAGCACTATGAAAGGGCATCATTCAGGAAATAAGACCATGCGAATGGAAATTGCACCGAATGGTGAAGCAGCGATCATCCTCGGTAAATAACGCATCTGCTTAAGCGAGAGGCTTAGCCTTCTCGCTCTTTTTCTGCCGGGCGATTAAACCAGCAGTTTAATGACATTTTGCGCCTGCCCAGGTATCATAAAACCACAAAAGGTCGAACAGAGGAGTGAGCGACATGAATCTGAAAGAGGCTTTCCGTTTCCAAAATAAACTGCAATCCCTGATGGACGGGACGCAGAGTATCCTCGGCGTCAACAGCAACATCACTAAGGTACAGAACACCTACCTGCGGCATAAGGTGATGGCTGAGGCGGAGGATGAGACCACCGTTGATGCCCCTTCCGCTGAGTATAGCGATCAGATCACAGTGTTAGCAGAGTTTCTGATGCATCTGCTCACTGAGCGGGAGAAGCTGAGTGCAGCCATCCATAAAGCCAAAACCGGTCTGGCCCTCACCGCCGGCCTGGATGGCGAGGTCAGCCTGAATGGCAAGCGACAGGATATCGCCAAGCAATCTTGGAGTTCTGCCGTATCCACAGCAACTGGAGCGCGATTCCCCAATCATAAGGCGAGCAGCAGGCCCCAGCCTGCTGCTCACAAATAATCAAATCCAATTTTGGCGTTCTTGAGACCAGGATCTCCTCCATCGGTACTTCAAACAGCGCCCCGAGAGCGTACAGGTTATCAACGGAAGGCAGGCTTTTCCCTTGCTGCCACTTGTAGATCGCTTGCGGCTCCTCAAAGCCGAAGTATGCCTGCAGATCCCGAACAGTCAGCCCGCGCTCCGTGCGCAGGCGGGTGATGTTCTTTCCGGTAGCAGCAGGATCTATTACCGGAAACTGCTTCATATTCATGTTCATGGCAATCGCCTCCATCAGAAAGATTTCCCGGAAGGGAGTATTTCAGAATACTCGATGAAGGCAGAAAAAGCAAGAGAAAATACAGTATTGTAAAGAAACTGTCACATACAGGCGGGCCCGGACGCCCCCTATCGTGTGATTATGTGTAAGTGCAGAAAACGGGATGCGGATGCCTTCCTCGCGGCTATCAGCGAGCTTCCCAATAAGATGCTCCTCTATGGTCATTCGGACTATCTGACATTCTGCGAGGACTTGAAGAGAAAGTTCACTTCAACTAAAGAGAACGGAGGTGTCACCCCTGATGAAACAGCTTGTGCCTCTAAAAAAACAGAGCAAGAAGGCTCAAAAAGCACATCATGCCAGGCAGCGCGGCAGCTGGTATGGCATCTCTCCCGTAACCCGAATAGTGCCCAATAGAAAAGCCTATGACAGAAATCGAGTTAAACGAGCAAATCGAAAGCTTGCTGACTGAGCCAGCTCTGCAGCGTCAGCCCAGGCGCTCAGGGGCCGCCTATCGCAGAGAGATGCGAGTTCGGAAGAACGATCGCCTCATGCGAATCGTCACTCGGAGCTATGTCCCTCACGCAGGATACATCGACTATGGCTTCGACGGAGACACTTTGCTCCACTCAGGCAAGTATATAAAGTACCCCAAAAACAGCAATTGCCAGCGCTGGATCAAACGGGAAACCAGCCGTCGCTTTCGGAATTGCAAGGATTTGCCTAGTAAGGGCAATTACTATCGGCGCCTGTTTGATTACTGGTGGACCTTATATTGAAAAAGCTGAATGGCCAGGGCGGGAGAACGTCGATTCTCCCGCCCTTTCTGCTCTCTGCTATATCAGGATCGCCCCTTTTTCTGGACTTGAAGTCCTTATCAATCGTGTCCAGAAGCGCTGTGCTGAAGGGCGTATTCTTTTCCTCTTTCTTGTGAGCTATTGTTCATATTGCAATTCGGACGCATTCATTATCCACCTGTATGGAAGCAGCCATCCTGTTCAGTTGAAATATTCTCCATATTCCAACCTCCCGATTGTGCCATTCAAAGCGATCTAATATCTACATATTTGGCAGGACGCGATCACTATCCTTGTCATAATAAATCATGATGTGCTCCTCCGCCTGCGCAATTCTTATAGCTCCAAGCTGTTGCCGTTCAGCAGAAAGTCTTTTATTCCCATTGTGACATATCCCTTTTCGTCCCGGCGAGGCTTCAGTATTGCTAAGCGAGGTGTTTACCTGTAAAATAATAAGGACTAATTCTGAACTATGAAAGGCGGTGTTTACTGTGGAAGCTTTAATCAAAGAAAAACTCAAGGAAATCGAACTGCGGGAAAACTGCCGTATCCTGTTGGCAGTTGAATCCGGAAGCCGTGCCTGGGGCTTTGCCTCCCCGGACAGCGACTATGATGTTCGTTTCAGCTTCCGGAATATCTGAAAGATACCGTTAAGGACCTGCTTGAGCTCAAGATGAACTCTCCTGAAATCAAAATGATCCCGAGAGTTGATGGCCTGAACGAGTACATGGATCAGAGCATCGCAGAGGTACGAGCCCTGGTAGAACAGTATCCAAGAGAAACTATCAAAGATTGGGAGGAACTCGATGCGATGTTCCTTTCAGCACTGGAGATGTGAGATATGATGCAATTACCACCACAAGTGGATTTTATTGTGCTGTACCTATAAGCCAGGCAAAGCATTCCACGGAAGAGGCAGAACTGCCGTAAGGAGGAGATAGAATGTCGGACCGGCCAAAGAGCTTTGAGCGAAGCTGGAGAATCCTGGAGTACCTGCGGATAAATTCCGATCCGGAGCACCCCGTCACGCGGGCGGAGATGCTGAGGGACCCCGTTATGGGGCGGTATGTGAAGGACAAGGAGACCTTCAACGATACTATTTTTAACATGGCGCTGGCCATGAACTGTGAGGAAAGCGGAATGGTAAGGCCCCAGGAGGAATGGAAGGTCATTTATCAGGCGTTTCAGAAACGGTATGGCGGTGATGACGAAGCAGACGCAGACGAGGCAGAAGACGAACACGGGTACGGTGAAAAAGAGCGCAGGCTGCCCATCCGGGGACTTCACTACCGGCACACATTTTCCTATGAGGAGGTCAACGCACTGATTGAGGGAGTTCTGTTCTCCAAAACTCTGGATACCCGGACAGCGAACCGGCTGATTGGAAAGATCGAGGAGCAGCTTACCACAAAATATTACAAAAAGGGGCCCAAGCATGTCTGTACTGTCCGGGAAACCGTTCTGGCAGATCGGGAGCTGCTGCGGGAGAACCTGCTGCTGATTCAGCGGGCGATCGATGACAGAGTGCGCATCAGCTTCCGGTTTAACGGATACAACCGGAAAAAGGAACTGGAGCCGGTCCGGGCAGAGAAGGATACCGTCAGCCCTTACTATATTGTGGCCAACGGAGGCCGGTATTATCTTCTGGCCTGTAAGGAGATCTGCCGGGACAGCGGCCCGGAACGGCGGATGTCCATCTGGCGGATAGACCTGATGACAGAGCTGGAAATACCGGGACAGGACGAGCAGCACAAGGGAGAACGGGCACTGGAGAAACGGCAGGTGGAGAATCTGCCCCAGGCCTGGAGCGAGGAGTTTCCGCTCCACCACCTGAACATGTCCTTTGATAAGCCCGTGCCTGTCACACTGCGGATCCTCCGGAGCGGCGGCCAGAACGAAGCTTCAGCGAAACGCCGCCGGCCGGATTACACTTTTCTGTATGATTGGTTTGGCGATACCTTCCGCTATGAGCGGACGGAAGCGGAGCCCCCCTATGGAGATATCGTACAGGTGAGGTGCAGCCCCTTTGCCATGGTCAACTGGGCGCTGCAGTACAGCGACCGGGTGGAGGTACTGGAGCCGGAGGCGGTTCGGAAGCAAGTCGTTAAAAAAATAAAGAATTTAAATAGAAAATACGGTTTGGAGGATTAAGGTCGGAAAAATCCGACTATCTGTATGTTGTAATAGGGACGTAAACGCCCAATGCACCTTGAAAATCAGATGACCGTCTGAAAGGAGCCCCGGCAGGGGAAGCAGCGCCAGGAGCCGGTCTCGGGAAACGTCCCGAGGTCCGGGGAGCGTGCCAATGCCGAAGCATACCCCGGAAATGGGGCGGGTGGCCTTTTCGGGAAGAACGGCAAAAGAGCATATCCGCTGGAGCGGCGCGGCATACGGCGGGAAGAAATCATCCGCGGGGAAAAGGAGGCAGAACATGATTTTTTTGCGGCTTGCGGAGCTTCTTTTTTGGAAACCGCGCCGTATGCGGAAGATGAGATATTTCAGACGGGAGTATGGAAGGCTCCCGCCTGGGATCTACTATGACAAGCGGTATCAGGTCTATGCCGCGCCGGCAGTGATCGAGGAGTTTGGAAGCATCGAATGGGTCTGCCAGGCGCTGACCTCCACGAACCTTTGCTTCCATTTTAACGCCAATGGACAGGATGACCATGCGCATACTTTTGACGCTGTCCTTCTGTGTGCGTACAACCATGCGGAGGGCTTTTCGATCCCGAAGGAATGGGAGCAGGAATACAGCACCCAGGAACTGGTTTGGATCGCCAGTGTGGTTGAGCGCGGGAAGAGGGACAGGGTTCAGAAAAAATAGGGAGTGCGTAAAGAAACATGGATCGCTGTCAGAGGGCGATGCGCCTTTCGCCACAGAAGCGGAAACGGGAAAGTGATTGATATTGGAATTAGAATAGGAGTAGAGCGCTTATATGAATTTATATACCGTCGGGACGAAATATCCGGAATTTGTCAGACCTGGATCGAACGACACACGTATGGACTTTGATGATAAAAATCGGATCACGATCATCGTATCCGCCGCGGAGCCAATACAGCGAAGAGTGGAGTGCTTTAAAAATGAGTTTCCGTTCCTGTTTTGCCTGCACTATTATCGCGGGCAGATTTTAGTGGCGATTCGGGTAGGGGGGATCCCCTGCATGCATACGGTCTACCAGCCGCACAAGGCGGCTGTGCTGTCCAAAGAAGAGTTTATGGCGTATTATGCGGATGAGACACCGGAGATCAACCTGCTCTATGTAAACTCCAACACGGGTGAGCTGCTGGCAAAGAAATGTTTCCATAACGGCCTCAGCGATTGGTTTCATGAGGCGCTGGTCGAGGCAATAAAGGATAAGCTGAGCAGGCCCTATGACGCGGAGCGGGATCAGGAGATCCTTGCGGAAATATACCGGGAGCTGCCTGACTCGCTGGCTGTCGTACATGCGTCAGAGGTGAAATGCATGATTTCAGAGCATCCGAGATACCAAATAAGCAAGAGGATATTAATCAACAATTTTGAGAAGGTGGAGGCGTATTTGGAGTTGTACCCGGAGGAAGACGGGGGCCTCCATGGCATTGAGCTGAGGAAGAACCGCGATGTGAGGGGCGTGAACGAACTGCTCGCGCTGATCCCAGGGGTTGAAAATGAGGCATCCTTGCAGGCGTTTTATGAAGAGACCGGCCTGAACATCCGGGTGGAGGACTACGATAACTGCGCTTTTACGATGTTGGACCGAAACGGAAGCTATCCACGGAAGTTTTTGAACATCTGGAGTCCTGATTTCCACCTGTACGCGCAGGAGGCGGGCCAGCACCCAGAGTGGTTCGAGCCCCAGGAGGAGGCGGATATTGTGATCCGGCATATTAGAGTAAGAAGCAAGATGTAGCAACAGGCAATTAGAAAGGAGAGCGTAGAGTATGACGGAAAAAATGAAAAAAGAAATGCTGCCTATTTTCAATTACCTGTATAAGATGGAGGCACGTGACCTGTGTACCTTTGACGTGCGGGACTACGAGTTTAGCCGCGTTGTCAACGATGCACGAAGGCCTGAATCAAAATTGAGAGAAACCGTACGGGAGAGCTTAGATACCGATTGGAGAACATACGAAGAGACTGCAAACATCGTGGTGAAAACTGTAATTGGGAAAAAGTGGGCGAACCCTTTTAACTATGACTACGATGCCTCTCTTTTCGCCAATCTGCTCTACCAGAAAACAATGCTTCCGTCGGGGAGCATTGAGCCGTTAAACTTCGGGGAATATGAATACATGATTTTCAGCGGCGGCATTTATTATCGCGGCGATACGATGAATTCCTGGCAGACAACGCTGAATAAGTTTATCCGTGAACACGGTGAGCCATATTTTAAAAGCCCTATCCCTCGTGGCTCCAGGAAGTTGATGGAATTTCTCAGTAACCCAGAAAACTACACGGAACCCCTTCCATCCTACATCACGGAGTTTATGAAAGTCGTATATACAATTGGAAACTTCATTCCAGTCCCTCTGGTACCGAGCTTTAACATACGGCGAAACAGCTTGGTCAGTGATTACTGGGATTTGGCGCTGCTGGCAATTTACCGGCACTATATGGACGGGGCCAAGAGCTGCGGGGAAAAATGGCAGGAGCTGTTTCAATACGGGGGGACCATGTGCTGGCTGGACTGGCATGGCACAGGACAGACAGGCTGGGATGACTTTGTGGAGCGCAATTTCCTTCAGGATTTTGTCAAAGAGAGAGAGGGCGGCGGTTACGGAGAGCCAAAGCCTCTGTGGGAAAAACACTTTTTAGGAGAGGTACGGCCTCAGGAAGAAGGCCAATTCAAGCAATTTTTCACCAACGCCTCCTCGTGGATTTTGGCCCGCGGCAACCGGATCGCTATTTCTATAAAGAAAAAGCTGGAGGGAAAGAGCGATCCCGAGGCTCTGGAAAGCCTGGCCAGGCAGATGATAGGGGAGCCCGTATGATCTATGTCTGTTCTGACCTGCACGGCCACTATGACAAGTACCTCGCCATGCTGGAGACCATTCAATTCAAGTCCACAGACACCCTCTATATTCTGGGGGACGTGATCGACCGGGGCCCGGACGGCTGTAAAATCCTGCTGGACATGATGTGCCGCCCCAATGTCGTCCCGATTTTGGGAAACCACGAGTTTACCGCCGCTATGTGCCTGCCCTGGCTGATGCAGGAAGTCACCGATCAGAGCCTTGCCGCGCTGGGTGAAGATCAGATTGCCGCCCTCAGCGAGTGGATCGGCAACGGTGGCAGCCCCACGCTTCGTGCGCTGAAGCAGCTGCGGCAGGAGGAGCGGGAGGAGATTTTGGAGTACATTCGGGACATGGACCTCTACGCCGAGGTGACGGCGGGAGGCCGTTCCTTTGTCCTGGTCCACGCTGGACTGGAGCATTTTTCGCCAGATAAGCCCCTGGAGGATTATGACCTGCAGGACTTCCTGTTTGCCCGGCCCTCTCCGCGCCAGGTCTATTACGAGGGCCGGCATCTGATTTATGGGCACACGCCCACTCCCCTGCTACACCAGAAAATGGGAGAACCGCCGGCAAGCGATATCATCCGCCGGGGGACGCAGATTGCCATCGACTGTGGCTGCGGTTTCGGCGGGCGGCTGGGGTGTCTGTGTCTGGGCACTCTGGAGGAATTTTATGTGTAAGAGGAAGGGGCAAAGCCTATGGACTATCCCGTCATTACCTTTGGAGAAATTCGAAAATTCTGTTCCGTGATCGATCGGATTTCTGTGTGTATGCTGGAAACGCTGACCTACGAGAATTTTGAATCGATCACGGATGTGCCCCATACTTATGACAACCGGTATCTTTATGGCTTTGGAGTTATCAAAAGCGAATTTGACGTGGAGGGGAGCTCACTCCTCTGGCGCTGCATGGAGATCATGCTGTCGGAAAAGCCCCGCAGCGAATGAGAAACGGTGAAATAATCGCACAAATAAAAGGAGAACGGCACATGGTGATTTTAACTGGAGATACCCACGGAGAGTTTGACCGCATTGAGGAGTTCTGCGAGGAGTACGACACCACAACAGAGGACATCATGATCATCCTGGGGGACGCTGGCATCAACTATTGGCTGGACGAACGGGACGTGGAGCTGAAGGAGCGGCTCTCCTGCCTGCCTGTTACCCTTTTCTGTATCCATGGCAATCACGAGGAGCGACCCGAGGAACTGCACGGATACGAAGAGCGGCTCTGGCACGGCGGCATGGTCTGGATGGAATCGGATTATCCCAATCTGCTGTTTGCCCAGGACGGAGAGGTCTATGACTTCGGCGGCAAGCAGGCGCTGGTCATCGGCGGGGCGTACAGTGTGGATAAATACTACCGGCTGGCCAATGGCCAGCGCTGGTTCTCTACCGAGCAGCCGGATGAACGCACGAAGAAGACTGTGGAGCGGAAGCTGGAACAGCTGGGCTGGCAGGTGGATTACGTGTTTTCCCACACAGTTCCGCTGGGCTATATTCCCCACCACGCCCTGTTGCCCACCATCGATCAGAGCACAGTGGACCGCTCCACAGAGGAATGGCTGGATGGGATCGAGCGAAAGCTGGTCTATGAGGGCTGGTATGCGGGGCACTACCATGTGACCTGTGATCTGGGCAGGGTACATATTCTGTATGAGGACTATGAGGAGCTGGAATAAATAGAAGTACGGGGAGGGCGATATCAGTGGGCAGGATTTTTTGTATGGGCGATATCCACGGCTTTTACCAGGAGTTTTGCAGGCGGCTTGACCAGCTTGGAAATCTGCACACCGTGTTGGACGAGGGTTCAGAGGACAAGCTGATCCTGCTGGGGGACTATATCGACAGCGGCCCGGACAGCTGCGGAGTCCTGAAGCTGATCCGTTCGTGAGCCGGGACGCAGCTGCGGAAGGCTCGGGCCTGCACATTGAGACAAGCATGAGGAGAGTGAACTGTGATCTACTATACGGGAGATCTGCACCTTGGCCACGCCAATGTGCTCCGGTTGTGCGGCAGGCCCTTCCAAACAGCGGAGGAAATGGATGAGGCCCTGATAGCAAACTGGAATTGCCGGGTAAACGCCGGAGATTCTGTTTATATTCTGGGAGACCTGGCCCTTCGGGCGGAACCGCTGGAGGCGCATCTGCGGCGGATGAATGGGAAAAAGCATTTAATTGTTGGCAACCATGACCGGCGCTGGCTCCGGAGGCCGGAGCTGCGCGGCCATTTTGAGAGCGTCCAGCCGATGCTCTTTCTGGTGGACGGTGGCCGGAAATGCGTGCTCTGCCATTATCCTATGATGGCCTGGCCACATCAGCGCAGGAGCTATATGGTGTTTGGACACATTCACAACGATACATCTGTGGAATTTTGGCCGCTGATCCGCCGCTCCCCCCTCATGCTCAATGCCGGGGTGGACATCAATGGCTTTATGCCCGTCACGCTGGAGGAGCTGCTGGAGAACAACGCCCGGTTCAAGGCCGCTTATAGAGACGAAAAAGCTTGAGATCTCGTCGGAAAATTAAAAGGTTTTGATTTTGGGATAAGATGGAAAGTGGATTTGTGAATTTTTAGAAAGATCATACCACAAAAATAAACCCCACTCAATATGATGAAGGGGCGGGTGTCTCCCTATAGCTATAGCAAGGGGGATCCGCCGCCCATGCTTTGATGATGTTACTCGCCTATTCTAACATCAGTTGCATTTTGAACCAGAAAATCATAGAGAGCCTCTGGCCTGGTAAGATCAACACTGACCTCCTTGCCGTCTTCATCCCGCCATATGGTATAACCAGCATCCGGTGCTTCATAAAGCCACCAATCGATGTAATCATACTCATCCTGCATATCATGCTTTAGCAAATCCCGCAAGGCGATCAAAAATAGATTATCATTGTCGAAGCCGGGAAATCCGCTGCACATTTTTCCGAGTGCCTTGTTGAACTCTTCAACGCGAGATTCCTGTTGGCGGATTTTCTCAATCGAACTGAGGAATAATTCTTTTGGCAGCATTGTTATCGTCCCTTTCTCACTCATGGGCAGTCAGATCTTCTTTCAGTGTGCGTGGCGCATCACCCATATAAGGGTATCATGCAGCCACCATTGAAAGCTCGAACCGGTTTGCTGCCCTGGTCCATCTCATCAACCGTGCAAACGGGCGGCTATCATAGTTCCATCTTTCATTTGTTTGATTGCAGTTGAAGAGACCAAAGCTCCAATATAATAGTTCAGGTAAAACACCTATGATATGCGATAGAGCACTCGCACTTCAGAAGCTTTCTGGTCTGAGCAGCAACCATTGCCGCGCCCCATTCTGTCAGCACATCGCCAAAGCTTGCTCCTGCTTGTCTTGGGGCACCAGATCTTCAATCAACTTGCTATCGTGCCGCATGATATAATCAAAGGTGTCTTTAAGCGATAAGAAGAGGCGGGGCTGCGTATGATACTTTTTCGTGTTCCCGCGCTCTTTGACCCATTTCTTAGGCGGCTGCTGCAGGTTCCGCTGCCCGAACCCAATACCCATCACCAGGGCTTGCATAGCCTGGACATCATTACAGGAGCAATGTGCCGGCTCCGGAGTCTCAATGCCTCTCGCAGCACAAAGTTTATAGGGACTGCCGACAGAGTCTTTTTGACCGGCTAAAAAGCCGCAGATGTATTCGTCGAGAAGCAGTACATTTGCTGCGCGATCACGGATCTATGCCGCTTTGGTAAACATGTTGAAGAGGTCGCTGGCCTCCTTGTGCCACCAGCAGATGATATCGCCTGGCAGCAGCCAATGCTCAAAAGCATCCAGAGCCGAGTAGAGGCTATCGGCATTGAGGAAATCTTCTCGGGCCCATCCTGAGAAGGCCATGTGGTTCCACTGCTGGAATGTGATATCCTTCGGACGGAAGAGGACAGAGAAGGAATCCACTGTCTGCCAGTTTTCGTTGACACGAATTGCCGCAAGCTGTGTCGGCCAATGATCACCATAGCGGTTTGTGATCCACTCCATATCTATTAGAATATACATCTCTGACACCTCTCCTTCGTGAGTCCTATCGGATCATGCTTATAGGATACAAAAAGAGATGTCCCAAAGAACGGACAGCAAAGGCCCCAAAATAGAAATTTGAAAAAATGTGGTGCACATCTGTGTTTGGATTGGATACCCTGAAGGAGCTTTTGGTTGAATACATCACTTCAGCAAAAAAAGAGCGGGACGGCAAGGACCGTCCCGCTCTTTCCAAAAGTTTTATTGGTTCTTATTCAAAATCGTCTGCATCTTCTTTGTCTATACCCTGAGAAAAGGAACGCCAATTTTCAGATGTTTCCCTTCAGGTTTTCAAAGAAGTTTTTGAGCATCTGCGCCACCTGCGCCCGCGTGGCGGTGTTCTGCGGCCGGAGGGTTTTGTCCTCATAGCCGCCTACCACGCCCGTGCCGCAGGCCCACTGCATGGCGGGGATGGCGTACTCGGACACGGCAAAGGCGTCGGTGTAGGAAAGGATGTTGGTTTCCTCCCCGATGGACACATCATAGCCCCTGTACTGGGCATACCGCCACAGGATGGCGGCAAGCTGCTCCCGGGTGATGGGGTCGTTGGGGCCAAACAGTCCGCCGCCGTAGCCGCCCACGATCCCCTTGGAGCTGGCCCAGACGACAGCGTCAGCGTACCATGCGGTATCGGCCACATCGGTGAAGGGGCTGCTTCCAGTTGCGGTGGGCTTGCCCTCCCGGTTGTAGAGGATCTGGCAGAGCTGGGCGCGGGACAGGGAGTCGTTGGGGCCGAACAGGCCATTGCCGTAGCCACCCATGATGCCGCCCACCAGAACGTAGTCCACGGCCTCGTGGTACCAGGCGGTGGTGCTCAGGTCGGTGAAGGCGCGGGAGGGGCAATCTGCTCCGCCGTCGCAGGGATCTTCCACCTCTCCCGTCAGGGGCGCGAAGCTGGCCTCCACCGTCACTTTGGAGCTGGGCATCGTGAAGGTGTACTTGCCGCTGCCCTTGTCGGTCAGCTTCAGCTCGTTGCCCCGGCTGTCGGTGACGGTCAGGGTATCCAGCACATAGCCGTCATCCGGCGTGACGGTCAGCGTAACGGTGCTGCCCGCATAGGCGGTCTTCCGGTCCGTTGTGACCTGGCCATTGCTGCTGTCTTCCACGGTGATCTGGTAACTGGAGCCGCCGCCACCGCCGCTGCTGCCGCCATGGTCAGGATCGCCAGGCTCTTCGCCGTTCTTGGTCCACCGGGCGTAGAGGGTGGTATCCGAAGGAAAGGTGGTATCGGTGGTGACTGCCACACCGCCGGTGGGAGCGGTGAACCAGCCGTTGAAGGTGTACCCCTCCCGGGTGGGAGTGGGCAGATTGGAGAGCTTTCTGTTCACCGTTTTTGCAGTGCCGGGCGACACGCTGCCGCTGCCGGCGTTAAAGGTGATCGTCACCTCCGGCAGAGCCGTCCCATCCGTCACGACAATCTTTACAATCTGGCTGTATGCCGTTTTAGACAGGCCATCCGGGAGAGTATTAGTCACGCCGCAGATGTAATAGTAGGTGCCCGGCTGGTCCGTGGGCGGGGTGTAGCTCGCCTCGGCGGCGTTGGGAATAAATGTTATGTCATGACCCCGCTCGTCGCAGCTGTACCACTGGTAACTGAGGGTGCCGCCGTCGGAGACCTGGGCCTCCACAGTCAGGGAATTTGGCGTTTCGTTCAAGGAGTAGGCGGCGTCCTGGGGCTGGGTGGTGATGTGCGGCTCCTGGGGGTAAACCGTACCGTCATCCTGGGGCAGCAGGGTCAGGGTATAGTACTTGTTCCCCACCTGCATCTCAATGGTCTTGCGCTCCGCATTCTCCCATTTCAGTTCCTGAAGGCTGACAGCCTCAGCGCCGCCGGTCTTCAGATCCTCGCCGCCGATTTGGACGCCATCCTGGGAATAGGCCGTGATCAACAGATTTGGGGCGCTGTCGGTCTCCAGGATTTGATAGGTCAGCTCCCAGTTGTTTTCGGAGGTGAGCCTGAAGTCCTCCGCCGTGATGGGCAGGCCCTCGAAGCGGAGCATTTCGTCCACGAGGATGGGATATACCAGCACCCGCTGGCCCGCTTGGCCGAAGCTTATCTTCTGAGTGTTGTCCGAGATCTCTCCGGCGAGGTTATGCGCAACGCCGTTCACGATCTGGCTCTCCAGCGGCTCGCCCTGCTCGTTCAGCAGGACGGCGAGCAGGTTCCCGCCCTCGTATTCCTGCAGGCAGTTGTTGGTCAGGGTGATCTCTGCGGTGGTGTTGCCGTTGGCGTCCGTCCCTTGCTCCACGTTCAGGCTGGTCTCCTGGTGGCCGGTGCGGGCGTAGGCGCCGGTGAGGAGGACGGCGGTCTGATTGTCGGCGCTGTGGGCCTCGGGCAGGCGCTGGGGCTCTGTTTGGGTCCCCACCTTGCCCTGCGTCCAGGCGTCGGCGTACAGGTACACGCCGCTGTCGGGGATCTCCTCCTCTTCCAGCGTGTTCTTCACATAGCTGCCCACATCGTAGGTCAGCACCAGGGTGAAGGCGCCGCCGTCGATGCGCGCCAGGTTGGTCTCGCCGGAGATGGTGATCGTATTGTTGGACACGGCGACACCGTCGGTGTTGCAGGTTACTGTGGCCTTCTCTGTCAGCAGGTTGTTGGTGTAGAAGGCCAGGTTGACGGTCCGATTCTTCCCAGCCAGGGTGGCGGCGGAGGCGTTGTAGAGGGTCATGGCGATGGTGCGCTTGCCCGCCTCCTCCTTGAGCACCTTCATCTGGGAGATGCCGACGTCCGGGTAGTCCAGATAGACGGTGCCGCTCTTGCCGATGTTGTTGTCACCGGAGATGGCATAGTCCGGATTGCTCACTGTGCCGCCCACATCGTGCCAGACGGTGAGGGTGGCGCTCTCTCCCGGCTGGAGGGAATCCGTCAGCGCAGCGGTCTCCGTTCCGGCCACAGTGACCTTGAGGCCGCTCACCGCCTCCAGGCCCGTGTTGCGGATCTGGAACTGGATGGGTGTCAGGCTGTTCAGGGCCAGGTTCTCATAGTCCACCCCGATGGCGTCCACCTCCACCGCATACTTCTCAAACTGGGAGGTGGCGGTGTAGAGCTTGGTCTCCTCGCCGGGGACCAAGACGCCTTCGATCTCCTTCTGATTCGCGTTGCTGTACTCGGTGGCCTGGATCACCGCCTTGACCTGATCGCCGCTGAGATAGGCGCTGAAGTGGTCCGCCAGGTTGTTGCCCGGCAGCACCGCCACCTCCAGAGGGGCGGACAGCCGGTAATTGGCATCGTCGCTGCGCAGCAGCTTGGCTGCCTTCAGCTCGCTGTGAGCCGCCACGGTGAGGCCCTGGGGTGTGGTCTCGTCTTCCACGGTCTCGCTCCAGAGGACCGTCAGGTTGCCGATGCCGTCGCCTTGGCCCATGGAGGCGAAGCGGAAATTGCCGTTCACCGCGGCGCTGCCGTCCCGGATCAGGGCGGTCAGGGAGGCGGGGAAGTCGTTGGTCATAGCGCCGTTTTCATCCACCGCCAGCATCTGGATGTTGCTCTCGCCGTCCTCCTGGAGGCTGTGCCAGCCGATGACGAAGCGGTTGTCGTCCACGCCGAAGTTTGCCGTCACCACCTGGGGGTTCTCGTCCAAATCGGTGTCGCTGGTGGCCAGCATGGTGGTCCCCAGCTCGCCCCCGGCGGTCACGATGGTGTAGCCGATCTCGTAGCTGCTGTAGTTGCCGGAGGCATCCACCCCGGTGCGGTCCAGGGTGTACACCGCGACGGCGGTGCCGTCGGGGAGCATGGCGGCCTGGAGGGCCTTGACGGAGCCGTTGGAGCCGTTGTAGAGCATGGCGGGCTCACTCCACTCATTGTTGCTGTAGACGCTGTACATGAGGCAGTCCCGGGCGTCAAATTCCAGCAGAGCATCCGCATTCCCGGTGGACTCGGCGTTGCTGACCACGCTGCGCCAGAACACCACGGCCTTGCTGCCGTTCGCCGCCACGGCGGGGGCCAGGTCGGGGGCACTGTCGTTGGTCAGGCGCTTGGAGGTCCAGGAGCCGTTGCTGTAGATGGACGCCACGATCTCCGCGCCGTTCATCAGGGTGTTCTGGTCGGCCAGGGTGATTTTCTCGCCGGCATCCTGCGGCAAGCTCTTACTCAGCCGCACCCAGGCCGCCGCGGCGAAGCTGCCGGTGCCCGCGATGTCCACGTCGCTGTCGCCGAATCCGGTGAAATCAGCGGGGCCAGTGATTTCGCTGGATGCTCCATAGCTGCCGTTGCTCAGGATGCTGTAATGGGCCCGGCTGGCGTAAATACTGCTGTTGTTGCTGTCGCTGATATAGACCAGCACCTGCCCGTCGTCGCTGATCTCGGGGAAGGAGGTAGGGTTGGCGTTGGTCTGGAGGTTTGCCAGCCCGTTACTGGTGTCCAGGCTGAACAGAGCCATGCGGGCCTGGGGCTCGCCCCAGGTGCGGGCGTACTGCTCCAGATAGTCCCGGCTCTGGAGGGTGGCGGTGGCGGAGGCCACGGCCAGGCCGTTTGCGGCCGCCGCGTACCGGAGGCTCTGGAGGGAGAAGCCAGTGCCGGCGCCGCTCCAGTATTCGTCGATTGCCTTCCAGTCGTTGTAATCCCAAGCGTTTTGGTAGTCGACGGAGGCCAGCACCGCCTCATAGGAGATGAAGAGGCATTCCACTACGAACTTGATGCCCACCCGGCTGTTCAAGGTCAGCTGCTGCCCCCGCAGATCCCCGTTTTCCTCCCGTGTGAGGAACTTGTTCTGGCTGTCCACGCTCAGCTCGCCGAACAGGCCGATCTTCAGGGCTACGATGGAGTAGTCGAAGCCGGCGCCGCCGAAGGCCTTGACATAGGCGTTCAGGCGCAGGTTGGTGAGGAAGTCGTTGACCGGGTCGTCCCCCTGGTTGTAGCGCAGGGCGGTCTGGAAGCTGAGCTGCACGGCGCCGCCCACCCGGAAGGAGGCGGTGAGGGGCACGGGGCCCGCCATGGTGTTGACATCGAAGCCAAACTCCACACCCACGCCGGCGGTGAAGCCGCCGCCCTTGGTGTAGACCTTCCACTCACCGGTCTCCCGGTCGTAGCGGATCTCCGCTTCGTAAAAGCCCTCCAGCTGGAGCTTCAGATCCGCGCCGGTAGACTCCACCGAGATTCGGTGCTTGCTGGACCGGCTCACCGGGAGGTAGGTGCCCCGGGCCATGTCGCTGATTTTGTCACGGCTGGGCAGGCCCACTTCGAACTCGCCGGAGTAGAGGCCCACGGCCACGCCGTTATTGGAGTAGTCCACGTCCGCCAGCTCCAGTTTGTCATAGCCCGCCCAGATCAGGGCGTTGAATACCGTGGGGTCGTCGCTGGGGGTGACAAGCATCTTGAAATTGCTGCTGTTGATGCCGCCGGTGATGTTCAGCAGGCCATTGGCCAGCTTCCCGACCGCTTTATCGCCCATCATGTCCGTGAAGGCGCTCGTCGCCGCCTCCAGGGCGGAGGCCGCCGACATGTTGACGAGCATGCCGGTGACGTTCTCGTCCTGATCCACCTGGGGCACGTTGGTCAGGTCGATGGCCCGGAAGGGCAGGGTGATCTCCCGGAGGAGGGTCAAGGCCGGGTCCTCTCCCTCTCCCTGATCCTTCCACTGGCTCAGCCGGGCCTTGAGACCGATGTCCTCCCCGTCGCCCACCCAGCCGGCTTTGGTCATGTTGTCGGCGCGGAGGGTCAGGTCGCACTCCACCACCGGGATGGAGGCGAAGGGGTAGAGGGTCGTGCTGCGGTTCAGGTCGCTGGGCTCATAGCCGTTCTCGTCCACGATCTTCAGGTCGTATTGATTGGCGGTGTACTCGCTCTCCGCCTTCGCGCCCCAGGCCAGCACGGTGGTGTGCAGCACGGCGGTGGGGAAGGAGCGGTTGGGGCCCACAAAGCCGGTGGAGCGGCGCACGTCCATGGCCTGGCCCGTCCGCCCGCTGGCATCGGAATAGGTGACGGTCTGCTGGGCGATGAAGGGCTTGTTCGCCTCGCCCGCGGGCACCTCCTCCAGCACCACCACGCCGGAGGCGGTGCGCATCTCCTTCAGGGGGCTGACGGCGCCGTCCACGGTCTGGAACAGGGGGTAATAGGCGTCATTGGAAATGCCGCTGATCTCCAGCACATACTGGATCTGGTCCGAGGGGAGCAGGCCGGGCACAGGCTCCTTTGCGGTCGTGAACTGGCTGGGATTGAAGTAGACGGTGATCTTGCCATTGGCGTCGGTGGTGAACGTGGTACCGTTCTCCCGCTGGGCCGCGCCGCCCTCCTCGATGGTGTCCCGGCTGTCGCCCAGGCCGGCGCTGCCGCAGAACACGCCGTTTTTGAACACGCCGCCCCGGACGGTGACGGTGGAACCGGTCAGGGGGGAGCCGTCGGGCTTCACCAGGGTCAGCTCCACCTTGGCGGCCTCCCGCAGGCGGAAGGTGTTCAGGGGGTAGAGCTGGAGCTTGGTGGCGTCCCGCTCGCCGGACAGGAGCTCCGCCTGCTCGATGGTGCCCAGGTACTCCGTGCCGTCTGCGGTTTGGGAGCTGAGCTGCACGTCGCTGGCAATGCCTGAGGACTCGTAGAGGGCCAGCACGCCGTCGGCGTTGGTTGTGACCGTTACTGGCCGGCCAGCGCCGTTGGTATACCTCAGGGTGGTCTTCGCCGCCGGTGTCACCTGGAACAGGTAGAACTTGTCCTTCAGGGTGGAGGCGCTGACGGTGACGCTGGTGGTCATACCGGTGGCGGCGTGGGTGGCGGTGACGACGGCGAAGCCGTCCTCGCTGGCGGAGATGCCCATGAGCAGCTCGGGCAGGTAGGTGTCGTAGCTGAAGTTCTTGATGTTCTCGTACAGCCCGCCCTGCTTATAGTTGATGGAGATGGCGTCGGTGCTGGTGGCCCAGCGGATGCCGTCCCGGAAGGAGTTCCAGCTGTATTGATCGTAGTTGACGCCGATGTACTCCAGCAATCCCAGCTGCTGCCGCAGGGCCAGGATCTTCTCCGTGCTCGCGTTCTGGAAGGCCGTGCTGCCGGCGTAGTAGTTCATGACCTGGCTGTCGTTGTCCATCTCGAGAACGCCATTGGAAATCCGGTCTCCCTTCTCGTCCACAAGCCACAGGGCGCTGCTGTTGTAGACATGGAGGGCGAAGGCGTCGGTGCTGGGGGCCTGGTCGCCGTTGTCCACCGTGAGGGTGACTTGATAGGTGTCCTTCAGGCCAGACGCACTCGCTGTCGACACCGTCGACAGGTTCAGCGTGTAGCTGCCTTTTGCCTCATTGACAGGGAACGAGGTGATCGGTTCAACGTTGTTGTTCGTCCGCACCCGCTGGATGGTGAAGGTGGCGGCCTGCCCCTCAGTCAGGCCCTCCAGCTCCCAGCCGATCTCCACAGGCCCATGTTTGTCGGTGATGTAGAGGTCCGCCGGCCGGATCAGCCGGGCGGTGACGGGCTGGGTCTCCAAAAGAATGCCCATCCGGGCGGACAGGGGCTTGCCCTCATTTTGCGGGTCGGGGGCGGAGACCACCACGGTGTAGGCCACGCCGCCGCTCTCCGCGGGCATTGCCGACAGCATCCCCGCCGGGAACTCGACGCTGTGGGTGCCCTCAACGGTATAGGCGTCCACCGGGGTCTGATCCTCCAGCGATGCGTTCTCGCCGGTGAAGTCCCCCTGATAGAGTTTGACGGTATACTGGATGGGGTTTTCCTCGTCTGCAAAAGTATCCAGGTTGCTGTTCCAGCGGAGGGTGAAGGCGGCGTACCGCTGTGTGGTCACGGTGTCGGAGGAGAAGTTCAGATAGGCCGTCGTTCCTGGGGTCACATAGAACTCCCGAAAGTCGGTGCTGACCACGTCGTCGCTGTCATCATCCGGGGTGCCGTTGTCGGCGGTGAAGATACACCGGATCCAGCCGTAGTCCGTGAGGCCGCTGACTGGGGTGACTACAACTTGTGTGTCGTCATTTTGGTTAACTTTTTCAAATGTAACCAACTCTCCGGTTTTTCCGTCCAGACGTTCATAGGTCCATGTCCCCGTGGTATAGGTGGGGGTATTCCCACCCGTGGCGTAGAGGCGGGCGGTCAGGGTGGGATAGGTGCTCTGGGTTGCCGCGTCGATGGTGGCGCGGGTGTTCGCGCCGCTTTCGGTGTCGGCGCTTGAGGAGATCCACACGCGGGTCACGTTGTAGATGGCGGAGTTGGAGAAGCTTTTGTCCAACCAGGACAGCTCGATCCAATTGGGGTTGTCCGCCGTGCCCTCGTTGACCTGGAGGACGGCGTGGTACAAGTTTGTCGCATCCGTCCCCACCGGCATGGAATAGGGATCCGTGGCAAAGACGGTATTACCAGACCCGTCGTCCTGCAGCTTGATGGGCAGGTAGTCCACTGTATTGTCCCCATAGATCGCCGCCCGGAAGGGCAGCACGCCGTTTATGTTGTTGTAGCTCATGATATCCTGCTGGTACGCCGTGTCATTGGTCAGGGTGATGGAGACCGTGGCGGTGCTGGCGAAGTCGGCTCCCTCCTTCACTTCCACCTCCATGCCGGTGACGGCGTTGCGCCGCTGGGTGCTGACGAGCGTCACGCCGGCCACGGTCTCACCGTCGACCGCCACCGCGTTGTTCCAGAGGTCGCTGACGCCGGAGCTCTGTGCGCTGCCGAAGGAGACGGTCAGCCCGGTGGAGTCCACCGGCCGCACCCGGTACCACAGCACCAGCCGGTTGCCCGCGGTGTTCATGTGCAGGTCCGCAGCGCGATATGTATTGCCGTTGACGGTGATGGCGGCGCCGTCCGCCACCTTCACAAACTCGTCAAAGGTCAGCGTGACGGGGACGACCTGCCCGGGGTAGTAGGTCCCCGCCGGGGCGGTGACGCTCAGCAGCGTCGGATATGTGTTGTCGTTTTCCAGGGTCACGGTGCAGTCTTTGATGCCGTACTCCAGCTTGGCGCAGTAGTTGGAGAGTGAGTTGCTGTACGGCTCATCGATTATGAGGGTGGAAAACACGGCGTTTGTCCCCGTCTTGCTCCAGGCGGAATATGTAAACTTGTAGGGGTTTCCGTTGCTTTCAACGCTAGGGACAGGGTACTCGGCTGGGTTTGGGAAAGGAACCACCACCGTCCTGTCTCCGTCTGGAATGAGTCGAATGCCCGACTTCTCCTGCAGAATCATAGGTTTGGCATCACTGTTGGACTGGTACAGCTCGCCCGTGATGGTATAGATAACGGCGTTGCTCTGGTCGATGGGCGTCCCCTTGGCCCCCTGGAGAATGGCGATCAGATCGTTGATCCGGTCCACCTGGGTCTTCCTGTCGCTGTCCGTGGCGCTGCTCAGGATGGGGAAAATAAAGCTAGTGCCCGATGCATTCTCACGCTGCTCTGTGTAATCTGCGTTAGACCACGAGGTGGACAGGTCGGGCGCCTTCCGCTCCGTGGTCAGCAGCAGGGTGTGGACGTCCGAATAGGTGCCGCCGTCCTGGAACACCACCTGGCCGGTGGGGTCGGAGAAGGTCAGCGACGCGGCCAGGCTGCCGTAGCTGTAGTGGGTATAGGGATTGAAGTCGGGGTTCTTCCCGTAAAGGTAGACCCGCAGCTGATCGAGGGAGTCGTATTGGTAAGGAGAAGTATACTCCAGCCTGCCGATGGGATTGTCCGCCGTCAGGGTGACAACGGCGTATCCCATGCTTACCTCGATCCTGTCGATGCAGTTGCCCACCAGGCCGGGGTCGTAGGCGACATCCAGGGTGAGGGCCTCCCCAGGTTCCAGACGGATGGCGCCGCTGGTGATGCTTCTTTGGAGCCCGTACCCGTATTGTATGCCGAATTGCAGTTCCTTGAAGGTGCTCACATCCAGGGGATTCTTCCCGCCGGAGGCGGACTGGGCCTGAAGGCCCTCGCCCACCACGGAGATGCCCGTGGTCTGGAGCTGGTCCATCAAAGCGTTGAGGTTTTCCAGCGCTTCCCCCTCAAAGACCTGCCCGGAGAAATAGGTCTCCTGGAGGTATTGCAGCTGCCGCTCGATGGCGATGATGGTCCACAGATCGCCCAGGGCGACGGGCACCCCGTCTACATAGCCGATCTGGCTCAGGTCGGTGCCCGGGTCAGAGAGCAGGGCCTCCAGCGCCTCCAGGGTGTACTCCACCCCGTTCAGCTCCACGGTCCGGTCTGTGACCAGGTTGCCGTTCTCGTCTAAAAGGCCGTACTGCTCCAGCAGGGCCCGGATGGTCTCTCCGTCCTGTCCGGTGAGGGCCTCCAGCTGCTCCAGCAGCGCCTGATTTTCCGCCTGGCTGTTGCCCAGCAGGCCGCCTATGGCGGCATAGGCCGTGGCCGGCAGCAGGGTCAGCACCATGCACAGACATAAAAACAGTGCTGTCAGGCGTTTCATCATGATTCTTCTTCCTCCTTTAAATGGTTTGTTTTATTCCGTTTCCGATATTTGATACACAACACGGTAGTGGTGGCGGCTGCGGCAAAGGGAAACGGCCCTGCTCATACCGTTTGGCCTGTTTCATTTTACCTTCCCCCCGGTTGGCGGCGGCAAAATGCCGCCGTACCCAGGGCCACCCGCAGCAAGGGCGGCCAGTATCAAAACGCCGGGCCTGCCAACACGCAAAAAGGACGCGCTCCGCCCACGGAATGACCGTGGACGCAGCACGTCCCTTGAAACGGCGTTAGGAAATTCTGATTGTACGCAGGAAAAAAGGACAGCCTTATCCTGCTGCCTGTCTGCCTGATTATGGGGGATAGATCCCATTTGCCAAGACGTATTTTGTAAATTCCTATCGCTTCCTTCCCTGCATTACTGCGGCAGGCTCCGCCGCCCTTTTGGGCGGTGGTTCCACGACCGCACTTTAATTATACAGGAAAGAAAAATGGAATACCATCACCCATTTTGACCCCCAAAATGGACTATGCCCGCGAGGTTTCCCGCGGGCATTTTTTTCCTATTTCAGCATATATTTTTTCAGGTCTTTCCGGTTCCCCACGTTCAATTTCCGCATGGCCTCGGAGATGTGGTTTTTGGCCGTATTCGTTGATATTTTCAGGTGTTCCGCAATTTCCGGGTTGCTCCAGTCCCGCGCCGCCAGCATACACACGGCGAACTCTGTGGTGGTCAGGTTGTCCGCCACATCGTGGCCGGTATCCGGGTTATGAACTTTGCGCCATCCCGCAGAGAACCGGTAGGTGATGTCGATGATCCTTTTGAAGTCTTCCGGCCATTTCGGTTTGATCACGGCCTCCAGCATCCCGCCCAGCAGTCCGTGATGCTCTCCCAGCCCCTCAATGAGATCGTCCGGCCTGGCCAGCTCCCAGGCGGAGAGCAGATGGGCCCGGGCCAGGTCAGAGGTAGATGGCGGGGATGGGATATTGGGCGGCCCCCATGGCCAGCCCTCCCTCCACGATCCCGGCGCTGGCGGCATAGTCCCCCTGAATGTAGCGGTAGTGGGCGAAGACATACAGGGCGAAAGACCGAGGGCCCGGCGGCAGCAGGGGGAGGAATCCCTGGATCTCCGGCAGGTCCTCCGGCAGCGGCAGGTGGAGAAGCACCGCCCCGGCCGCCGCCACAAAGGCAGATGCGGCCTCCATCTCCGGGCCTTCCTGCCTGCTGGCCAGTGCGGCCTTGAGCTCATTCAGGGCAAACCGCGCCCGCTGGATGCGGCCCAGGGGCAGATTGGCATAGGCATAGATAAAGCAGGCGGACAGCCGCGCCCCCATGTCCGAACTGGTGAGGTATGGCTCGGCTCCCCTTGCCGCCTCCTCCGAATGACCGCTGAAATAGTGGTACTCCGCCATAGCGATATCCCGCTGGGTGCCGGCCGCCATGGCCTCCACCGCGGCAAGGCACTTACCCGGCTGGAACGGCGTGTTCAACAGGGGCATCAGATTGGTGTAGTCCAGCGGGCTGTCGGTCTGCCGCCTCTGCCTGCGGGCAATACGGGGGTCCTGGGGCTTTTCCGCCTCGGCGGGGATGGCCCAGGATCTCCCGAATTTCTGTGCGCCGGGGATGCGTCCGTCGATGCAGAGCTGCTGCACCATCCGGCTTGAGAGATTCCATTTTTCCGCGATCTCCCGCACGGTGAGATATTCCATAACTGTGCCTCCAGAAGTGGATGTTCGGCTTCTATTATAACGCGTATTGAACAAAGCCGAAAGCCTTGGCTTTGTTCAAGTGCAAGGTTTTTGAGCAATTTCGCTCAAAAACCTTGCGCCATCCATTGATGTGGTGCGCCACATCAATGGATATACGCATTGAAACAATGGCTGAATTTCATAAAAATGGTTCAAAAAGCCGTTTTTATGAAATTGCGCGGCGCTTGCCGCGCGAATCAACCGCGTTGCGGTTGATTCGACAGACATTATTATATGCGGGATGGCGCATAGTTTCAAGAGGTGTGGGAATTGCGCGGAAAAATAATTTTAGGGGTAAGGTCTGAAATTTCTTCTCTGTCAAAGGGGTTTTTCATAGGAGACTTTGGAGAGAGGTAGAAACTTGTGAGGGTGCACGTTTTGGCAAGCAATTCGAGTGTGCCCACACTCGAATTGCTTGCCGGGCCGCAGGCCAGCAAAAATGCTTGTTGTGGAGCTCCCCAAACCCGCAGGACTTCGGGACAAAGTTCCATACCCATGTTGCCTTGGCCCATCGATCTTCTGGAACATCTCCGAGAATAATATTAAGTTTGGAGAAAAGGGCATCATGAATATTTGTCATACTTGGCGCTGGAATTTCGAATGGCACTTGAATGATTTTTTCCAAATATTCTTTACCATTCCCATGCTGTACTTTACTAAGTGCATGAACTACAACATCATAGTCAAAAGCTAAGATGTAAACTGTATTGGGGAAATCCGCCATTGCTTTGACCAATTGAAAAACGGCAATAATTTCTTCTTCAGAAAGTCGATCAATGTCATCGATGGAGACAATAATTTTTATTTTTTCTTCTATCATCTTCTTAATGATTTGATCTTTGCTTTTCTGTAAATCCCTTGTTCGTTCTTCAACCCGCTCTTTTGCCTCCTTTGCCAGCACTTTACTTAGTGACGTAAAAATTGCCCCTGCACCCGGAACAAGGCTTGCCATATCGAATATATCTGCATATTGATCAATCAATTCCCACGCCTTTTCTGCCGTCGGCTTTTTCAACTTTATTGCAGTTGCCATTTGTTTAAAAAACTGGGTAATGAGTTGCTTAGGATCCGAGCATAACCATGGATTGAACCTAAGAATTACCACATTCTTGTCAATATCTTCTATAGTTTCGAACACCATGTTTAGCAGAGATGTTTTTCCACTACCCCATTCTCCGTATAGGCCAATAGCGAATGAAGATGGAAAGGAATAATTCAATATTGTTTTTGCAAGGCTTTTAGCGAATGCACCTCTGTTTAATGTGTCTTCGGTAGATTTAGTAATCGGTAAGTCTGAATCAATCAATTTGCTACCTCCAATCATAAGAACGTCTCCCCCGATAATATGTCAAGTATATTTTATCAAAATATCTGTATTTGGGAAAGACCCAGCCCAGGAGATTTCGAATAGCAAAGCTTTTTCTGCTGTACCGCTATAAAAGCACTATTGCCGTAGGAGGAGCTGCAGATATACCAGTCAAACACTTGGAAAGCTCCAATTCAAAGTTATCCATCCCAGCCATTTGCCAGAATCTACATATTGTTCTATCCGCTTTTCGTATTGGAGCAAAATCGTCTTTTAATGCGTATCTTAATGCCTTGCTGGGCATCTATTTTGCCGTTTTTAGGGTGCACACCATATCAACATTACCCCCCTTTCTTGTGTTACGCTGATGGCATATCATGTGAAAGGAGTAATCATTATGATTTACACAGGTCAAGAGAAGACTTTCATCATCAGAGAATACAAACAGGGCAAATCAATTCAGAAATCATGCGCAGAATATGGAGTCAGTCAACGAACAATTTACCGCTGGGCAAAAGTATATTGCACAGCAATACAGGATGAGGAACGCGCTTTCACCATCAAAGATTATGATATGCTTTTGCGCAAAGTAACCAAGTTGGAAGACATCGTCACCATCTTGAAAACTGTCAACTGCACGATCCACGCCCCATTGAAAGAGCGGTTGATCGAATTGGAAGTGTTATATGGGCAGTACGATGTCCATACCCTCTGCGAAGCGCTGAATGTTTCCCGTGGTACCTTTTACAATCATATCCTACGCAATAAGCGGGACAACGCTTGGTTTGAGAAACGTCGTGAGGAATACTGCGTTCTGATTCGGAAGGTGTTCGATGAGTACCGACAAGTGTTGGGTGCTGAGAAGATCCGTACGATCCTTGTTCAACGCGGACACCAGGTCAGCACAGAATATGTGGCAAAACTAATGCGTGAAATGGGGTTGTCCAGCATCCGTACAACTGCCAAGCAGGACTATTTAAAACTCCATGAGCCGGAGAAGAAAAGGAACATTCTCCGGCAGCAATTCTAGGCAGACCGGCCAAATCAAATTTGGGTCAGTGATGTCACTTGCTTTAAGTTAGGGAATCACTATCTTTATACGTGTGTGATTCTGGAAAAGAATAGCACTCAGCTGATCACATCTGCGTTCAAAATAGCGTAGGAACAACGCGGTCCAGCATCCAATCTTATTTTCCATAGCGACAGAGGTTCTCAATATACATCTCATCGTTTCCGGCAATTACTTCATGAACGCTCTGTAGTACAATCATTTTCCAATTCCGGTAAACCCCATGACAATGCCGTGGCTGAATCCTTTTTCGCTACATTCAAAAAAGAGGAAGTCTATCGTAAGAACTACACATCTGAAGCGGACTTCAAGCGAGGAGTTGACTCCTATATTGAGTTCTATAATACTCAGCGACCACATCGCACATTGAAGAATTTGCCCCCATGTCAAGTAGAAGATATTTTCATGAACGGCAACGCATGAGGGAAGTAGAAGTGACATCAGAGGGGTTCGAATCCCGCCGATTACACGTTTTGCACTTCGGTTTTATGCTGTTTGTGTTTTGCAAGTGACACCAAGTAAAAACAAGCAAAAAGCCTGAAACCCTTGATACAACAAGGATTCCAGGCAAAAATCAACCCTACCTGATCCAAACAATGACAACAAATTGTTCAGATTGGGTAGGGTCGTTCAGGGCGGCATCCATGGCCGCTCGCTTATCCCGGATTCGGGGATCGTCATACGACTTTCTGCGGCACATCCAGCAGGAGCAGTGGATCTTCCCCTTGGACAACCGTCCGGCAGCACCGCGCGCCCATGCGGAAACAAACTCTTTACCCCCAAGCTGGCGGAGAATATTCTCCTTGCGATGGATCGTGCGCATGCGCTGCTTACGATAGTAACTGCGGTCTCTGTTCAATTGTGTTCACTCCTTGACAGTTCGGGCCGCCTGCAAGAGTCGTCAAGGAAACATGTTCTCTTACAGGCAACCTATCTGCCAAGAAGCAAAACGGTAATAACCCATCATTTTAACCCTTTCTGTTTTGGCTATTGTACCTCTGCCGGGGGTGTTAAGCAAGTCTTTTCTGTGCGGCGAGCGTATCAGTTTTTCACACGCCTATTCAAAGAATAAGGGCTAGAGACTATCCTCTATCTGCTTAGCAACCAATGAATACCCGCAATGGTCCGTTCAATCCCCTGGACGAAGTGGTTTCCGGGATTCAGTTGGAACTCTGTGTCGATGCCTTTGTGCTGGTAAAAGGCCTGAATCTCCTCTGCATTTTCCTGAACTGTTTTCAGAATCAGATTACGGGTCTTGGCCTCCTTGTCCCCCAGGGAGAAGTAGATGCAGTCCGGCCAGCGCTTCGGCTCGTGGGAAAGGACGTATTCCTTGAAACCAGGAAACCACAAGGAGCCGGACATGCATCCTACCCGGGAAAACACATCTGTCTGATAGATGGCATACAGAGCGAATAGGCCAGCCAGCGAGTACCCTGCGATCCCCCGCCACGCCGGAGGACTGGCCAGGTCTTTTTCTACCCTGGGTATGATCTCTCCCGCCAGCAGCCGCAGGTAGTTGTCTGCCCCTCCGGTAAAGGGCTCCCCGATCTTGAATGCCGCTGGGCTGTCCCAAGGGGCCATGTCCCGGTTCCAGTCCGGATTACTGATTGCGACCAGCGTGAATGGCGGGCAGCCAGCAACCTGTGTAGCTTCAAACACCTCCTGTCCCTCGCTGGCAAAGGTGTTGAGATATATAATTGGAGTCCCTAGTTCGGGTTCCAAGAAAACATCTACGGTCTTTCCGTTTATTGTAAAGGCGCGCATCTGTATTCCAACCACTTTAACAATCGGGATTTAAAGAACATTTCTCTGATTTTTTAATTGTACAGTAAAGGGCCGACAGACGCAATAGGTACGGAATTGCCTATAAATAGCTACTGTAACAGAACTAAAAATCGTGCGAACACAGGATTTTCTTGCGCATCTCTGTTGAATATGCTATTATTGTATACGACACTGTCAGGTGTTGGAAATGGACCTTGGCGGTATGGCTGCAATCACTAAAATGCTCTGCCGTCTGGCAGAGTATTTTGCATATTGGCATGGAGGAATCTTCTTATGGCAGTCAGCTATAAAAAACTTTGGAAGCTTCTCATTGATAAAGATATGAAGAAAAAAGATTTGTGTGCAAAAGCAGGAATCAGCCCAGCTTCAGTTACCAAGATGGGACGGAACGGCCATGTAACTACCGAGATTCTTCTAAAAATCTGTACAGCCTTGAATTGTCGGATCGAAGATATTGTAGAAATAGTAGCAGATGAATAATTGACATGTACTTATAATGGCCATGCGGATAATCATCTTTTCAGATCTTGGGGTGTTATATGATTTCCATTCTTGATAGCAAATCAAATAAAAATAAATGCCAAAAATTCACTCCAACCGATATAGTTGAGAGCATGCTTGACATTGCTGATTATAAGAATGCCTTGGCAGGCAAGAAGGTTCTTGAGAACTCTTTTGGTTCTGGTAATATTGTGATTGCTATTGTGAAAAGGTATATTGAAGATAGTATTTCAGCAGGAATTTTACCAGAAGCAATCTCATGCGGCTTGAAAAATGATATATATGGAGTAGAGTTAGATAAGGAACTGTTCGATACTTGTATCCATAAACTAAACTTAATGGTAAAAGCGTATAGTATTCCTGAGGTAGAGTGGTCTCTATACAATGAAGATGCTCTCTTCTGGGAGTGTCCAATTACATTTGATTTTATTATTGGTAATCCACCTTATATAACATACAAAGATATTGATGAGGATAACCGCAAGAAAGTACGGGAAACATACGAATCATGTAGGCATGGAAAGTTTGACTATTGTTATGCGTTTATAGAGCGTAGTATCAAACTTTTAAATGCATCCGGAAAACTCGTGCAGCTTGTGCCCGCCAATATCTATAAAAATGTCTTTGGGAAAAAGCTACGAGAGCTACTTTATCCACATATTTCCTTGATTAGGGAATACCCCGGTCAGGAACTCTTTGATGGGACACTTACTTCAAGTACAGTCTTTTTATATGATAAAGCATACAACTCTGAAGTTATCACATATATTGATATGACTGTTGCTAAAAAAACCGACATTATCCGCTCCACTTTGGGCGACAAATGGATATTTTCACAAAGAATAGAATCCCCACAGGAAAAGCTTCGTTTTGGCGACTATTTTCATGCGTCAATTGTCGTTGCAACGCTTTTTAACAAAGCATTTGTCCTGTCAGAAAAAGATCTCCAGGACACTAAAATAGAGGCACAAGTGCTACGAAAAGCCGCTTCCCCAAAACAACTTAGAAGAAAAGTTCAAGAGTACATTATTTTTCCATATTACTACAAGGACAAGAAATTAATGCGTTATGATAGAATAACCTTTGAAAGAGATTATCCTAATGCTGTGCATCATCTGAATATTTATAAGACAGAACTTGATAAACGACAAAAGGATGATCAGGCGGAGTGGTTTGAATACGGTCGATCACAGGCACTTGCACATTTAAAGCAGGAAAAGCTTTTGATGTCAACTGTAGTAACAAAGCAGGTAGAGTTATATATGCTTGACGAAGAAACCGTTCCATATTCAGGAATATTTATTACTGTAAAAAATTCTGAGTTTATATTGGATGACGCAGTAAAAATTCTTCAAAACCAGAATTTCATGGATTATGTCCAATCATTAGGTATTAGCGTAAGTGGAAACTCCAAACGTATTACCTGCAAAGATATAAACAACTATATGTTCATAAAGGAGTAGTACTATGGAGCATTTAAAATATGTCATTGAAGATAGTACCATTGCTGAACTTTTAGGTGTACAAAACTTTACCAATGACGAATCCGCTGTTTTGGAGTTAGTGAAAAATGCATACGATGCAAAAGCGCCGAGTGTCGATCTTGAGTTCACGGAAAATACTTTAACAATAACCGACACCGGAGATGGGATGAGTGCTGCGGATATAAAGCAGTATTGGATGCATGTAGGAAAAAGCCCTAAAGAGTATGAGGTTATTGATGAGAATGGGTACAAGAGAATATTAGCGGGAGCAAAGGGGGTTGGACGATTTGCGTTAGCGAGATTAGGAAGAAAGGTTGAGATCCACACAAAAAAGGTATCACAACCTGGTGTGATTTGGGAAACCGACTGGAGCAGTTCTACTATTCGAGAAGATTCGACAATCACTACCAAAGGAACAAAAATTGTTATTTCTGATTTACGTGAAAAATGGACTAAAAAGAAGGTCACAAACCTCAAAACATTTCTTTCGAAAACATACAATGCGACTGAAATGTCAATAGCCATTTCACATCCTGATGTGTCCTTCTCAGTGGAGCGCTATTTCTCGAACCCAGTACTCGGCAAAGATTATCTCACCAAAATTAATATTTCTTATGATTGTGAAAAACAGGTACTAACAACTAAAGTTGTATCTGATGAATTTTCAGAAGAAGCGAAAAAATATTGTCCTGATGTAGACATCACAAAATTTGATACCACAAATTATATGGTTGATGAGTTAAAGACATCTTCTGAGTGGGAACTTGGTGAGAAGGAACTTCAATCACATTTGAGAGAACTTGGCGATTTTTCCGGTGAGTTTTATTTTTCAATAAAACCAACAAAAATAGATATGGAAAAGTTTTTATACAAACATTCCAGCCTCCCCGATGGTCTTCCTGGAGGAGTTGTTTTATATCGGAACGCATTTAGTATCTCAGCTTATGAAGGAAAAAAGGATTGGCTTGGTTTTGGGAAACGATCCAGAAAATCTCCAGCAGCAGCATCTCACCCGACCGGCTCATGGCGAGTCAGAGAAAACCAAGTTGCAGGCAAGATAGAAATTGATAAGAAACGTAACGTTGTACTGCAGGATTTATCCAACCGGCAAGGGCTTGATGAAAATATCTATTATGACTTATTTGTCGAAATCATTTTGACAGGAATCAAAGAATTCGAACA
>CABKMV010000004.1 GCA_902373635.1 uncultured Oscillospiraceae bacterium
TTTAAGAATCCCTTGTCTCATCGGACTGGGCGGTATCCTGTTTGCATCCAGCCGCCGAATGAGAAGTCCTTCGGGCATCTGATCTTTAGAACCATCTCGACCGACTTCGCCTGTCGGCCTGTTAATGGGGTAGAGCCATCTGTTTTTCCATAGGAAGAACTGCGGTGGAAAAGAAGGGCCAGGTTGGATATCGCACCACATTTCATATGGATCAAACGACGAGAACCCAAGCCCAAGGAGCGGTAGGCCCAAAGGGCACGGCGGAGGGGCAGACGCTTCTGACAAGCGGCGCCGCAGTTGGCACTATCGGCAGACCAAACCAGTCCTTGCCGTTGCGCCTTCATCAAAACATTATCAGGCGCTCCAGCCGCAGGCTGGCGCACTTTTGGTTACTTTTCCTGCGAGGGAAAAGTAACCTGGGCGCGGGCCGGGGAGGCCCGCAAAAAAGCCGGATCCGGGCCGGTCGGTCAGGCCCCTATGAAGCAGTCACCCTTCCAGGCCGATATTATCGATGCTTACCTGTCCGCTCTTTTCAAATTGGAACCGGATCTCCACCACCCGGCCAAGATCAAAGCTCTCCCCCTCTGGCACAAAGCCGTCGGCAGGGATCGTCACCGTGGCGAGGGCGGACTTGTAGGTGCAGGTATCAAAGAGGAAATCCAGCTTGTCCGTCCGCACAGGCAGGATGGGGTATACGGTGGCAAAGTCGCTGAGGCGGGCCGCCGCCTCGTTCCCCTCCGCATCCGTCAGCTCTATGACGGCGTCCACCAGCTCGTAGCTCCCCTCCTCCACCTTAGCGGAATCCCTGTCGCAGATGTCAAAGGACAGCGCCCGGCCCGCCAGATCCAACTCCGGCGTGGAGATGGTATAGCTGGCCTCGCCGCGCCAGCGCAGGCGCAGGGCGTGGGTGTCATAGGAGGTATTTCCCGCAAAATCCATCAGCTCCTCTGTCCACCAGTTGACCCCGCCGGCGTCCAGCGTCACGCCCTCCATGGTGGCGGTGGAGAGGTCCGAGTCCTCCTCGAAATCTGCGATCACGGAAAATCCGCTGGTTTCATAGCACTGGACATACACGGTGTCTGGCAGCTGCCCGGCATAGCTGTCCCAGTCCGTCAGCAGCCTTCCGCAGCTGACGTCCCCCCGCAGCGTCACATCCAGGAACACCTTCACAAAGATCTGGGCGATCTGCTGCTGTTCAGCCTCGCTGAGCAGGCTCTCCACGTTCAGAAGCGGCGTAAAAGGGCCGCTCTGGTCGTAGGCGCCCCACAGGGAGTTGAACTGGCCGTGGTTGGCCCCGGCTATGTAGAGGGCAGTCTTCAGGTAGTCCCCCTGTCCGGTGAAGGAGATGTTTTCATATTGGGCCATGCCCATAAACCTGGTCACATCCCGGTCAGCCGCCCCATGGAGCAGCAGATAATTCACATCCTCCAGCTCCACGCTGTGGTCGGCGGGCTTGTACTGGTTCACCGTAGGCGCAATGGCGATGATGGATCTGATATTGTAGTGGTAGTCAAACTGCACCGCGCCGTTTTCCGGGTAGTAGTCGTAGCTGTTGAAAAGGTAGGCGGTGGCCACCATCTCTCCGCCCCGGCTGTGGCCGGCAATGGCGATATTGTCCTCGTCCAGTTTGCCGGAGAGTTGGTTTCCAGCTTCGGCGCTGTACCCGAGGAGCAGCCCAATGTGCTCCAGCAGCAGCACCGCCCGGCCGTCGTTCTCCCCGGAGAGCATATTGCAGGCGTTTTGATCCACTGATACCACAACATATCCGTGGCTGGCCAGATACTCCCCCAGGTAGCCGTAGCCCAGGTAGGACTCTGTGGTGATCTCATGGTTGCCGTGGGCGATAAAGAGCACCGGGCAGTCCGACGCCTCCGCCGGATACCAGACCCGCCCGCGCAGCGGCACCGCATCCAGGTCATAATCCATGAAAGCGTCCACATAATTGCCGGTGAGATTTTCAGTATCACGGCTCATATAGCGGGTCAGGCTGACCGTCCCGGCCTCCAGGGGCCCGTCCGGGCCGTAGTCCACCGTCTCCACGGTGTAGGGCCCCAGTCCCAGGGAGGGCTGTAGCACCTCCTCCTGTGCGTCCCGGTTTGGGGAGAGTGCCAGGTAGCGGCGGATATAGTGGTCGTCAAAGCCGTCAGTGAACAGGAATACAGACAGAATGGCCGTCATACCGGCGGAGAGCAGGGACAGGGAGATCGTCGTGGGCGTCAGCACCCTGCGCCGCAGGACGCTCCACCAGGAAGCCGCCAGCAGCCAGAGGGCCGCTGTTACAAGCGCGGAGAACAGCCAGACCCGGAACGTCCAGCCCTCCCCCGCGCCCCGCTTCACTGTATAGGCAGCGGACCCCATCAAGAGGGCCAGGGCCGTCAGCCACCTCAGCCCATGCCCCAAAAGGCGGCGAAAAAGCTTTGGCAGGAGCCAGAGGGCCAGCGCGTACAGCCCCAATACCAACGCGCTCAAAAGGACATACCCCACCCCGCTGGGCCAGTAGATGGCTGCCAGGCTGGAGCCCGCGACAGCCGCCGACACAAGGGCGGACATGCCGCAGAGGGCAGGCTCCGTACCGGAAAAATTATCAGAAAACCATGTGCGGCAGCGGGCAAGCAGCGCCGCGCCCCGCCGGGTTGCAGTTTGATCCAATCGCTTTCCTCCAAATCATTGCTATTACTGCTTTTGTATGGAGATGCCCACAAGCTGCATCTCCTGATCAAAAGATACGCGGAAGAGCACGTCGTCCTCAGAAAAGGCGCAATACAGCACCGCGATACCGATGTGTTCCCCCTGGACAGTCTGTCCGGTGGTCATGGACTGCTCGATTTCCCTGTAGACCCCCGCGCCGTCCAGCTGCTGGAGAACTAGGCTCTGGATATCCTGGGCAGTGACACTCCCGCGCACATCCTGGCGCATCGCCTCCCAGACAGCCTCATAGTTTCCGTCCACAATCTCAAGCGCCACCTCGCGCCCGGCACGCAGCAGCGCGTCTTCATCCATCCCCGCCGGCAGGGCCTCGCCCCGGCACCCCGCCATCAGCAGCAGGGCCAGCGCCAGCGCGGACAGGAACGCTATCCTCTTCCGTATCACCACAGCGCCCTCCTTTCGGCAATACGTATGCCGTATGATAAAAAGAAAAACCCACGCCACCACATAGGGGCGAAGGTTCTCGCGGTACCACCCTAATTTATCCCAAATGGGATATCTCAGCTGCCCGGTAACGGGGGCAAAGCCGTGCGGCTCCTCGCCGCCCGCTCGGAAGTGGCCGCACCGGCGCCTGCCGCGGGGCTCACACCCTCCCCCGCTCGCTTCAGGCCGCTGTCCGGTACTCGTTTCCTCATGGCATTTCGTTGATTCTTTTCGTATTATATCACACATTTTCGCCTTGTCAACCGTCAGGAACGCTCCAACTTTTGCGCGAAATCGCAGCGCTTTCCTCTCACAGCGCAGCCGGGCATAGCAAGGGGGCCGTGGACCTCCGACGCCCACAGCCCCCCACTATTTTGTCTTTTGGAAAGGGCTGCCTGCTTACCGGCCCATTTTTTCCCGCAGGCGGGCGATTTCCCGCCGCAGCGCATCCACCGTCTCCCCGGAGGCTGTGCTCCACTCAGATGCCAGCAGCGCGATCTCCTCCTCCAGGGCCGCTATCGCGCCGGGGAGGTCCCCCGTCCTCTCACAGATGATGGTGATGGATTCCAGGCCGTCAGTATACCTGGGCGGCTTCTGCAGCTCCAGTCCCTTCCGGTAGTAGCTCTTGGCCTCCTCCCACTGTCCGGCCCGGGCCATCACATCCCCCATCTGGAGCCAGACGCACCACTCCTCGGGAAAATCCCGGCACATCTGCTCCCAGATGTCCATGGCCTCCTGCCGCTCACCGGCATACCAGGCAATGAGGCCCCGGTACAGCGGGGTGCGGAAGGTGCGGTCCACCTTTGCCAGGCGGTCGCAGTAATAGCGCGCCTCCTCAAACCTCTGGTCGTCCAGCAGCTGATCCAGCAGCCACAGATAGCCGTGTCGGTTGTCTGGGTTCTTCTCCAAAAAGTCCTTGTACCAGTCGATGAGCTTGTGGTGGCTGGCCACGCACCAGTCCGGGCATCGTCCGCCCATGGCCTGGACCAGCTCACTGTGGGCGTTCTGGTCCCAGGGGTCCCGGGCCAGGGCCTCCTTGGCGAACTCCGCCGCCCGCGCCCGGTGTCCCCGGGCCACCTTGTTCTCCAAGTCCGCCAGCAGCTCCAGGGGCTTTCCATTTTCCGGCTCCTTCCGGGCTTTCTCCAGCAGGAAGGCTTCCTCCCGCACCACCACGGCGCCGTCCAGCTCCCGCTCGTCCCAGATCATGTTCTGGATACGCTCCATCCTCGTCTCGTCGCTGAGGGCAAAGAGCTCGTCGATGGTCACGCCGAAATAAGCGGAGAGATCCGGCAGCATCTGCACATCCGGCGCCGTCGCCCCACGTTCCCATTTGCTCACCGCCTGGGCGCTGACGCCCAGCTTTTCCGCCAGGGTCTCCTGGGTGATGCCCCGCGCCGCGCGCAGGGACTTGATCTGATTGCCGATCTCCATTATCGTATGTCCTCCTTGTCTGATCCCGTCCGGACTGGTATCAGTATAGCCCGCGGGAGGCGAAAAGAACAGGGCGCTGTCGGCTGGTCCTCTCAACCGGCGGTTGAAAAAGCAGGCGCCCCCGCGTTCGCGGAGGCGCCTGCCCACACTTGTTCAGAAAATCACTCGTCGTCCTCGTCCTCATCATCAGCGGGAGCGCAGGCGCCGCAGCAGCCGCGGCAGCCCTCGCTGAGGTCGTTCAGATCGAACTCCAGCTTCTCCCCGCAGTTAGGGCACTCCACCGAGCCGTCGGCCAGGATCGTCTCGTCGAAGAAGATCTCCTCCTCGCAGTTGGGACAGGTGGTCTCGTAGACCTCGCCCTCCTCGTCCTCGTCGTCCTCCTCCTCGTCGTCCTCATCGTCCAGGTCGTAGAGGTAGGACTCCACATCGCTCAGATCGTCGCTGACGGCATCCAGGCCCTCCTCCAGATCGCTCTGCTCGTCACGGATGTCCTGCAGCTCCAGCGCAATATCGTCCAGGATGTCGATCATCACCGTGAGGAGCTTGCCCTCCTTGGACTTGGTATCCAGGCCAAGGCCCTCGGCCAGCCCCTTCATATACGCGACCTTTTCCAGAATTTCCATAGCTTTTCTCCTTTCAAAGCACATGCGTTATGGTGTTAGGACTCCCCACTATTACACAAACTTTTCCGATCAGTTCTTGCAGCGGGACAGGTACTCGCCGGTGCGGGTATCGATGGTGATCTTGTCGCCCACGTCAATGAACAGGGGAACCTTGATCTCGGCGCCGGTCTCCAGGACGGCGGGCTTGGTCACGTTGGTGGCGGTGTTGCCGGCGAAACCGGGCTCTGTCTCCGTGACCTCCAGATCCATAAAGTTGGGGCACTCAACGCCGAACACATTGCCCTTATAGGAGAGGACCTTGCAGACGGTGTTCTCCTTGACAAAGCGGAACGCATCACCCAGCAGATCCCGTGCCAAAGGCACCATGTCATAGGTCTCCTGGTCCATGAAGTAGTAGAGATCGCCGTCATTGTAGCTGTACTCCATGTCCTTGCGCTCAATGAACGCCTCCTCAAATTTGGCGGTGGGGTTGAAGGACGTCTCCGTCACAGCGCCTGTCACCACATTCTTCATCTTGGTGCGGACAAAGGCGGCGCCCTTGCCGGGCTTTACGTGCTGGAACTCGACGACCTGCATCACCTTGCCGTCCATCTCAAAAGTCTTGCCGTTGCGAAACTCGCCGGCAGTAATCGTTGCCATATTTCTTATCCTCCTGTGGAATAAATTATCCAACGGCCATTTTATCGTATTCCAGTTGATAATGCAAGTATTTTGTGGTAATTTTATGTTCGGATCCAAAGAAAAACGCTTTGTAGTGGTAGGTGTTCCCCCATGGTCCCGATTTTATACCAGGACAGCGCCCTGCTGGTCTGCCTGAAACCGGCCGGCGTCCTGTCCCAGGCAGGTCCTGGCGAGGACCTGCTGTCGCTTCTGAGCCGGCAGGAGCAATGCGCCCTCTTCCCTGTCCACCGGCTGGACCGGGGCGTGGGCGGCGTGATGGTCTTCGCAAAAACCAGCCGGGCCGCCGCCGCGCTCTCCGACGCGGTCCAAAGGCGCCAACTGCAAAAGCTCTACCTCTGCGTGGTCCACGGCCAGCCGGAAGAGGACGCCGGCGTCTACCGGGACTTGCTCTTCCACGACAGGGCCCGGAACAAGAGCTTTGTTGTGACCCGGACGCGGAGCGGGGTGAAAGAGGCGGCGCTGGAATACCGTGTGCTGGACAGGAGGGAAAACCTGTCCCTGGTATGGGTGCGGCTCCACACCGGGCGCACCCACCAGATCCGGGTCCAATTCGCCAGCAGGAAAACGCCCCTGGTGGGGGACGTCAAATACGGCGGCGGCAGCGGCAGCATCGCCCTGTGGAGCTGCTCCCTCTCCTTCCCCCACCCCGCTACCGGAAAGGTGATGACCTTTTGCCGGCTTCCCTCCGGCGGTATTTGGGACGCCTTCCCCATCCAGTCCCTCTTGCAGTTGTTAGAGTGCTAGCAAGCCATAAAAGCGCCTGGCAGCAGGCGCTTCTTGCCTGCATTTGCCCTATCAGCCATATAAAAAGCGGACGCGATAAAAACTTATGTTTTTATCGCGTCCACTTTTATTTTTTTAACGCCGCAGGAATTTCTCTCAGCGGCAGCCGCATGGGTTTATCTTAAAGTATCGTCAGCTCCTTGGGCGCCTCCATAATATCCCGGCAGCCGTTTTCCTCGATGATCACCACATCCTCGATGCGCACGCCGAAGCGGCCGGGCAGGTAGATCCCCGGCTCGGCGGAGATCACCGCGCCCACAGGCAGGGGCTTGTCATTGGCAGGGGCGGCGTTGGGCTGCTCATGGATCTCCACGCCCACGCCGTGGCCGAAGCCGTGGCCGAAATAGGGTCCGTAGCCCGCGTCGCCGATCACCTTGGCGGCGGCCTCGTGGACCGCCCTGCCGGTGACGCCGGCCCTGGCGGCGGCGATACCAGCCAGCTGGGCATTAAGCACCGTGTGGTACACCTTGTCCATCTCCTCCGTCACATGCCCCACCGCCACAGTGCGGGTCATATCGGAGCAGTAGCCGTTATAGACGCAGCCGAAATCCATAGTGAGGAAATCTCCGTCCTCCACAGGCTTGGCGGTGGGGACCCCGTGGGGCATGCTGCTGTTGGCGCCGCTGACCACGATCGGTTCAAAGGACATTTTCTCCGCCCCGCCCAGCAGCATCTGGTACTGGAGGAAGGCGGCGATCTCCTGCTCGGTGCGGCCGGCCCTGATATAGTTCAAAGTCTCCACCAGGGCCCGCTCCGCGATGCGCTGGGCCGCGATCAGGCTGTCGATCTCGGCTTGATCCTTCACACTCCGCAGGTCCATGATAAGCTTCGTGGCCGGGACCAGCTCGCAAGCCAGCTGCCCCTTCCAGGCGTCGTATTCCTCCACGGTGCTGTAGGACTCCTCAAAGCCCATGCGCTTGACGCCGTGCCGGGCGATCACCTCTCCCGCCAGCTTCATCATGGTGTTCTCCCGGGTATTCTCCCGGATCTCGCCGCCGGTGATCTTCTTGGAGGCCGCTTCAATATACCGGCTGTCCGTGAAGAAATAGCTGCCGTCGCGGGTGACGACGGCCATACCGGCGGTGGAGTGGAAGCCGGTGGCATAGAGCCGGTTGGGCTCGCTGGTGATCATCATAGCGTCCAGGTCGTACTCCTGAAGCTTTGCCGCGATCTTGTCAAATCTGCTCATTTGGAACATCTCCTTTTCGTTATCGCCTTGAAGGGACGCTGCAGCATATGCAGCACATGGTTCCACGCGCCTACCGGCCCGCCCAGGGGCTCCACCATCAACGCCACGATCCCGCTGCGCTTGGCGCCCAGCACGTCGGTCAGCAGCTTATCGCCCAGCATCGCCGTGTGCTCCGGCGGCACGCCCGCCAGCTCCATGGCCTCCCGGTAGCCCCGGACCGCCGGCTTTCCGGCGTGTCCCACGTAACGGATACCAAGCTCGCCGCAAAAGGTCTCCACCCGGCGGCTGGAGCGGTTGTTGGACAGGATCATGACGGTGATCCCCGCCCGGCGGCACTCCTCCAGCCATCCGCGCAGCTCCCCGTCAGGCAGGGAGACAGAGCGGGGCGCCAGAGTATAGTCCAGGTCGCACAGCAGCAGCCGGATGCCCAGGCCGTCCAGCAGCGCGGGCGTGATCTGGGTGTAGCGGTCGAACACCAGGTCAGGGATCAGGGAAAATGGCATAGCGTCCTCCTCGGTCGCATACTTTATGTCAGTATAACACCATTCGGATCATTTCACAAGGGGGGAAACATCTGTGCAGCTCTATCTGGCCGTCACGCCCGACAAACTCCGGGATGCCGCCCGCTATACAAACCGCCTGGCCCATGTGGCCTATCGGATCGGCCCGGAGGGCCGCCTGACCCGCCAGAACATGCCTGTGCGGACACAGGGCGGGCTTATGGTGCTGGGGGACCAGGAGTGCGGCCCTGTCCGGGACTGTCCCGCGCTGTGCCGGGATGTGTGGCGGGAGTGCGGCAGCCGTGGATTCTCCGGCGTAGCGGCGGACTTTGAGCGCCCTCCAAGCCAGGACCGCACCGCTTTTTTGATCGCGCTGTCCCAGATCCTGCAGCGCAACGGCAAGCAGCTGTTTGTGCCCGAAGTCTATGGCCAGCGGGTAGCCCTGTCCTGTGTGCTGGTCTGCACCGCTCTCTCCGGCGGCACGCTCAGGCGGCGGCTGGAGGAGGCCGTCCAGCGCTTCGGCGTCCAGAGGCTGGCCCTGGATCTCCAGCGGCTGCGGATGTCCTTCCCCCTGCCCTGTCCCAGCGGGGAGGGGACGCCTCTGACAGCGGAAGAGCTGCAGGACCTGCTCCAGCAGCGGCAGCCCTCTGTCTTCTACTCCGCTGACCTCTGTGCCAAATACTTCACCTACACACGGGATGGAAGCAGCCGATTTGTCCTCTTCGACGACGTGGACACCCTCCATAAAAAACTTCAGCTTGGGAAGTCTATGGGTGTCCCCACCGGCCTGCTGATGTATCCGGAAACAGCGGACCTGCTGCCCCGGCTGTTCCCCAGGCAGTCAGGCCGCCCGGCAGGCGGCAGGGGATAAAAGAAAAGAGGACCCCCGGTGGGGGTCCCCTTTACCGATCAATAGTAACGCTTGTTCCGGTTCTTGCGAGCAGCCTCAGACTTCTTGCGGCGCTTGACACTGGGGCTCTCGTAGTGCTCTCTGCGGCGGACCTCAGCGATCACGCCGGCCTTGGCGCAGCTGCGCTTAAAGCGCTTGAGGGCGCTGTCCAGAGATTCATTTTCACGCACATGGACTTCAGACATCTATTTTCCCTCCCTCCGATATATCCGGCTTGATCCAGGATACTCTTTAAGGGCCAATTACATGGCTTAACAAATAGCATTATACCGTCTTAGCGTCCCCTTGTCAAGAAAAAATTATGCGGATCTTGCAAAAAGCAAGGAGCGAAACGCCTATTGGGCCCCGGATCCCCGGCATTCCTATTTTGCGGGCTTGACAATCAGATTCACCAGCTTGTTCTTCACATGGATGACCTTGACAATGTCCACGCCCTCCAGGAACTTGGCGACCTTCTCCACCTGCCGGGCCGCTTCCAAAACCGTTTCCTCGTCGCTGTCCACGGGGACCGCGATCGTGCCGCGCAGCTTGCCCTGGATCTGGACAGCCATCTCCACGGTGGCGGCCACGGTCTTGCTCTCGTCGTACTCCGGCCAGGGCATCTGGCAGGCCATAGCGCCGCTCTCGGCGGCAAAGCCCATCATCTCCCACATCTCCTCGCAGATATGGGGGGCGAAGGGGCTGAGCATCAGGATCAGGGCCTTCATGTCGCCCCGGCTGGCGCCGTTGGCATAGAAGTCGTTGACCAGGGCCATGAGGGCGGCGATAGCGGTGTTGAACTTCATCGCTTCAATGTCCTCATTCACCTTCTTGATGGCCTTGTGGACAGCGGCCTCGTTGGCCTTGGAGTAACCCTCGCCGGTGTGCTCCATCTCGCTGAGGTTCCAGACACGGTCCAAAAAGCGCTTGCAGCCCTTTACCGCGTTGGCGGACCAGGCGGCGGCCTTCTCAAAGTCGCCGATAAACATGATATAGGTGCGCATGGTGTCCGCGCCGAACTGGTCAATGATGTCGTTGGGGTTGATGACGTTGCCCCGGCTCTTGCTCATCTTCTCCCCGCCTTCGCCCAGGATCATGCCGTGGCTGGTGCGCTTCTGATAGGGCTCCTTGGTGGGGACCACGCCAATATCATAGAGGAACTTGTGCCAGAAGCGGGAATAGAGCAGATGCAGGGTGGTGTGCTCCATGCCGCCGTTGTACCAGTCCACAGGGGACCAGTACTCCAGCGCCTCCGGACTTGCCAGGGCCTTGTCGTTGTGAGGGTCCATATACCGCAGGAAATACCAGCTGGACCCTGCCCACTGGGGCATGGTGTCGGTCTCCCGCTTGGCCGGGCCGCCGCAGCAGGGGCAGGTGGTGTTCACCCAGTCGGTCATCTTGGAGATGGGGCTCTCGCCGTCGTCGGTCAGCTCATAGCTGTCCACCTCAGGCAGCAGCAGGGGCAGCTCGCTCTCGTCGATGGGCTGCCAGCCGCATTTCTCACACCACACCATGGGGATGGGCTCGCCCCAGTAGCGCTGGCGGGAGAACACCCAGTCCCGCAGCTTGTAGTTGACCTTGGCGTGGCCGATGCCCTGCTCCTCCAGCCACTTGGTGATGACGGGAATGGCGTCCTTGACCGTCAGGCCGTTGAGGAACTGGGAGTTGACCAGGATGCCGGTGTCGTCCTTGGCGGTAAAGGCGGCCTTCTGTACATCCTCGCCGCCGGACACTACCTCAATGATCTCGCAGCCGAACTTCTTGGCGAACTCCCAGTCCCGGTCGTCATGGGCGGGGACCGCCATAATGGCGCCGGTCCCGTAGGTGGAGAGAACATAGTCGGAGATAAAAATGGGGATCTCCTTGCCGTTGACGGGGTTGATGCCCCGGACGCCGTCCAGCTTGACGCCCGTCTTCTCCTTGTTCAGCTCCGTGCGCTCCAGATCGCTCTTGGACGCGGCTGCCTTCTGATAGGCCGTCACCTCGTCGATGTTGGCCAGCCTGCCGCTCTCCAGCCAGTTCTTCACCAGCTCATGTTCGGGGGACAGCACCATGTAGGTGGCGCCGAAGAGGGTGTCGGGCCGGGTGGTGTAGACCACGATGTCGTCTCCGGAGGTGGCCTTGAACGTGACCTCCGCGCCGGTGGAGCGTCCGATCCAGTTCTTCTGCTGGATCTTCACACGCTCGATAAAGTCCAGGTCGTCCAGATCGTCGATGAGGCGCTGCGCGTACTTGGTGATGCCCAGCATCCACTGGCTCTTCTCCTTGCGGACGACGGGGGCGCCGCAGCGCTCGCAGACACCCTCCACCACCTCCTCGTTGGCCAGCACGCACTTGCAGGAGGTGCACCAGTTGACCGGCATGGAGGTCTTGTACGCCAAACCGTTCTTATACAGCTGGAGGAAGATCCACTGGGTCCACTTGTAGTAGCTGGGGTCGGTGGTGTTCACCTCCCGGTCCCAGTCGAAGGAGTAGCCCAGCATCTGCAGCTGCTTGCGGAAGTTCGCGATATTGTCGTGTGTCACCTTGGCGGGATGGATGTGGTTTTTGATGGCGTAGTTCTCGGTGGGCAGGCCGAAGGCGTCGTAGCCAATGGGGAACAGGACGTTATAGCCGTCCATCCGCTTTTTCCGGGCCACCACATCCATGGCGGTGTAGGGCCGGGCGTGGCCCACGTGGAGGCCGTTGCCGGAGGGGTAGGGAAATTCCACCAGGCCGAAGAACTTGGGCTTGTCCGTCTCCCCGGTCTTGGCGGCAAAGGTCTTCTCCTCCAGCCACTTCTGCTGCCATTTCTTCTCAATGGCCGTAAAATCGTACTTCATGATAAAACTCACTTTCTATGTTTCTAATTCATGATTTCCAAAGAAAACGCCCCTGACCAAATGGTCAGGGGCGAAAATTCGCGGTACCACCCTGCTTCCGCGGCGGGTCTCCCCTCTCCGCGCTCAGCGGCCCCACAGGGGCCAGGGCCTGTAACGGCGCCAACCGTCCCGCCCTAAAAAACATTCAGGCGGGAAGCTCCGGAGCCAGTATCACGCGGGACCTCCGCCGGCTCTCACCGTCCGCCGGCTCTCTTGGGGCAGGCCCCCCGCGCGTTTTCTCCCTCATCGCTGTTTTGCAGCCTATATTGTATGGGAAATCCCGCAGTTTGTCAAGGCAAAATGTTCCGGCTTTCCCCGGCTTCCGTTTTTCGCCAGAGCCGCCGTCAGGTCCACGGGTTTCCCATCGCTCCACAGCCGCTCCAGAGAGTAGAACTCCCGGGCCGCCCCACAAAATCTCCGATTTTGCGGGGACCCCTCTTTTCTCCCTCCTCGGGGCAAATGAATTGCCCCTGCGGCAAAGTCCGCTTTGCGGACGCTTGTACGCGGCTTGCGCCGCGCCCCGCTCCGCGGGGTCCCCCGAGGCCCTATTTCTCCGCCAGAGCCTCCGTCAGGTCCACGGGCTTCCCATCGCTCCACAGCCGCTCCAGGGAGTAGAACTCCCGGGCCTCGGTGTTGAATACGTGGATCACCACGCAGCCGTAGTCCAGCAGCACCCAGGTGCCGCCGCGGTGGCCCTCCCGGTGCAGGGCCTTTTCACCAGCCTCAACCTCAAACTTCTCCTCCACCGCGTCGCACAGGGCGTTGATCTGGGTGTTGCTGGAGCCGGTACAGATGACAAAATAGTCCGCAAGGCTTGTCAGGTCCGTGACCTCCATCACCTTGATATCCGCGCCCTTCTTGCTGTCCAGCGCCTTTGCCGCCAGGATCGCCAGTTCTTTTGGTGTCATGTTCCGTCCTCACTTTATCTCAAATTCTTTTGTCTGCTCAGGGCCGTGTCTGCAGCCATTCGGGCATCTCCTCGTCGATCCCCGTGCTGCTGTCCTCCGGCGGAAGGGTCGGCTCGGCGGGAATCTCCCCTTCTCCGCCGGTCTGCCCGGTCTCACCGCCCTGTCCCGGTTCTCCGCTCTGCCCAGTCTCACTGCCGGTACCGGGATCCGTGGATGGAACATCAGGGGTATCCGTCGTCTCAGGCGGCGTCACCGGATCGATTGGGGTGCCGTTTTCATCCGTATAGATCATATTGCCGTTCTCATCCGTGATATAGTAGTTGCCGAACTCGTCCTGCTTCGGCTTTTCCGGCGGTGTGCCGTAGACGATGCTCCCGCTCTCGTCGTAGTACGCCTCGCCCCGCTGCACGGCCATAATGGCGTTGTGCTGGGTGTCCTTCACCGTCCCGGTGGAGGAGGCGATATTCCCGTTGGACAGGATGCTCATGGCGTCCAGCATCCCGGCCGTCACCTTCTGCTCATAGGGGTTGAACCGCTCGTTGACCAGCGTCACGACCTGGTTGGGATAGATGGTCACATAGGACTGCATGCTGCTGGTGCTGCGGCTCCACGCCTCGCCCCAGTAGTCGCCGGGGATGGTGCAGGTATAGACGTCGTCCATGTTCAGCGCCGGTACGCCGTTGAACCCCAGCACGTTGGCGGCGAACCAGACGATGGAGCCAAACTCCAGGTCTGTCTGGATGTTCTCCATGGCCAGATCGATATAGGCTTTGACCTTGCCCCAGTTGCCGATGCTCAGGCACTCCTTGATGAGCGCCTTCATGAAGTCCTGCTGGACCTGGACCCGCTTGATGTCGCCCTCGGAGTAGCGGCGGAAGCGGACAAGCTCCATGGCCTTCTCGCCGTCCAGGGTCTGCACGCCCTTCTTCAGATGGATGTGCAGGTCCTGCCAGTCGTCGTCGTAGTCCATATCCTGGGGCACGTCAAACTCCACGCCGCCTACCAGGTCCACCAGTTCCACGAACATCTCCAGGTCCACCTTCACATAGAAGTCCGGCTTGAAGCCGATGAGCTTGCGCACCCGGTTGGCCAGGGAGTCGATGCTGCTGCCGGTGCGGGAGTAGACGGAGTTGATCTTTTTGATGTCCCAGCTCTCGTTGATCATGGTGTCACGGGGGATGGACATGATATTGATGTCCTGGTTGACGGTGTCATAGCTGACCACCATGATGGTATCCGTGTTGCCGTCATCCATATCTGTTCCCACCAGGAGGAAGGTATATACCCCTTCCTTCCGGTCCCCGGAGACGGTGGGCAGCTCCCCCATGTAGCCGTCGTCGGGATACAGCTCCTCATCCGTCGGCTCGTCGGGTCCCTCCGGCGTGTTGGCAGCGGTATCCTCCTGGTTTTGCTGTTTGTCCGGATCGGTGTTTACCGGCAGGTCCGGGGGCTTGACCCAGCTTTTGACAGCAATGACACCGCCCACGGCAAAGGCCAGCAGGCAGCAGACCACGGTGGTAATGATCTTTCCCTTTTTGGAGCGGAAAAACCGGCCGCAGGCCGCGCCAAAACCGGCCCATCTCCCCTGCCGCTCCGTCTCAGGAGCCTCTTCCGCAAAGGGATCGCCCATCTGGACGGGTGGCGCCGCCTCCTGGGCAAAGGGATCTGCCTGTTCCGGAGGCTCCTGGGCAAAGGGGTCCTTCTCCTCCTCCGGGGCCTTATGATTGGCCCAAAGCCCTTTCTCCGGCTCGGGCGCCTCTCTCTTTCCTCTATATCGACCCATGTTTTCTATCCTTTCGGGCTACAGTTTCTCTATTTCTGCCGGTCAGCCGCCGCTGGTCAGCCAGCCCGGCGGCTCGGTATCGACCCCGCCGGTGCTTTCGCCGGGATCGGCGGCGATTTCTCCGCCGGTCTGCTCCGAACCCTCCCCGGGCAGCGTAGGCTCAGGCGGCAGCGTGGGTTCCTCTTCCCCTTCGCCGCCCGGCTCCTCCGGTACCGCGCCGGTCTCGCCGCCCTCGGCTGGCTGTCCGGTTCCGGTGGTATCGCCCGGCTCTGTGGCAGTATTGCCGCCGCTGGGGTCGGTGGCGGCGTCATCCGGGGTATCCGGCAGCTGGGGCTCCTCGGTATCGCCGGAGGAACTGGAGCCGGAGGAACTGCTCGATGAGTTGGAGCCGCTGGAAGAACTGGAGCTGGAGGATTTGACCGGGGCAGAAGCCGCCTTGGTATCCAGCACCGTACCACTGGTCACGCCAAGGGAGCCGTCTTTATTCTTGTACATGATCTCCAGGTCGTCCTCCGTGATCTCACGGTTGTAGGGGTTGAAAGACGCGTTGACCAGCTCCACCACCTCGTCGGGATAGGCGAACACATAGGACTGGTTGTTCCTGTAGGTCCGGCTGTAGGCCCAGCCCTCGTAGTTTCCGGGCAGTGTCACAAAGCTGAGGTTATCCATATTCACTCCCATAGCCTTCTGGGCAAACCACAGCAGATTATTCAGCGGCAGATCCGTCTCCACGTTTTCCGCGAAGATCTTCGCAAATTCGCTGATCTTCGTCCAATTGCCCAGCTGCAGGCACTGCTGGGCAACAGCTTTCAGGAACGCCTGCTGGACCTCCATCCGGACGGTATCGCCATAGTTGGTGCCGTTGCTGTTTTTCCGCCAGCGGACCACCTGCATGGCGTCGTCTCCGTCCAGAAGACGGTAGCCCTTGGACTGATGGATATGCAGGTCCTGATAGGGATCGTCGTAATTCATATCATAGGGCACGTCAAAGTATACCCCGCCCAGCGCCTCCACCAGACGGCCGACAGCCTCCCACTCGATGATAACATAAAAATCCGGCGTAATGCCGGTGAGCTTGCTCACCTGGGTCTTCAGGCCCTCTATTTTCCCGCCGCTGGACTCCTTGGCGCTGTATACCGAGTTGATCCGCTTGATATCCCAGGGCACATTGACCATGGTGTCCCTGGGAATGCTCATGCAGTTGACGGTACCGTTGGCCACATCATAGGACACCAGAATAATCGTATCCGTGCTGCCGCTGGAGGTGTCCTTCCCCAGCAGGAGGAAGGTATAGTAGTCCTCCTTGCGGCCGGAGGCAGTCTCCGGCTCTCCATCTTCTGTATCATCCGCCGGATTCTTATTGGGGTTGTTGTCCTGCACGCCGGGGCGGTCGTTATCGCTGACGTCCGGGGCCTTGACAAAGATGCTCCACCACGCCGTCACCCCCACGGCCAAAAGGGCCACACAGCCTAAAACAATCAGGGCAACTTTTTTCCCTCTGCCCCTTTTTTTCTGCTTCTTACCGGTCCTCTCCTCGCTGAAGGGATCCCCGTCCGTATGCCAGCCGCCGCCGGCAGCTTCTCTCTTTCCTCTGGTCCTGCTCATGTCAGCTTTCCTTTCAGATAGTCCCTCGCGTACACACTGTCGGGATGCACGGGCATCCCCTTTTTTGCCAGATCCTCTACCGCCATGGTAAAGCCCAGCAGCAGCGCCCTGTCCAGATCCTCAAAGGACAGGCGGCGCAGCTCCGTCAAATCACAAAAGTCTCTTGTCGGTTCGATATAATCAGCCAGATAGATGATCTTCTCCAGCAGGGTCATATCCGCCTTTCCGGTGGTGTGCCACCGGATGGCCTCCTCGATCTCCCGGCTGACGCCGAACACCTCCGAGGCCATAACGGCGCCGGTGCGGGCGTGGAGCAGTTTTTCCTCCCGCTGTTCCATCTCATCCAGCTCTATCCCATATTGACGGCAGAAAGCCAGATGTTGTTCCCTGCTCCACTTTTTTGTGCAGTCGTGGAGCAAGGCCGCCCGGCGGGCGTCCTCCTCGTCGGCCCCCCAGCGGCGGGCCAGCTTTGCCGCCGTCTCCTCCGTGCCCAATACATGGGGGATGCGCTGATGCTTGAGCATGCTCAGCGCCGCGCACCGCAGATCCTCCAGGGATAAATGCCGCAGATCCGCGTTCACGCCATACAGGCCCTCCCGCAGGATGTAGCCGTAGACCGTGGGGGCCAGGTATTGCCGCCCCTCACCCCTCGCCAGGCGCTTCCGCAGCTGGGTGGATGAGACGTCGATGATTTTCGGCAGGGCGATGGTCACGATATCCGCGCCGAACCGCTCCGCCAGATAGCGCCGCTGGACGGCGAACAGCTCCTCTGTGTCCGCCTCGCTGCGGCCAAAGGCGCAGAGGGTGCACAGCCGTGCGATCTCCTCCGGCTGGCGCCAGTATTGGAAGGAGAGGAACATATCGGTCCCCATCAGAAAGTACAGCTGATCCTGGGGAAACTGCCTGTGGAGCTGCGAGACCGTATCGACCGTGTAGCTCTTTCCCTCCCGCTCCAGTTCCAGGGCGGACACCTCCACCACGCCTTCCAGTTCCATGGCCTGGGCGGCCAGACAGGTCATGTCCAGCCGGTGCCTGGGGCCGGCCACGTCCTCCCGCAGGGCCTTGTGGGGCGGGATGCCCGCGGGGATCAGGATCAGCTTATCCAGGCGCAGATACGCCGCGGCAAATTTCGCCGCCTCCATATGCCCCAGATGGATGGGGTTGAAGGTGCCGCCATAGACTCCGATCTTCACAGTGATTGCTTCCTCCGTGTCTGGGCCGGACCGATTAGCTTTACATCTGTAAACCGATCTTATCACGGCCCATATGTTATGTCAATATCTTATTTCCTGCCCTTGTCCCGGACCAGCTCGATCTTCCGCTTGCTCTTGTCGTAGTGCTGCCGGTAGAGGACGAACTTCGTCCCGATCACCTGCCGTTCCCCGCGGAGCGTACTCCGCGGGGGCCCCTTCGCGTTTTTATCTGCGCGGCGGAAATCAATTCCGCCTTGCGCCAAGGTTTTGCTTCGCAAAACGCTTGTACCCCGCATCCGCGGGGAGCAGGTTCAGGTTACTTACGCGCCAGCTCGATCTTCCGCTTGCTCTTGTCGTAGTGCTGCCGGTAGAGGACGAACTTCGTCCCGATCACCTGAACCTGTTCGCTGCGGGTCAGGCGGGAGAGTTCGTCGCAGGCCTCCCGGGCCGTCAGCATGGAGTTCTCCAAAACCCTGCACTTGATGATCTCCCGAGCCTCCAGGGCGTCGTTGGCCTGCTTGACCAGGTTGTCCGTGATGCCGTCCTTGCCGATGATAACAATGGTGTCGATGCTGTTGGCAATGCCCCGCAGCTGGGCGCGCTGCTTGCTTGTCAGTTCCATATGGTCATTCCTTCGTTTCCTTATTTTTTGCCAGGTATTCCCGCAGCTTTCCGTCGAATACCTCCAGGGCCTTGCCGCGGTGGGACACCGCCGCCTTCTCCTCCGGGGTGAGCTGGGCGTAGGTCTTGCGCAGCTGGGGCAGATAAAACACAGGATCATAGCCGAAGCCGCCGTCGCCCTGGGGCGCGTAGGCGATGGAGCCGGGGCAGATCCCCTCGGCCTCGATGGTGTCCCCGTTGGGGAACACGCAGGCGATGGCGCTGGTGAAGTGGGCGGCGCGGCTGGATGCGCCCCGCATATTGTTCAGCAGCAATTGATACCGGCCTATGTCGTCCAATTCCGGTCCGCCGTAGCGGGCGGAGTAGACGCCGGGAGCGCCTCCCAGCGCGTCCACGCACACGCCGGAATCGTCGGCAATGGCGGGCAGGCCGCTGGCCTTCATGACAGCCTGGGCCTTGAGCATGGCGTTCTCCGCGAAGGTGGAGCCGGTCTCCTCCACATCCACGTGGAGGCCCAGGTCGGACTGCAGCGCCACCTCCACCCCATGGGCGGACAAAATGGCCTGCATCTCCGCCAGCTTATGCTTATTCTGTGAGGCAAGTACAAATTTCATGTCAAACAAGACCTTTCAATATCTCTTTCTGTTTGGCGATCAGCTCCCGGATGCCGCCGGCGCACAGCCGCACCAGCTCCTGCTGCTCGTCAAGGGTGAAGCTCCGGCCCTCGCCGGTGCCCTGGAGCTCGATGAGCCGGCCGCTGTCGTCCATGACGCAGTTCAAGTCCACCATGGCGCGGCTGTCCTCCTCATAGCACAGATCCAGCATGGGCCGGTCCGCCACAATACCGGCGGAGACGGCGGCCACATAGTGCCGGATGGGGTTCCCCTCGATCCAGCCCAGTTCCAGAATTTTTCGGCAGGCCAGGGCCAGGGCGATGAAGCCGCCGGTGACGGAGGCGGTGCGGGTGCCGCCGTCCCCCTGCAGAACGTCGCAGTCAATGGTGACGGTGTGGTCGCCCAGCGCCTCCAGATCCACCGCAGCGCGGAGGCTGCGCCCGATAAGGCGCTGGATCTCCGCCGAGCGGGGGCTCAGCTTCAGCTTGCTCACATCCCGCTTGCTGCGCTCCCGGTTGGCCCGGGGCAGCATGGAGTACTCCGCCGTCACCCAGCCGGTACCCTCCGGCACATGGCGGGGGGCGCCCTGCTCCACGCTGGCGCAGCAGAGCACCTTGGTGTGGCCGCACTCAATGAGGACGCTGCCCTCGGCGTAGTCCACAAAGCCGGTGGTGATCCTCACCGGGCGCAGCTGTTCAAATTTTCTTCCGTCAATTCGGGTCATTTTTTATTCTCCACTATTTCTTATCCGCTTTGTATCATTTATATTGCAATTTGGAAACAAATGGGGGCAGTCTCTTGATTAAATATTAAATCAGCGCGCCCACATACTCCCCAAACGGCGCTTCGCGCCGCCTGGGGGCCCCTCTATTTCACTTGATTTGCCCGGAGTGAATCCGGGCAAACCCAAGGTTTGCTCCGCAAACGCTTGTACGCCGCACTTGCGGCGAGGGGCCTGTCCTCAGATCAGCGCGCCCACATACTCCTTTGCGTCGAAAGGCTGGAGATCGTTGATGCCCTCCCCAAGGCCCACGAACTTCACAGGGACTTTCAGTTCCTGGGCAATGGCAATGACGATACCGCCCTTGGCGGTGCCGTCCAGCTTGGTGAGGATGATGCCGGTGCAGCCGGCGGTCTCCTGGAACTGCTTGGCCTGGATAAGGCCGTTCTGCCCGGTGGTGGCGTCCAGCACCAGGAGGGTCTCCAGCGCCGCGTCCGGCAGCTCCCGGTCGATGATTTTCCGCAGCTTGGCCAGCTCCGCCATCAGGTTCGCTTTGTTGTGGAGCCGACCGGCGGTGTCGCAGATCACCACGTCGGTCCCCCTGGCCTTGGCCGCCTGGAGCGCGTCAAAGAGCACGGCGCCGGGGTCGGCCCCCTCCTTCTGGCGCACCAGGTCCACCTTGGCCCGGTTGGCCCAGATCTCCAGCTGGTCGGCGGCGGCGGCGCGGAAGGTATCCCCGGCGCAGAGCAGCACCTTCTTCCCCTGCCGGCGCAGGCTGTCCGCCAGCTTGCCGATGGAGGTGGTCTTCCCCACGCCGTTGACGCCGATGACCAATATCACGGAGGGGCGGGTAGAGATGTTCAGGGACTGGTCGCCCACGCTGAGCTTCTCCGCCAGGATCTCCCGCAGGCACGCCTTTACCGGCTCCTGCCCGGAGATCTTGTCGTCGATCATCCGCTGGCGCAGTTCTTTGACCGCCTCGGCGGCGGTCCCCATCCCAACATCAGCCAGAATGAGCATCTCCTCCAGATCCTCGAAAAATGCCTCGTCCGCCTCGCTGATGGCCGAGCCGAACACGTCGCCGAAGTAGATCTTCTTCAGCTTCTGCCAAAACCCGGCCTTCTTTTCCTCTTTTTCCGCCGGCTCCACCGGGACTTCCGCAGCCTCTGCCGGTTCTACCGCTTCAACTACTTCCTTTTCTTCCTTGCTCTTCCTGTTCCAAAACGCCATTGCAATTCTCCTTTTTATCCCTGTGGGGACAGGTTTTTCAAATGTACAAAGTCCGCCGTCCTGTACGCGCCGCCCGGCGCGGAATATTTATTTGATCTTCAGCTCTTTCGCCACATCGTTCAGGTTGATCGTCAGCATCTTGCTGACGCCCTTTTCCTGCATGGTGACGCCGTAGAGGACGTCCGCCTCCTCCATGGTGCCCCGGCGGTGGGTGATCACGATGAACTGGGTCTTGTCCGATATGGTGCGCATATACCGGGCAAACCGAACCACGTTGGCCTCGTCCAGAGCCGCCTCGATCTCGTCCATCACGCAGAAGGGCGTGGGGTGTACCTTCAGGATGGCAAAATACAGGGCGATCGCAACGAACGCCTTCTCGCCGCCGGAGAGCAGCGACAAGGTTTTCAGCGTCTTGCCCGGGGGCTGGACCTTGATCTCAATGCCGCAGCCCAGGATATCCTCCGGGTCCTCCAGCTCCAGCGTGGCCTGGCCCCCGCCGAAGAGATCCAGGAAGGTCTCCTGGAAGGAGTCGCTGATCAGCTTGAACTGCTGGCCGAAAATGGCCGTCATCTCTTTGGTGAGGCTCTCGATCACGCCCGCCAGCTCGCTCTTGGCCCTCTCCACATCGTCCCGCTGGCTTGTCAGATAGGCGTAGCGTGTGTTGACCCGGTCAAACTCCTCAATAGCGCCAATATTCACATTGCCCAGGCCGCTGATGGCCCGCTTCAGCTCTCCGATGCGGCGGTTTGCCTTCGGCACGCTCTCCAACTCCACACGCTGCTCCATGGCGGCCGAGTGGCTGAGCTCGTAGGTTTCCCAGAGCTTCGTCAAGATCTGGTTCTCCTCCAGCTCCCCGGCCTCCAGCTTCGATTTCAGCCGGCTGACCTCCTGCCCGGCGGACAGGAGCTCCTCGTTGCAGGACTTGAGGTTCTGATCCCCGGCGCTGCGCTCCTGCTCCAGGTCAAGCTTGGCCTCCCGCAGTGCCGCCAGGCGCTCCTGCCCGGCCCGCACCTGCAGCCGCAGGGAAGCGGCGGCCTCTGTCTTCTGATCGATCTCCCGCTCGGCGCTCTCGATCAAAGCGCGGTACTCCTCCAGCCGGCGCAGGCGGGAGGACTGGTCGCCCTCCATATCCCGGCAGACCTGGTCCATGTCGCCCAGGGCCTTCTCGGTCGTCTCCCGCTCGGCGACCAGGCCCGCCCGCTCCTGCTTCCGGGCCGAAATGTCCTCGCTGAGCTGACCGGAGAGCGCCAGCAGTTCCGACTGGCCGGAAAGCTTTTCTTCCGCTTCCCGGCCCAGCTTCTCCGCCTGGGCGTCCTGCAGGGCGATCTCCCGCTCCTGGGCCGCCATCTGCTCCCGGCTGTCGGCCACCCGGGCCTCCAGGGAGGATTGTTCCCCCGCCAGGTTCTCCTGGTTCTGTTCCAGGCCCTGGAGGAGGACGCCGTAGTGGCCGACCTCCCCCTGGAGCTTGAGCACCGCGTCCTCAGCGGAGCGGCGCTGGCCCTCGGCCACCTCCATCTCGTACCGGGCGGCGGCCAGCTCCCGGGCAGCCTCCTCCTTCTCCCGCTGGGCGGCGGCCAGCTGCTCTGTCAGCGTCTCCCGCTTTTTCCGCAGGGACTCCAGCTCGTTGGCCCGGGACAGGATGCCCGCGCTGCGGCTGACGCTGCCGCCGGTCATGGAGCCGCCCCGGTTGATGACCTGGCCGTCCAGCGTGACGATCCGGAACCGGTTCTGGTATTTCCTGGCCATGGCGATACCGCAGTCCAGATCCTCCACCACCACGGTGCGGCCAAGGAGGTTTTTGAAAATACTATCGTACTTTTTGTCATAGCTGATGAGCATGGAGGCGATCCCCACAAAGCCGAACTCGCTCTCCACTCCCCTCTCCCGCAGCTCGTCGCCGCGGATAGCGGTCAGAGGGAGGAAGGTTGCACGGCCGCCGTCCCGCTGTTTGAGGAACCCAATGGCGCTCTTGGCGTCCTCCTCCCGGTCCACCACGATGTTCTGCATCCCGGCGCCCAGGGCGATCTCCAGAGCGACGGCATATCTGCCCTCCACCCGGATCAGATTGGCCACCGGCCCGTGGACGCCCCGGAGAGTGTTCTTCTCCGCAGCCTGCATCACGACCCGCACCGCCTTGCTGAAGCCCTCGTACTCCTTCTCCATCTCCGTCAGCAGACGGATGCGGGAATCCAGGTTGTTCTGCTCCATGGTCAGCTGGAGGACCTTGGCGGAGGCGGCCTCCTCCCGCTTGACCCGGCCGTCCATCCGCAGGGTATGGCCCTGGATGATGTTGCGCACAGCGTCGGCCTCCTCCTGGGCGTCCTCCAGCTCGCGCTTTGCCCGCTTGGCGTCCCGCCGCGCGGTCTCCAGCTGGGCCTGGGCGGCGCTCAGTTCCTGGTCAATGGCGCCTCTGCGCTCCTCCATCTGTTCCGCGCCGGCCCGCAGCGCGGACAGCCGCGCCCGGCCGTCAGCGGCGGCGGCTACAGCCAACGCCTGCCTGGCGTGGAGAGACTGCGCCTCTTCCGCCGCGCTTCCGGCGCTCTGCGCCGCCTCCCTGGCCCTGGCCAGCAGGCCCTCCAGCTCCCGCTCCAGAGCGGCGGCCCGGCCGTCAATATCCGCAATGCGGCGGCGCTGCTCTTCCATCTGCTCCTGGATGGACTGGCGCCGGGTATCCTGGTCCGCCATCTCCCCCTCCAGAAGCGCAATGGACTCCCGGCTGTGCTGGATATTGGTGCGCAGGACGGCGATGCCGCTGTCCTGGTCCCCGGCCTGGGATTCCAGCGCGGCGTTCTCGCCGCGCACCTGTTCCTGCTGGATATCGTTGTCCTGCACCTGACGGGAGATGCGCTCATTGGCCTGATACAGTTCGTCCAGCCGGGCCTGGGCCGCCTCCTGCCGGGCCTGGGCAGAGGAGAGATCCGCCTGGAGCTTGAGGGCCCCGGTCTTGATCTCATCCAATTTTTCCAGCCACACGGAGATTTCCAGCACGCGCAGCTCGTCCCGCAGGATCAGGTACCGCTTCGCCTTCTCCGCCTGATCCCGCAGAGGTTCTACCTGCAGCTCCAGCTCCGCGATCTTGTCGTTGATGCGCACCAGGTTCTCCTGTGTGCGCTCCATTTTCCGCTCGGACTCCTCCTTGCGGTGGCGGTACTTGGAAATACCTGCCGCCTCCTCAAAGATCTCCCGGCGGTCGGCGCTCCTGACGGACAGGATCTCGTCGATCCGGCCCTGGCCGATGATGGAGTACCCCTCCCGGCCCAGGCCCGTGTCCATGAACAGCTCGTTGATATCCTTCAGCCGCACGGACTGCTTGTTGATGTAGTATTCACTCTCCCCGCTGCGGTAGTAGCGGCGCGTCACCATGACCTCGCTGCTGTCGATGCCGGGGAAGATGTGCTCGCTGTTGTCCAGCACCAGCGTCACCTGGGCAAACCCCACCGCGCTGCGCTTCTCCGTACCGCCGAAGATCACGTCCTCCATCTTGCTCCCCCGCAGGCTCCGGGCGGACTGCTCCCCCATGACCCAGCAGATGGCGTCTGATATATTGGATTTGCCCGAACCGTTGGGCCCCACAATGGCGGTGATATCCTCGCCGAAATTCAGGACCGTCTTATCCGGGAAGGATTTGAATCCCTGGATTTCCAATGCTTTAAGGTACATTCCCGTCTCCTCAGTACAGGCGGCTCTGCCAGCCGCGCAGTAATCCAGTCTAACTGAAGTATTATAGCAGACTCCCCATCCCAATACAAGTTTCATTTTATAAACATTATGCGCGGCCCGCGGCGGGAGGCAGGCGCAAATCGGCAAAAGCCGCAGGCCGGGCCCCGCCTCCCCCCTTTATCCTTCCTCTCCTTCCTGATCGATACCTGGTTTTTTGACAGGCTGAGGCCGGCGGCGAAATATCCGCCGCCGGCCTCCCTCTGCCGCCTACTGTGTCCGCTCCTGTCTCCGTTTCTCCTCGATCTGCCTGTAGAGGCAGTCCAGCGCGTCGCTGAGTCCGCCGATCTGATCGATGAGCCCCAACGCCACGGCCTCCTCGCCATAGATCACGCTGCCCACGTCCGCCGCCATCTCCCCGGTCTTCAGCATCAGATCCAAAAACTTCTTTTTGCTGATGTGGCTGTTTTTTGCCACAAAGCTGACGATCCGCTCCTGGATCCGCTCAAAGTAGTTGAAGGTCTGGGGCGCGGCGATGACGGTCCCGTTCATCCGCACCGGGTGGATGGTCATGGAGGCGGACGGCACGATCATGCTCACCTTGGGAGCCACCGCCAGCGGCACGCCGATGGAGTGGCCCCCGCCCAGCACCAGGCTGACCGTGGGCTTGCGCATCCCGGCGATCAGTTCCGCGATGCCGAGGCCCGCCTCGATATCCCCGCCCACGGTGTTCAGCAGCAGCAGGACGCCGTCGATCTCATCGTTTTGCTCCAGACTGGCCAGCAGAGGCATCACATGTTCATACTTGGTCGTCTTGGCCGTATCAGGCGCCAGCTGGTGCCCTTCCACCTGCCCCACAATGGTCAGGGTGTAAATATTCCCCCTCCCGCTGCGGCTCACCGCCGCGCCCATATCGATGATCTGCTGCTGGTCACAGGGCGCTTTCTTCTCCTCCTCTGTGCCGGCCGTCTCGGTCGTTTTCGTTTCTTCGCTCAAATAGGATCCCTCCTCTTCCCGCTTAGTCTCTGCAATGTGAGGCAAAACATGCAGATCTTCCTTCATTGCCGCCTGCGCAAATGCCAGAGGTATGGAAGTATAGATATACTCCCTTGACTATTTCCTGCTTTATTTGTAAAATACTGGTATCGTATCATGCTGACGCCGCATTTTGTGGGCGGGCATAATGCCTGCTGTCCTGCGCATGCTATGCAATAAAACATCAACAGGAGGAACAGGAATGACCATTACAAATCTATTGGAAGGTAAAGTCGCCGTCGTAACAGGGGGGACGAGGGGGATCGGGCTGGCGGTCGTCCGGGCCTATCTGCGCCAGGGGGCCAAGGTCGTGCTCTTCGGCTCCCGCCAGGAGACTGCCGACAAGGCTGTCAGTGAGCTTTTAAGTGAAAATCCCGGCTACCAGGTCAGCGGGTTGGCGCCGGACCTGTCAAGCTGCGCCGCTGTGGAGGCGGCTATGAAAGAGGTGGCGGACAAGTACGGCCGGATCGATATCCTGGTCAACAACGCCGGCATCTCCGCCCGGGAATCCATCTACGAGTATACGGAAGAGGCCTTTGACCGGATCATGGATCTGAACGTCAAGGCGGTCTTCACCTGCTCCAAGGCGGTCGCTCCCTATATGAAGGCCCAGGGCGGCGGCTGCATCATCAGCACCAGCTCCATGGTCAGCCTCTACGGCCAGCCCTCCGGCTGCGGCTACCCCGCCTCCAAATTCGCCGTCAACGGCCTGACCAAATCGCTGGCCCGGGAGCTGGGCAGGGACAATATCCGCGTCAACGCAGTCGCCCCCGGCGTCACCCGGACCGACATGGTGGCGGCCCTTCCGGAGGAGATGGTCAGGCGCGTCTCCGCGGGGATCCCTCTGGGCCGGGTCGGCGAGCCGGAGGAGGTGGCCAACGTCTTTCTGTTTTTGGCCAGCGAGCTTGCCAGCTACGTGACGGGCGCGGTCGTGTCAGTGGACGGCGCCGCGCAGACCTGACCCCTTATTGATCGCCATGAAACGAGCCAGACGGCTTTTCCTCTTCCGGGAAAAGCCGCCTGACTTGTATTGTTTAAGATTTTTTTCAGATTTATTTACAAATTGTTCTTCACTTTTCTCTTTGATCGTGTATGATATGGTTCAAATTCGAACAAATATTCAAGGAGGAGAAATCACATGCAGAAAGTAGAAAAGCCCAAAAAACCGCTGATATTCTATTACCTGATCGTCCTGGCGATACTGATCCTTCTGAACACGCTGCTGCTTCCGAGATTGATCAATTCCCAGGTCACAGAAGTGGACTACGGCACCTTCCTGACCATGCTGGAGAACAAGGAGGTAGCGGTGGCCCAGGTGGAACAAGACACCATCTACTTTACCGACACGTCAGAAAATTCCGTCCTCTACAGCACCCCCACCTTCAACGACCCGGATCTGGTCAACCGGCTGTACGCCTCGGGCTGCAAGTTTGACGAGGTGAAGGCGGAGGAGATGAACCCCATCCTCGCCTTCCTTCTGACCTTTGTGCTGCCCATCGTCATCTTTATCGGGATCGGCCAGTGGATGAGCCGCACGCTGATGAACAGGATGGGCGGCGGCGCCATGGGCAACGCCATGCAGTTCGGCAAGAGCAACGCCAAGGTCTACATCGCCAGCGAGACGGGCATCAAGTTCAGCGACGTGGCCGGAGAGGACGAGGCCAAGGAGAACCTGATGGAGATCGTGGACTTCCTCCACAATCCCCAGAAGTACCGTGAGATCGGCGCGAAGATGCCCAAGGGCGTGCTGCTGGTGGGCCCTCCGGGCACCGGCAAGACCCTGCTGGCCAAGGCGGTGGCGGGCGAGGCCGACGTCCCCTTCTTCTCCATCTCCGGTTCCGAGTTTGTGGAGATGTTCGTGGGCATGGGCGCCAACAAGGTCCGCGACCTCTTCAAGCAGGCCAACGAGAAGGCCCCCTGCATCGTATTCATCGATGAGATCGACACCATCGGCAAGAAGCGGGACGGCTCCGGCATGGGCGGCAACGACGAGCGTGAGCAGACCCTGAACCAGCTGCTGACCGAGATGGACGGCTTCGAGGGCAGCAAGGGCGTGGTCATCCTGGCGGCCACCAACCGGCCCGAGACGCTGGACCCCGCCCTGCTGCGGCCGGGCCGGTTCGACCGGCGGGTGCCGGTGGAGCTGCCGGACCTGCAGGGCCGCGAGGAGATCCTGAAGGTCCACGCCAAAAAGGTAAAGCTGGCCGACGACGTGGACTTCAACGCTATCGCCCGGGCCGCATCCGGCGCCTCCGGCGCGGAGCTGGCCAACATGGTCAACGAGGCCGCGCTGCGGGCGGTGCGCCAGGGGAGGAAGTTTGTGACCCAGGCCGACCTCCAGGAGAGCATTGAGGTGGTCATCGCCGGCTACCAGAAGAAGAACAAGATCCTCTCCGACCACGAGCGCCTCATCGTTGCCTACCACGAGATCGGCCACGCCCTGGTGGCCGCCCTCCAGACCCACTCCGCCCCCGTGGCCAAGATCACCATCATACCCCGCACCTCCGGGGCCCTGGGCTACACCATGCAGGTGGAGCAGGAGGAGCGGAATCTTATGAGCCGGGAGGAGCTGGAAAACCAGATCGCCACCCTCACCGGCGGCCGGGCCGCCGAGGAGCTGATCTTCCACTCCATCACCACCGGCGCCTCCAACGACATCGAGAAGGCCACCAAGCTGGCCCGGGCCATGATCACCCGGTACGGCATGAGCGATGAGTTCGACATGGTGGCCCTGGAGACTGTCACCAACCAGTACATGGGCGGCGATACCTCCCTGGCCTGCGCCCCGGAGACTTCCGCCAGAATCGACCAGATGGTGGTGGACACGGTGAAGGCCCAGCACAGCAAAGCCCTGGCGCTGCTGCGGGAGAACGAGGAGAAGCTCCACGAACTGAGCAAATTCCTCTGTGAGAAGGAAACCATCACCGGCCAGGAGTTCATGGACATTCTGGAGCGGAAATAAGCGGAACAGAAAATCCGGGGCTGGCGGGTTCCCCCGCCGGCCCCGGATCTATACTGTTTTTATACTGGCTCTGAGGAAACGGGGCGGCCCGGCTCCATCTCGATGGAGGGCGCCGGCACACGCAGCTTCGGCTTGACGCGCAGGCAGACCGCACTGACCACCATGCCGCCGACAGCGCCGCCCACTATGGCGCATACCAGGGCCAGGGCCACCTTCAGCGGGTCATTGAAGGCAAAGGGGGCCAGCAGCCCCGGAATGGGGGAGGCGGTGCCGGGGGCGTTGTTGACGATGCCCAGGGCGGCCGCCGCGATGCCGGCCAGCCCGCCGCCCAGGAAGGAGCCGCTGAAAATGGGGATGGGGTGGGAGGTGACGATCACCGCCTGGGTCAGAGGCTCCAGCATGACAGCCAGGGTATTGCCGCGGTTGCCGAAGCCGAGGCGGTGGAACACAATGCCGTTGGATACCGCGCCGCCCACACAGGCGATGGAGGCAATGCCCATGGGCAGGCCGGTCAGGCCCAGCATGGCGGTCAGCGCCATGGAGCTGAGGGGCGAGGTGCAGATCACCTTCATCATGCCGCCCAGCAGGAAGCCCATGACCAGGGGGGCCTGATCCGCCGCGATGGTGATCGTCTCGCCTACATGGCTCATCAGGGCGGAGAGGGCGGGATCGACGGCCAGGGCCACCAGGCGGGCCAGAGGCGCCGCGGCCAGCGCGCCCAGGATCACATCCAGCCCCTCGGGCAGCCACTTCTCGATCTGCGGCGCGACAAGGCCCACTACATAGCCCGCCACAAAGCCGGGCAGGATACCGTAGCCGCCCACGGCCAGCCCCGCGGCCACGGCGAAGACCGGATTTACCCCCATCCGGATGGGCACCAGGATGGCGGCGGCCACGCCGCCCAGGCTGCCGGCGGTGTCGCCCACGCTGAAGAAGAAGGCCAGCCCCGCCGCGTCGCCTAAAATATATTTGTGGACAGCCTCCACCAGGAAGCTGGCGATCGCGGCGTCCGCCATGCCAGACATGGCCTTCTGGCCGCCGGGCATCTTCATGCTGAAGAGGGAAAACACGGCTAGTGTCAATACCAAAAGACTGAAACCGGAAAGCATCTCGATCATCGCTTACTACACTCCTTGTTCCTAAAATGAGGCTGTATCTGGTGACAGTGTAGCTGCTTTCCTTCAAATTCCTTCAAACGCCTACAGGAAACCGCAAAAGTTGTTCATCAAATCGGCGTTTTGCCGAAAATAGCCGACTATTTTTTATAAAGCGGGCAGTCTGTCCCGGTCGGCGCTGTCCTCCGGATCAAAAATGCTCCCCCGTGCTGTAGGAGACAATCGCGCTGAGGAAGTGTTTCAGCTGGACCTTTCCGTGTTCCCTGCCCCGCCCGGCGATGCGGTTCATCTCCCTGCGCACCTGCTCAAAACGGTACAGCGTGCCGGCGTATTCGGTAAACACCTCGCCGCCATAGTCCTCCAGCCCCATGCTGGCCAGGTTGGCCAGCCCCGCGTAAGCGGCGCGCCGGATGCGCTGCTCCACGGTCTTGGGCGAATCCCCCGTCTTGGCGCACAGCGCGCCCACAGACAGGGCCGCGTCCTCCGGATGCTCCGACAGATGGCATACGATGGCGACGATATCCCGGCTGCCCGCCTCCCCCAGGATCCCTATGCGGCGCAGCAGATCCTCCGCCCGCTGCCGGACGCGGGGATCGCCTGCGCCCGCTGCGCCGGCAGCCGGCGCAGGCGCCTGTCCGGCCTGGGGCATCCCCCCGCCCACCAGCGAGTGCACCTGCGAGAGGGTGCGGCGCATGGCCAGGGACTGGCTGACCTTCCGGATGACCGTCTCCACCTCAATACTATTGACAGGCTTATTCAAAAAGAACTCAATGCCGCTGCTGTAGGCGGCGGCGATCATGTCCTTGGAGGAAACCTGGGAGAGCATGATATAGGCCGCCTCCGGCAGGGCCTTCCTGGCCTTCTGGACGAAGGTCACGCCGTCCATCTCCGGCATCAGCAGATCTACGATCACAATGTCCGGCCGAAGGCCGGGAAGATCCTCCAGGGCGTCCAGGGCGCTCTCCGCGCTGCCGCAGACCTGCCCCAGGGCCCGGTCCTCAATGATGATGCGCAGGATATGGATAACGTTTGGGCTGTCGTCGATCAGATAGAATCGCATCCGGACACCTCCAGCGCCGTAATGGGGATGGAAACCGTAAAGGCCGTCATGTCGTTCTGGGCGTCCACGCTGACGCTGCCGCCCAGCTCCTGCTCCGTCAGGTCGCGGACCAGGCAGAGCCCCACGCCACGGCCTACCTGGCCGGTGGCATAATTCACCTTTGTGGAAAAGCCGGGGTCAAAAATATGGGGCAGGCAGCGCGGCGGGATGGGCTTTCCCCAGTTGGTCACGGTAAATACGTCGTTCTTGCCCCCGCCGTCCCGGAAAGCGCGGAAGGCGATGCGGACCTTCCCGTCCGCCGCCGCCTCAATGGCGTTGTCCATCAGATTGCGCAGGATAGAGAGCAGCTGATAGGGCTTGTTGGTCTGAAAATCAATGGAGAGGTCGACCTCCCAGTCCACCTCCACCCCCGCGTGCCTCGCGCTCAGCTTCATATGGTCAAAGAGGACCTGCCACAGCTGCCGGAAGCTGGTCTGGTCCTCCTCCAGATCCTCCTCCAGCGCCTCGGACATGCCCCGCACGATCATCTGGTACTCCTTCTTGATCTCATGGACGTCCTTGCTGATGGACAGCGCCTGGGTGCAGGCCGGGTTCCCCTCCGCCTGTAGCCGCGTATAGAGCTGGTAGGCGGTGCTCATGGCCTGTTCCATCATGGCCTCGCTCTTCTGCATCCAGATCATCTCCCCCCGCAGCTTGGAGAGCAGCAGCATCAGGTGGCGGTAGCGCTCGGCGTGCTCCCGCTTGAGCAGGGACAGGTTCTGGTGTTTCAGCATGGACCAGAATCCCCAGACCAGGGCGGTCCGCAAAACCGCCACCACCACAAGCCCCAGATGCATGCGCGCCTGGTCCAGGCCGGAGCCCCGGCAGACCAACTCCGCCAGATTGGCGGCGTAGTCGAAGAGGGCCAGGGGCAGCAGCTGCTGCCAGCGGTCCACGGACCAGCGGATATGGCGGAAGTAGCAGAAAAACATCACGCCATAGGCAAGGTAGAACACCACCTCAGGCCAATAGCTTCCCCCCGGGAACGATCCGGTGTCCAGCCAGCCCAATATGACCCGGAAGGCGAAGTTGCCCACAGCGGCCAGCGCCGCCACAGGCAGCGCCGGGTACTCGCCCCAGATCATGGCGAAGCAGGGGAAGAGCACAATGGCGACGGAGATGATCAGGCTGCTGTCAAAAAGGTTCACCTTCAGCTGCGCGGCAAGGACCACCAGGGCCGCGCACAGCAGTATCTTTTTTGTCTGTCGTTCCTTCACACGTCCCCTCCTGAACCATATGGATACCGGCGCGGCCCCCAGCATAGCGCCGGGAGCCGCCGTCTTTTTTATCATACCACGGGACTGGTAAATTTTCAACCGCCAGTCGCGGGGCAGGTGCGGGCTTTTCCGATGTATGCTTCCCATGTGCGCCGGCGGATAAAAAAGCGGAGGTTCCCAACGGACCTCCGCTTTTCTGTGCGCCACTACCAGAGCACGTTCATCACATTATAGTAGAGCCCCGCGTCAGCGTAGCTGGGGATCAGGCCCAGACGCCAGACCGATACGCCGGTTATGCCGAACATCCGGGCCAGGGACGCCTTTTCCTCCACGCTGCGCTCATCCTCGTACCACAGGAAGATATGCTTCCCATCCTCGGTGACATAGCGCAGATAGGGGTTGCGGTAGGTCTCCGACCAGCCCATCTCCCCGCCGCCGGTGAGACGGCTGTAGATGGTGGAGGGCACGGGGTGCAGCGGCGTCTCGGAGATCAGCTGCCCCGCCGCGTCCGTCTCCCAGGCGACGCTGGTAAAGCTGACCGCCAGCGTCAGTTTGGAGGTATCCTGCACGCCGCTGTCCGGGTCGCATACCGCCCGCAGGGAGTAGTAGACGGAGTTGATGGGCGTCAGGGCGGTGTTCATGTAATACTTGGAGTTGAGAAAGCCGGAGAGGCTCCTGGCGTTATAATCGTGGGCCATGAGGATCACCTTGTCGGCCAGCTCCCCGATGGCGCGGTAGTCATAGCCGTCGTAGTACACGCCGTCGGCGGTAGCGGGCATGACCGTGACATAGAGGGTCTTCCCCTCCCTGGAAAGGCGCTCCTCCAGCTCCGTCAGGAATCGGGTGTAATCCGCCTTCTGGCCAGAGCGCAGGCCCTCAAAATCCAGCGTCACGCCGGAGTAGGGGTTGCTCCCCAGCTCGTCATATGTCCGCGTCAGCTCGTCCATGATCGCGTCGACGGCCTGGGCGCGGTAGGTCTCGCTTGCCAGCAGCTCCGCCAGAGAGCCGGAGGCGTCCATATAAACGCACAGGTGGAGCTTGACGCCCGCCGCCTGCAGCGCCCGCACCGCGTCGCCGTAGCCCGCCGGGATGCAGTACTCATTTCCATTGGCTGAGGTGGTGTTCAGCCATGCGCCCTCCGGCGCCGACAACGTCATGCGGCTCCAGCCGAAGCTGACCGCGTCAAACTGCTTGGCCAGCTCCAGCTGGCTGTAGGAGGATATGGCGTAGAAGGCGTGGGTCCACTCCGTGGAGGAGATGTACTTCTCATAGACGCGGACAAGCATGGCCGCGGCCTGCTCACGGGTGGCGGAGGCCTCCGGCGAGAAGGTGGCGGCGGAGGTGCCGTTGATCATGCCGATGTCGTAGGCCACCGCGATGTAGCCCCCGTCAGCCGTCACGTCTGTAAATGGAATTTTGTAATTTGCCGCGCTTTCGGCAATGCCCTGGTACCCCAGGGCCCGCACCAGCATAACGGCCATCTCCCGGCGGGTGATGGGCTGGTCCGGCAGAAACGCCCCGCCAGCGTCCACAGCGCCGTTGGCGGCGGCTGTGTTGATATAGTCCCGGGCCCAGCTTCTAGACAGGTCCGTAAAGGCGTCCTCTCCCCCGGCGGTGGTCCAGCCGAACATCCGAACCAGGACCGTGACAAATTCCGCGCGGCTCATGCTCCGGCCCACGCCGAAGCTCTCGCTGTCCATCCCGTTCATCAGGCCATACTCGTAGGCCGAGAGAATGGCGTCCCTGGCCCAGCCGGACTCCGGCAGGTCGGAGAAGGCGGGTGAGCTGGCGTGGGTGGTCCCCACAGCGGCGGACAGGACCAAAACCGCCGCCAACAGCGCAATCAATTTTTTCATAGCAGCCTCCTGTATTGGCCAAAAACAGCCAAAATATCCCCTTCAAGGTAACATAACGACATATATTTGTCAACCATTTGGGTGCAAAAAACGGAGGCCCGACAGGGGCCTCCGCTTCCGCGAAAACTTATTCTGCCACGCTGGACTTGACAACCTTGACCTGACGGCCGTTGTAAGTACCGCACTCCTGGCACATTCTGTGGGGCAGGCGCATCGCGCCGCACTTGGGGCACTTGACCAGACCGGGTGCCTCCAGCTTCCAAACGGAGCTGCGGCGCTTGTCACGTCTTGCCTTAGAAACTTTACCCTTGGGGACTGCCATGATGACACCTCCTGTATATCTGAATTTTTATTACTCTCAGTCGTTCTTGTCCCTGTCCAGCAGCTTGGCCAGCACCGCCAATCGGGGGTCCACTTCCTTTTTACAGGTGCAGCTCCCTTGGTTGAGATCAACGCCGCAGCCGGGGCAAATACCCTTGCAGGACTCTGAACAGAGGGTCTTTGTGTCCATCTCCAGGATGAAGACCGTCCTGGCCAGCTCGCCCAGGTCTACGCACCCATCCTCCAGCAGGAGGATATCGTCGTTTTCCTCGTCCTCCAGCTCCTCCGCCAGCATACATTCGTAATGGACGGACTTGGGGTTGTCGAACTCCTTTAAACAGCGGTCACAGACAGATTGGAGGACGGTTTCTGCCGTAAACTGCAAGAGGAGCATCCCCGCGACATTCCGCACATCGCCTGTCACCACAACTGGGTTCTGTACGGGATATCTGCCGCCGAAGTCCACATCGGACAGATCCAGCTCAAACTGGAATGCAATCCTTTCTCCGGGGGCGTTGATGATCTTTTGCACATTCAGAAGCATAGCACACCTCGCAAAGACACGAGTAGTATTATAGTGGAAACACACGGGATTGTCAAATGTTTTTTCCAATTTTTCTTGCAAAAATTCATCCCCATGGTACAATAGGAGCAGCGCGGGCCAAGGCGCCGCCACATCATTCCAGGAGGATCGGCCATGCGTGAGCTCACCATAGGGAAAAACGACGCGGGGCAGCGGCTGGATCGTTTCATTTCTAAGGCGCTGCCGCTTCTGCCTCCCGCCCTGCTGCAGAAATATATCCGCATCAAGCGCATCAAATGCAACGGAGCCCGGTGCCAGCGGGACCAGCGGCTGCAGGCCGGGGACGTGCTGCAGCTCTATATCAACGACGAGTTTTTTGATCAGCCCCGGGAGGACAACCTCTTCCTCACCCTGTTTCAGCCCAAGCTGGACATTCTTTACGAGGACGAAAATCTGCTGCTGCTGGATAAGCGTCCCGGCCTTGTGGTCCACGCCGATGAAACGGAAAAAGTCAATACCCTCATCAACCACATCCAAGCCTACCTCTATCAGAAGCGGGAGTGGAACCCCCGGTGGGAGAACGCCTTCACTCCGGCCCTGTGCAACCGGATCGACCGTAACACCGGCGGCATCGTGATCGCCGCCAAAAATGCCGAAGCGCTGCGCATCCTCAGCGCCAAGATCCGGGACCGGGAGATCACCAAAAAGTACCTCTGCATCACCCTGGGGCGGCCGGATCCCCCCGAGGGCCGCCTGGAGTGCTTCCTGCTGAAGGACGAGGGGAAAAAGCAGGTCTCGGTCTACCACCGGCCTGTCCCAGGCGGGAAGTCCGCCGTCACGCTGTACCGCACCCTGCGAAGCCGTGGGGAGCTGAGCCTGGTGGAGGCGGAGCTGCTTACCGGCCGGACCCACCAGATCCGCGCCTCCTTCGCCGACGCTGGCCACCCCCTGCTGGGGGACGGCAAGTACGGCCGGGGCGACGTGAACCGGCGGTACGGCGAGACCAGGCAGGCCCTCTACAGCTACTATCTCTCCTTCGACTTCCCCACGGACGCGGGGTGCCTGGAGTACCTGCGTGGGAGGGAGTTCCAGGTACAGCATGTTCCCTTCCGTGAAAAATATTTTCCTGAATAAGCGCAGACACGCGGCTCCGGCAGCTTGTGCCGGAGCCGCGTAACGTTTATTGAAATGCAGAGGACGCGCCGCAGAGCCAACCTCACGACTTCGCAGAGAGGTCCCGGGCAATGCGGAGGATGCTCCAGGCAGGCACCTTGCAGGGCAGACGCATATGGAACACCATCTGTGGATTTTTCGGCTCCGTCAGCCCATTCCCCTCCCCGTCCGTCATGGCGGGGGCGGTGAATGCCACGGGCTTTGTGTCCGGCCCCACCACCTCGATCTCGTCCCCCGCTGAAAACTTGTTCCGCAGCGTCAGGGTCGCCATGCCCTCCTCGTCACAGTCGATGACAAGGGCAATCACCTGCCACTCCCGGATATAGCGGGCGTTTTCATAGTACTGCCCCGGCGGGCCGTAGTAGAAGCCGGTGGCATAGCGGCGATGGCTGACATGCTCCACCTCGTCCCGCCAGACCGGGTCCGCAGCCCGCCCGGCGGCCACATCGTCAATCACATGCCGATAGGCCCCGGTGACGATGGCGGCGTAGTAGGCGCTCTTGGCCCGGCCCTCGATCTTCAGGCTGGTGAGCCCCGCGTCCATCAGATCGTCCACATGGTCGATCATGCACATATCACGGGAGTTCATGATATAGGTGCCCTTCCCGTCCTCAAACACCGGGAAGTACTCCCCGGGCCGCTTCTCCTCCATCAGGTAGTACTGGTAGCGGCAGGGCTGGGCGCAGGCGCCCCGGTTGGAGTCCCGGCCGGTCATGTAGTTGGAGAGCAGGCACCGGCCTGAGTAGCTGACGCACATGGCGCCGTGGACGAACGCCTCCAGCTCCAGGCTGTCGGGCGTCTTCTCCCGGATCTCCCGGATCTCTGCCAGGCTCAGCTCCCGGGCCAGTATCACCCGCCTGGCGCCCAAATCGTGCCAGGCGTTGGCGCAGATATAGTTGGAAACACTGGCCTGGGTGCTGATATGGCGCTCACAGCGGGGCGCATATTTCCCTGCCAGGGTGAAGGCCCCCAAGTCCGCCACGATCAGCGCGTCCACCCCCGCGTCCTGGAGCTGCTCCAGATAGGCGGGGAGCTGGGCGGCCTCTCCGTTGCGTGGCATAGTGTTCACCGTCACATGGACCCGGACGCCGTGGTCGTGGGCGAAACGGACCGCCCCGGGCAGCTCCTCCGGGGAGAAATTCCCCGCGAAGGAGCGCATTCCGAAAGCAGTGCCAGCCAAATACACCGCGTCCGCCCCGTAGAGCACCGCCATGCGCAGCCGCTCCATATCCCCCGCCGGGGCGAGCAGCTCCGGCTTTTTCCTCTCTGTCATGGCCCTGTTCCCCCGGGTCAGCCTGCGTTGGCCGCTGCCTGGGCCTGCTCATGCTGGGCCAGGGTCTCGCTGAAGACATGCTTGCCATCGGCGCCCAGGACATAGAAGTAGTAGTTGGTGTCCGCCGGCTGCAGGGCGGCCGTAATGGACGCTATGCCGGGGTTGGCGATGGCCGTGGGCGGCAGGCCCGTGTGCTGGTAGAGGTTATAGGGGCTGTCCAGCCCGGTGTAGTCGGCCTGGGTGATCTCCCGGCCGGCGGCATAGACCAGGGCCGCGTCGATCTGCAGCAGGTATGCCGTCTCCCCCGCGTTTTCCAGGCGGTTGTAGATCACGGAAGCGATCTTGTCCCGGTCGCTGCCGTCCGTCTCCTTCTCGATCAGCGAGGCAATGATGATGATATCGTCCAGGTCATACCCTCTCTCGGCGGCGGCGTCAAACAGCTCCGTCAGATCCCCGTTGGCGTAAACCTTCCTGTTGAAGTTGCTGAGCATGGAGTCCAGGGCGATGACCGGATTGGCTCCTACATAGAACTCATAGGTGTCCGGGAAGAGATAGCCCTCCAGGCGGGTGATGCTCCCAAGCTTCTCCTCGTCCAGGAAGGGGTAATCCTGGAACTCATAGTTGGCCGCCGCATCAGTCAGCGCCTCCTCCGAGGCGACCCCGTTCTCCGCCAGCAGGGAAATGGTCTGGCTGACCGTGTAGCCCTCCGGGATCGCCACTTTCACCGTGACGGCGCTGCCGCCCTTGGCCCGCATCCCACGGATCAGGGCCATGTAGTCCATGTCGGTATCCAGCTCATAAATGCCCTGGGAGATCTTCTCGTCGGCATGATAGACCCAGGCAAAGAGGCGGAAGAACCATTTGTACTCGATCAGGCCCTCCTCCTTCAGCTTGTCCGCCACCTTGCCCATATCGTAATAGGTGACAGTCTCCACCGTGCCGTCCTCCTGCTTCTCCTCCCTGGTGGCGCCCCACTCCTCCAGGACCTCGAACTGCACCGTCAAGTCCGGCTTGTTCAGGGCGCACAGGTCGTTTGCCAGCATCCAGCCCACGCCGGCCAGGATCGCCGAGGAGGCCACGACGATCACCACCCAAAGTATCACTGCCAGGAAGGGGTTCATCCGCCTTTTCGGCTTCTTTTTCCCGCCGCTCTTTTTTGAGGGAGCGGGCCGGCTCTGCCCTTTCCCGGCGTCGCCGGAGGCCGCCTGGCGCTGCACCTGACGGCCGTCCCAGCTGGTGGTATGGTAACGGTCCTCACTGTTCATGGGAGACATCTCCTCCTTTTCTGCTCGGTAAAATATTTTTCGCGGCCAAGCTGCATTTCATCCCGCGCCCACATAGGATAGCTCAGACTGACAAGTGAGGTGAACGAACATGTGGAACAACGGGAACGACTGCGGCTGCCTGTGGATCATCCTGATCGTCATCCTGCTGTGCTGCTGCTGCGGGAACGGCAACAGCAACAACTGCGGGTGCAACAACTGTAGCTGCGGCAATCACGGCTGCGGCAATAACGACTGTTGCTGCTGACAGCTACATAGCGGGCATGGGGCGCAAAAAGCGCCCCTTTTCCCTTTTCGGTCCCTTACGCCTGCGCCAGCAGCGCGCGGACCAGCTCCCACGCCTCCCGGTGGATCTCCTCCGCAGGGCGGACCTGCCCGTCCCCGGCACAGTCGATCCTCCTCCAGCGGCAGCGCTCGGCGATCTCCCTGGCGCTTGAGCGGCATTGGCGGAGATAGGCGTCGTCTCTCTCATGGATATCCGCCCCGGTGCCGGTGGCCGCCTCCCGGCGGCGCATCATCTGCTCGGAGAGGTCGGTGGGCAGATCCAGGTAGATCACCAGATCCGGCTCCGGAAGCTCCAGGCGGCCATATTCCAGGTCAAAGAGCCACTTCAGGTACTCCTCCCGCTCCCCCGCAGGCAATTTGGACGCCTGGTGGACGGCGTTGGAGGTGGTGTAGCGGTTGGCCAGGATCAGCTCTCCAGCCTCGTAAGCTGCGCCCCAGTCCTCCCTGTAGGAGGCATAGCGGTCCACGGCGAAGAGGATGGAGGAGGCGTAGGCGCTGACGTCTCCGGGTTTTGTCCCCAGAACGCCCTGCAGATACAGCCGCGCCGGCTCCGCGAAGGGGCTGCCGTACCGCGGGAAGTCGACCTCCCGGTACTTCACGCCCTCCTGCTCCAGCCTCCGGCCCATCATCCGGGTCTGGGTGGCTTTTCCGGACCCGTCAGTCCCCTCAAATACGATCAGCTTTCCCTTCATTTCCGCTTTCCCTTCTCCCCCGCCACATGGACCAGGAACAGGGGCAGCTTCATCATGCGGCCGATCCGGCTGGGGTTTTTGATCAGGCGGTGGAACCACTCCAGCCCCAGCCTCTGATAGATCTCCGGCGCCCGCTGGACCGCCCCGGAGAACACGTCCAGGCAGCCCCCCAGGCCAATGAGCAGATGCGCGCCGGTAGCCTGGGCGTTTTGGTGCATCCACTTCTCCTGCTTGGGCGCGCCCAGGCACACGAACACCACGTCCGCCCCGCTGAGACGGATGGCCTCTGTCACAGGGCCGTCCTCTTGAAAATAGCCGTCATGGGTGCCCACAATCCGCAGTCCCGGATAGCTCTGGACAAGCTTCTGGGCGGCAAGCTCCGCCACGCCGGGCTTCGATCCCAGCAAAAACAGCGTCTTCCCCTCCAGGGCCATGCGCTCCATCAGATGCTGGGCGAACTCAATGCCGGGGACCCGCCCCTTCAAGGGCGTGCCCAGGATCCTGGCGCCGTATACAATGCCGATCCCATCGGCGATCACCAGGTCGGCCCCATTGACCGCCTCCATGGCCTCCTTGTCCTTCCGGCAGGCCTCCACGATCTCCGGATTGGGCGTTACCACATAGTGGGCCCCTTCGGTGTGGATCAGGCGCACCCCTTCGGCCACCGCCTGGTCCATCGTAACATTGTCAAAGCCGACGCCCAGTACATCAACGCGCATATGGCGCCTCCTTCCAAATTCGCTTTCGTAATAGTATACCACATTCCTGCGGCCTTGTCCATGCGGAAGGTCGCCGCTACCGCTCCTGGCGCCGGCTCCGGCGCTGCTGCCGGCGGCGGGAACGCACGTCCCGGAAACTTCTGGCGATCTCGATCCCTCTGCACAGATCGCTCATCACGTTGTACACCTCGTCGGTCCACTCCAGATTCCGGTCCGTCAGCCCCCGCCTGTAGTCCTCCAGCACAACGCCGTAGCGGTCATAGGCCCGGCGGACGCTCTCGTCCCAGGAGAGATAGAGCTGCTCCATGGCGTTCTCCCCCAGTCGGCGCAGGGCGGGGCGGTCCCCGCCCACCTCCTTGAGCAGGTGGAGCAGGGACAGGGCGTCCTCCTCGATGAGCAGGGCGTTTTCCCCGTCAGCGACCCCCTCGGCGGCGCAGGAGCCCCGGACCAGGACGCTCCCCAGGCCGCAGGCCGCCGCCTCCCGGACCACAATGCCGTTGGTGTCGAAGGTGGAGGGGAACAGGAACAGGTCCGCCATGCAGAAATAGGTCCGCAGCTTCTCCCGGTCCCGGACGGCCCCGGCAAAAAGGCACACATCCTCCAGGCGCAGCTCCCGGACATAGTCCTCCATCTCCTCACGCTCCATGCCGTCGCCCACAAAGACCATCCGGAACTGTCTGCCAGTGATCTTCAACCCGGCCAGGGCGTCCAGAATGATACGGATGCCCTTGTACCACATGAGGCGGCCCACAAAGAGATAGACCGGTATCTCCGGCGGGATCCCCATCTCCTCCCGCAGCGCGGCCGTCTCCCCCTCCGCCACACGGCCCCTGGGGAAGTCCACGCCGTTCTCCATAACGATATAATCGCCCTCGTAGCCCAGGCTCCGCAGGTTTTCCCCGGCGCCGTGGCTCACCACCCAGACCTCGTCGCAGGCGCTGATATTGTCCACCAGCAGCTTGATGGCCGTGTTCTGCAGCATATGCCCGCTGATGGCCCGGCGGATATCGATGTCAAATTTGGTGTGGTAGGTGAACACCACCGGCACGTCCACCTGCTCCCGCAGGGTGCGGGCCATAGCGGTCGACATGACCGGGCAGTGGGAGTGGATAATGTCCGGCCCGGCCTCCACCAGCGCGCCCAATGTCCTGGCGCTGAAGGGGTAGCCCGCCCGGTAGCCGATGATCTTCGTCGTGTCCGCGCTGGGATAGCGGATCACCGGGAAATCATACCGGTCCTCCACGCCGGGGTAATCCGGCACCGCCACAATGGGATGTCCCAGATCCCGCTGGATGATGCGGGCATAGTTGACGACGGCGTTTGCCACCCCGTCAATGGCGGGCGGGAAGGAATCGTTGAGCAGGCAGACGGTCAGGCCCTTCTTAGTCATAGCGCTCCTCCTGGTGCAATGAAAGCGGCAGGGATCCCCGCCGTGTCAATTTTCTCCAAATAACAGTATACCAGAATTTCCGCGGAACTTCTTTAAATTTTTATGAAGGCAGGGAAAAATATCCCGGCTGATTGCCAAATATTCATAGCAATGATACAATATACCAAAGCGGGAAGCAAATGGCAAGCCGTAAAGAGGATTTTTCCGCGCTCTGCCAGAAAAGAACACATACCCGGGAGGGCCGCATGCTGATTTTTGATTTAGACGGGACGCTCATCGACTCCAACGGCGTCTGGGTGGAGGTGGACAAAACCTTCCTGGCCCGGCGCGGCGCAAGCTATACCAAGGAATACTACGACGGCGTGGCCCACACCATTTTGCAAAACTGCGCCGTGTTCACCAGGGAGTACCTGCACCTGGAGGAGTCCTGCGAGGAGATCATCGCGGAGTGGATGGAGCTGGCGAAGGACGCCTACCACAGCGTGCCGCTGAAGCCCCATGTGCGGGAATATCTGGACCGGTGCAGGGCCGGGGGCCGCCGCATGGCGGTGTTCACCGCCTGCGTGCCGGAGCACTGCCGGGCCGCTATGGAGCGCCATGGCCTTGCGCCCTACTTCGAGCAGGTCGTCTATGCCCAGGAGCTGGGCGTGGACAAAAGATCCCCGGAAATCTTCCGCCGGGTGGCGGAGATGCTGGGGGTCAAAACAAGGGAGTGCGTCCTCTTTGACGACTCCCTCGCCGCCTGCAAGGCGGCCAAAGCCGCCGGCATGACGGTGGTGGGCGTCCACGACAGCTACTTCCAGGACAGCCAGCCGGACATGCGCGAGCTGTGCGACCAGTATATCATGGGCTTCGGCGAGCTGCTGTAGAACAGTGTCAAATAAAGGGCAGAGATGCTTTCGCTCTCTGCCCTTTATTCTTACCCGCCATAGGCCGCCGTGAAGGCGTCGGCCATGGCCTGGGCGCTGTCGGGATACACAAACATCCCCACATAGTTCCCCGCTGCGACGATGACCGCCTGCTCCCAGGTCTCACAGGACGCGGGATACCACGCCCCGCCGTCCGCCTGGGTCTTCGCCCGGTCCTGCAGGATGGTTTTCACCGCCTCCACGTCGGCGCTGTCGGAAACCTCCACCAGGGCTACGGCGCAGTTGGCCATGCTCATCATGGTCTCCTGGACCAGCATCTGCTTGGTGGAAATATCGCTGAGTCCGGCATAGTAGTTGTCCAGCAGCTCCCCCTCATAGGCCATCATGGCGCCAAGCCCCTCGTAGGAGGTCTGGAGGCCGGCAAAGAAATCGGCAAAGCTCTGCTTTGTACCGGTATCTTCCGCCTGATCGCCGCCGGACGCCTGCTCCTTCCAGGCGCAGCGGACGATGCAGGTAAAATCGAACTGGTTTCCGTTGCCTTCGACGTGTATGGAGATCGTGGTCGTGCCGGGGGCCACGGCGGTGACGGTCCCGTCCTCGGCCACTGTGGCCACAGCCGGGTCGGCGGAGGCATAGTCAGCGGCGTAAACGCCTGTGATCCCCTTGGGGGTCAGCCTGAAGGAGTCCCCAGCGGCCTTCAGGGTCACGTCCGTGTGGCTGGCGGTGACGGAGGTCCCGCTGTCCTCCTCCTCTGCGGCCTCTCCCTCCGCGTCGTCGTTGGGCTCTGTCTCCTGGCCGTCCTCCTCCGGCGTGTCCGGCAGCTCCGGCTCCTCCCCCACTGCCGGCGGCTCGGCCTCACCGGCGTCCTCCTCCGGCTGGCTGTTCCCCTCAACAGGGGCCCCGCTATCGCCGGCGTTGGGATCGTTATCGTTCTTTCCGCCGCAGGCGGCCAGATTCAGCACCAGGACCAGCACAAGCAAACATACAAGCAACTTTTTCATTGATATGTACCTCCAATATTTATCCCTCTTATGTACCGCGCGAAACAGAGTTTCGCGCCAAAAAGTTCTTTTGATCCTTTTCTTTCAAGAAAAAGATATATGCCCTTCCCTACTGGCCCAGGAAGATGGCGTCCGCGTCCTTGATGAAATTTTCCACGCTATAGCAGACAAAAACAGCGTCTATCCCGTTGTCCGAGGCATACTGGGCCACAGAGGTCTTGTAGTACCGCAGATCCAGCAGATGCACCTCGCTGAACTGCTGGCTGAGGAAAGGGGCCAGGCTGTCGCTGTAGCTGTCCCGGACCACCAGGAGCTTTTTCGCCGTGGCAGCGTTGGGATTGCGGACAATATACAGGGGGTTGTTCCCGCCCAGGAAGGAGGCGTACTGGTCCTTCTCCTCCAAAAAGCTGTCCACATAGAGGCCGCCGGTCTCGCCGGTGAAGACGTTCTCCACGGAGACTCCCTCCCCGTCTACATACCGCTCAATGGTATCCGGCGCCAGCCAGTGGACGCCGGAGGAGGAATACAGCGTCCCCTGGAACTTTTCGGACACGGTTTCTTTTTCCCCGAGAGGGGCCGCCTCCTCCCCCATGGCCTCCATCAGGGCGGCGAAGCCGTAGTACGCGCCCAGGCTGGTCCAGTGGTGGTCGGTGCGGTAGTAGATGGCCTCGTCGGCGTGGGCGGACAGCATCCCCGCCATATCCACCCATATGGCCCCCGTCCCCTTGGCTGTCTCCAGATAGGCGGACTGGTCAAAGGACGCCGCCCCCGCGGGCAGCTTGTCCCGCCAGATTTCCGCGGCGGTGGGGATCAGCCCCAGATATACCGGCAGGTCCGTCTTCTCCACCAGGCGGCGGATATAGTCCAGATTCTGCTCTGCCCGGCTGCTGTCCGTCACCTTGGAGATCAGAGTGTCTCCGCAGAGGTAGACGCCGTTGAACTCCCTCCGGCCCAGCAGATACTCATACCGGGTCTTCAGTCCTATCCATCCGTCCCGCAGAGGGAACTGATCTGCCAAGTATTCCTCCAGGTCGGCGGTATAGGTCCCATCCGCCAGCTTTTCCCAGGAAAAGGCCGGGACCTGGGCCAGATTCCGGTTCTCCACCGGCGAGAAGGCCCGGTCGGGCAGGGCCAGATGCAGCAGGCCAAAGCCCGCCAAAAAAAGGCAGAAGAGCGCGGTCGTGACGCGCTGTGCGGTTTTTGTCATGGCGCTTCCCCCCTAAAAACGGAAATACAGAAAAGGGTTGTAGCTGGCGTCCACCAGGGAGGCGGTGCAGAGGATCAGCGCCGCCAGCGTCAGCAGCGGAGCCAGCAGAGAGCGGGGGCGCTCCCCCAGCTTTTCCCACAGCCTCTTTCCCAGGGGCGTGGCCGCCGCGGCCAGGATCGCCAACAGAGGCAGATAGTTTCTCAGGTTGTATCCATCCGCCGGGCTGAAAAACCGGGCCCAGCCAAAGCAGGCGGACAGATAGCGGCCCAGCCGCCCCATGTCCTCCACGGCGAAGAGGGCCCAGCCCAGCAGGACCGCCGCCAGGGTATAGATATGCCGCAGCGCGGCGGGCAGCCTCTCCAGCCAGCGGCCCAAAAACAGCCGCTCCGCCAGCATAAGAAGGGCGTAGTAGAGGCCCCACAGCAGGAAATTCCACCCCGCGCCGTGCCAGATGCCCGTGAGGAGCCAGACCACCAGGATGTTGCGCACCCACTTCAGGCGGCTCACCCGATTTCCTCCCAACGGGAAGTAGACGTACTCCCGGAACCAGCTGGTCAGGGAGATGTGCCACCGCTTCCAGAACTCCACCACCGAGCGGGAGATATAGGGGTAGTTGAAGTTCTCGATGAAGTCGAAGCCGAACATCCGCCCCAGGCCGATGGCCATGTCGCTGTAACCGGAGAAATCGAAGTAGATCTGGAAGGCATAGGCCACAAGGCCCAGCCAGGCCCCCGCCACCGTAAGGCTGTCTGAGGCGAGGCTATCGTCCCACAGCCGCCCAATGGCGTTGGCCAGCAGCACCTTTTTCGCCAGTCCCACGGTAAAGCGCTGAACGCCGGAGGTGAATTTTTCCAGCCCCTCCCTCCTGTTCACCAGCTGCTCCGCCACAGACTTGTACTGGATGATCGGCCCGGCGATGAGTTGGGGAAAGAGGGTGACAAAGGTCCCGAAGGTGACGATATTTTTCTGCACCGGCGCGGCCTGGCGGTAGACGTCTATGGTGTAGCTCATGGTCTGGAAGGTGTAGAAGCTGATGCCGATGGGCAGCGGGATCCCCAGGACCGGCAGGCTCCAGCCTGTTAAGGTATTTATATTGACAGCAAGGAAGTCCCAATACTTAAAAAAGATCAGGATCGCCAGATTGAACACCACCGACGAGGCCACGGCCATCCGGGCCTTCCTGTCGTCCCCACGCCAGCGCTCCACCAGCATGCCGTGGGTGTAATCCACAGCAATCGAGAGGAACATGATAAAGATATAGACCGGCTCCCCCCAGCCGTAGAACAGCAGGCTGGCGATGAGCAGGAAAAGGTTGCGCAGCTTCAGCGGCGACAGCTTGTACACCGCCAGCACCACCGGCAGATAGAAGAACAGAAACGGCAAGCTTGAAAATACCATAGGGACCTCTTATCGCGGTATTCACTCTTTTCTTTTGAAAAAGAAAAGAGTCAAAAGAAAACTTTTCGCGAAACTGCGTTTCGCTGTCCATTCAGCGCTTGGCAGACAGTCTGCCGCCGCCCGGGCGGGATCGCCCAGGGCGGCGGCAGGCGCCAGGCTCCATCGCGGCGCTGTAAGAGCCTGAGCAATTTTTCAGAAAAGTTCTTTTTGATCCTTTTCCTTGCAGGGAAAAGGATGCCGGCTGGCGTATCCTTATGCGAACAGGGCGTTGAACGCCTCCACGGCGGCGGCCTGCTCCTCGCCGGCCACGATCAGGGCCACCACGCTGCCGTTTACGATCAGATCCGCTTTCTCCCAGGACTCCGTCGTCTCGGGATAAAAGGCCCCGCCGTTCACCTGGCTGTCGATACGCTCCTGGAAAATGGCCTTCACGGCCTCCACATCGCTCGCATCGGCGCACTCCACCAGATCGAACTCAAAGGCCACGGCGCTGATCATTGCCATCTGCAGCACGCTCTGCTTCAGCTCATAGCCGCTCAGGCCGGGGAAAAAGTTCTCCACATAGCTCGCGTCCTCATTGGCGTCCATCATGGCGGGGGCGTTCTCCCCCAGGGAGGCCATAAAGTCCTCATAGTACTTCGCCAGGTCGGGGGCCTCCTTCGCCTGGCTGTCATTCCCCTTGCCGCCGCAGGCGGCCAGAGAGAGGATCAGGGTCAGAGCCATCAGTGTCATCACAAGTCTTTTCATCGTTGTCTCCTTTGAATGTGCTTTGCCCGGTGTTCCGGGTCTGCCCATTAGACGGCCTGTTTCCGTAATTGTTCCCAATTTTTTAAAAAACTTTCCCCATGAGAAGACAGCGGCAAAAGGCGATGCTCACAGCTTCGTAATGTGGGGGCCCGCCGTGCGGAGCATCAGCTTCTTGGTGCCCGCCTGGTCAAAGGCCACCTCGATGAGGGCGTCGCCCCCCATGGGCCGGACAGAGAGCACCATCCCCTGTCCAAAGGTGCGGTGCCGGATCATGTCCCCCTTCTGCAGCTGGAGCAGCGGCGCCCCCTTGTTCTCTGCTGTAAAGCCGATATCCTTTCCAGTCTGACGCCGTGCGGCAGAGGTATGGGCGGCGCCGTAGGGCCTGGGCGACGCCGCCTCGGCGCGGCCCTGCTGGGCGAAGGTATGGCCGGAGAAGGCGCTGCCGCCGAAACTGGCGGCCTCATCCCAGTCGTTCCTGGGGATCCGCCCGTCGGCTTTGCCCTGCCAGTCCAGATTCTGAGAGGGGATCTCCTCCAGGAAGCGGGAGGGCATGTTGTTGCTGGTGCGGCCGTAGAGCATGCGCTGGCGGGCGGTGGTCATGGTCAGATGCTCCCGCGCGCGGGTCATGGCCACATAGCACAGCCGCCGCTCCTCCTCCATTTCCTCGCTCTCCCCCGCGGCCCGGCCGCTGGGGAATACCCCCTCCTCCAGGCCCACCACATACACATAGGGGAACTCCAGGCCCTTGGCGCTGTGCATGGTCATGAGGGAGACGCTGTTGTCGTCGCCGGACTCGTCGTCCAGATCGGTATAGAGGGCCACCGTGTCCAGAAAGCCCGCCAGGGAGCGGTCCTCCGGGTCGCCGTCCAAAAAGCCGATGACGCTGGAACGCAGCTCCCGGACGTTCTCGATCCTGCCCCGGCTCTCCATGTCCCCCTTCTCCTCCAGGGCGCGGATATATCCCGTCTTGTCGCACACCGCGTCATAAAATTCCGGCAGCTCCAGCTTCCCCTCCAGCTCCTGCAGGTCCTCGATGAGCTGGGCAAAGCCCTGGAGCTTTCCAGCGGCGGCCTTCAGGGCAGGGTATGTCCCCGCCTCCTTCACCACCTGCCAGAGGCTCTTTCCCTCCATGGCCGCGATACTCTGCACCTTGTCCATCGTGGCGCTGCCGATCCCCCGGATGGGCACATTGATAATACGCCTGAGGCGCAGGTCGTCGGCCGGGTTATTCACCACGCACAGATAGGCCAGCATGTCCTTGACCTCGGCCCGGTCAAAGAACTTCATGCCGCCATAGACCTTGTAGGGGATGCCGTTGCGCTTGAGGGCCATTTCCAGCGCGTTGGACTGGGCGTTCATCCGGTAGAGAACGGCGCTGTCCCGCCAGTTGGCCCCCCGGCCATAGCTCTCCATGATCTTCCCGGCCACAAAGTTGGCCTCGTCGCTCTCGTTGAACACCGTCTTGACCAGCACCTTCTCCCCCGGCCCGCTCTCCGTCCACAGCGTCTTCCCCTTCCGGCCGGTATTGTTGCGGATGACGGCGTTGGCGGCGTCCAGGATATTCTGTGTGGAGCGGTAGTTTTGCTCCAGGCGGATGGTGCGGCAGGTCTTATACTGGCTCTCAAAGCTCAGGATATTCTCGATGTTGGCCCCGCGGAAACGGTAGATGGACTGGTCGTCGTCGCCCACCACGCAGATATTCTCATATCCCCCGGCCAGCAGCTTTGCCAGCAGGTACTGGAGGTGGTTGGTGTCCTGATACTCGTCGATGAGGACATAGCGGAACTTCCTCTGGTAATAGGCGCGGACCTCCCCGTCCTTCTGCAGCAGGTGGACGGTGTGGAGGATGATGTCGTCGAAATCCAGGGCGTTGGCCTCCCGCAGGCGGCGGGTATAGCCTGCGTAGATCTCCGCGATCCGCGGCATCCTCCAGTCATAGGAGGAGCGGGCCTGGCGGGCGAACTCCTCCGGGGACTGGTCCTCGTCCTTGGCGTTGGAGATGATGGCCAGAACGGAACGGGGCTGGAACTCCTTCTCATCCAGGCTCAGGTCCTTGAGGATATCCCTGACGACCCGCCTGCTGTCGTCGGAGTCGTAGATGGTAAAGTTGTTGGTGAACCCCAGGCCCAGCTTCTCAATATCCCGGCGGAGGATACGAACGCAGGCGGAGTGGAAGGTGGCGGCCCAGATATCGTTGGCCGCCGGGCCGCACATCCGCTCCAGCCGCTCCTTCAGCTCCCCGGCAGCCTTGTTGGTGAAGGTGATGGCAATGACGGACCAGGGCACGGCGGGCTCTACCGCGCACAGCCGCCTCGCCTCCCGCCAGTCCTCCGGGGAGGGATGTTCCGGGAACCCCTCCAGAAAGGCCAGGTCCTCCGCCGTGGCCCAGTCTGGGACAAAGCTGGTGTCACTCCCCCTGCCGAAGGTCAGCAGGTTATCCACCCGGTTGATGAGCACCGTGGTCTTGCCGCTGCCGGCCCCCGCCAGCAGCAGCAGCGGCCCCTCGGTGTCCAAAACAGCCTCCCGCTGCTGGGGATTCATCCTGACATAACGCCGGGCGATCACCGCCCGGCGGGCCTTCTGATAGCGCGCTTCAAAATCCTGTATCATATGTATCTTCCTGTCTCCCTGTCATCTGTCGTGTCCCCCTATTTTAATATAGATCGCCCTTGCGGTCAACCGGGAAAACAGCGGGCTGCTTCTCTATGGGGCAAAAACTGGACAGACTTGTCAAAGAAGTGCCTGTTGACTTTCCCAAAAATGCTTGCTAGAATACGGTCAACGGCGTGTAGCATGACTGCGTAAATCCGGTCGATTGCTGCACGCTGTTTTTGTTTTTTGATGCCTTACAGGAAAGCGCATCGACCGACAAAGCAGCAAAAAAATTTTTTCAAATTAGGAGAGGAGAAAAACACTATGGAAAATTGGTGGATGCTGATTTATGTAGTAATTATCATTGCAGCGATCGTTTTCGTTAGACTTGTGAGAAGGAGCGGCAACCGCAAGGTGGCGCAAAGCGGCGAGGACAAAGAGCGCCTGCGCAAGGCGGCGGAGCCGCTGCTGGCCGGGAACGGAAATGGTCAGGTGCTCTACGCCCACTGGGAAGATCGGACGAGCTATGGCCGTACCGTCCGGACCACCTACTATCGCTATGTGGTTACATACCAGGATCAAAATCTGTGTGTCGCCCCTTTACATATTGACAAAAAGACCGGTGAGATCCAGGCGGGCCAGCCCGTCGTATTCACCCCGGAAAGCCTGGGCAAGATAACCGTCAACACCAAAGAGAAGGACGGCTCTGTGGTGCGCATGGAAATACAGCTGGTCGATAAGCAGGGGGAAAACCTGTTCCAGATGTTTGTAGACGCGGAAAGCCTGCGGCAAAGCCGCTGGTATCCGGTCAATATCCTGCAGCATGAGGAGTGCGCTGCGTTTGAAGGCTTTATCTCCTCGCTGGCCCAGCGGATTGCCGCGGAAAATCCGGGTGTGGATGATCTGATCAAGGAAAATGACAACGCTGGTACCGGCATTATCGGCGCGATCATTTCCGTTATCGGAGCTGTCTTCGCGATCTTCTTCCCTCCTGCGGGCATCATCCTGTCTTTGATCGGGCTGATCCTATGCATTGTGAGCAAGGCAAAAGGAGCCAAGAGCAACAAGTCCTTGATCGTCAGCATTATCTGCATGGTATTGAGTGCTGGCTTATTGTGGATGTTCTTTACATATTTCATTTAACTGGCTCTGCCGCAGGCTCAGACTTCTGGATAAATTGGGCGGGCCCGTCAAAGCAAGTCCTCATTGACTTTTTCAAAAATGCTTGCTAGAATATCATCAACGACGCGCAGCGTGACCGCATAAGGCCAGTCGATCGCTGCGCGCCGTTTTGTTCTATCGTCAGCCGCGTATCATGTGTGTATCAGGAGGGAAACTAATGGACCAAATGTATGAAACTGCCAGCCCGGAGCTGGATGCCGGGAAGAAGAAAAAGAAGAAGCTTCCCAGGATATTGGGCGTCATTTTGATTATCCTCGCCCCTTTCGTGGCGGCGGCAGCCCTTATGCCGAAGGACAGCGCGCCGGAGGAGGCCCCTTCCGCTTTCGACCCCTACAGCGGCACCGAGGCGAGGCAGTATCTGGAGTTCAACATGCTGACTGACCCGGTGGCCACCTTCACCCTGGGGGAAAACCACGGGATCTACGTGGCCTTCCAGGCCGACGACACCGGCCTGTACCCCTATCTGGTCTGCCTCTCCCAGGCGGATTTTGACCGCTTTTCGGAGATCTATGAATTTACCTTTGACAGCCGCAGCGTCTCCCAGGCCCCCGGCACCGGCACGGTGTACGGCTACGCCGTGGAGATCGACTCCGACCTGGAGGACTACACCCTGGAGTATCTGGATCAAGTCGGCATGAGCATCCCGGCGGACGAGTTCTACGACTATTTCGGCGGATACTATCTGGACACCACCCTGGTGAAGGAGCCGGACAGCGCCAGCGTCGTCCTGCTTGTCCTGGCGCCCATACTCCTTTTCCTGGGCCTGGTCCTGCTGCTCAAGAAGGGCAAGAAGGCCCCGCCGGCCCAGCCTGTCCAGACCATCCCCGCGGAGGACGGCTCCACGGCGGCCGCCGGCGCCCAGCCCTCCTGGGAGATCCCCGCCAGGTCGAACCCCGCGCTGGGTATCCTGGGCGCGTTCCTGGGCTCCCTGGTGGGCGCGGTGGTCTGGATCCTGCTCTACCGCGTGGGCTATCTGGTGGGCATCGCCGGATATCTGGCCGTTTTCTGCGCCATCCTGGGCTATACGAAGCTGGGCGGCGGGACCATCGGGAAGGCGGGGACCCTGCTCTGTGTTCTGATCGCCGTCGTCGTCATGGTCCTGTCCAACTGCGTGGCCTTCTCCTGGGTCATTGCCGACGCGGTCAACGAGTCCACGCCGGGCCGCTCCAGCATCACCTACATCCTGTCCCACTTCCCGGAGATGATGGACACCCTGGATCTGTGGGCCGACTTTGTCTTGGATCTCATCCTCGGCCTTTTTCTCGCCCTTGTAGCCGGTTTCTCCTCGATCGTCCAGTCCTTCAAAAAGCAGAAATAACGGGCCCTTTCCCCGCTCCTCCCCGGCGCTCTCCGGGGAGGAGCTTTTTTTGCGGGGGCTGCCCGGCATGCAGCGAACGCCTGTCCTGCTTTTCCGCCCCTTGCTTTTCTCCGTCTCCCCTGCTATACTGAAAGTAAATTTTGACAATCGAGGTGTTCCCTATGATTCACTTTCGCAACGACTACAGCGCCGGGGCCCATCCCGCGGTGCTGGACGCTTTGACCCAGACCAACCTGGATCTGACCGTTGGCTACGGCTGCGACAGCTACTGCGAAGCCGCCGCGGACACGATCCGCTCCCTCTGCGCCCGCCCGGACGCGGCCGTCCACTTCTTTATGGGCGGCACACAGGTCAATATGACTGCCCTGACCGCGTTCCTGCGCCCCTATGAGGCGGTGATCGCCCCCCAGACCGCCCATATCTGCGTCCATGAGACCGGCGCTATCGAGCACAACGGCCACAAGGTCATCCACTGCCCCTCCCCCGACGGCAAGCTGACCCCTGCTATGATCTCCGCCGTCGCCGCCTCCCACAGCTCCGAGCATATGGTGGCCCCCCGGCTGGTATATATCTCCAACACCACAGAGGTGGGGACCGTCTACTGCCTGGAGGAGCTGCGCGCCCTGCGCCAGGCATGTGACGAGAGGGGGCTTCTGCTCTACTGCGACGGCGCGCGGCTGGCCTCCGCCATGACAGTCCCCGGCGCAGACGTCTCCTTCGCCGACTACGCCGCGCTCTGCGACGCCTTCACCATCGGCGGGACCAAAAACGGGCTTCTCTTCGGCGAGGCCCTTGTGATCGCCAACGCTTCCCTGCAGCCTGGCTTCCGCCACTGCATGAAGCAGCAGGGGGCGATTCTGGCCAAGGGGCGGCTGCTGGGCGTGCAGTTCTCCGCTATTCTGGAAAACGGCCTGTATCTTGATCTGGCGGCCCAGGCCAACCGTCTGGCGCTCCGGCTGACGGAGGGGCTGCGCTCCCTGGGCGTCCCCCTCCTGGTCGACTCCCCCAGCAACCAGGTCTTCCCGATCTTCCCCAACAGCGTGATCCGCGCGCTGGAGAGCGGCTTTACCTTTGAGGCGCAGCAGCCTGTGGACGACGACCACACCTGCGTCCGCCTCGTCACCGGCTGGAACTCCACCGCTGAGGATGTGGACGCCCTGCTGGCGCGGCTTCGTGAGCTTCTTGCGTGACAAGGGGCCGGAAACAGGGAGGGCCGGAACAGCTTGCGCTGTTCCGGCCCTCCCTGCTCTATTCTGTTACTGCTCCAGCGGAGGCAGGGACATGAGCCAGTCCTCCAGCTCCCGGAAGGTCTGGCAGACATATCCGTCAATAGGCACGCCCTGCCCGTTTTCCAGGTAGTCCGTCACCAGGCGGCCCTGCATCCCCGTCCGCAGCGCCGACATATCGTCAACAGGGTTATTGCCGATCATCACGCACTCCTCCGGCCTTCTGCCGACTTTTGCCATGATGTCCCGGTAGTACTCCGGGTCGGGCTTGCTGTGGCGGCTGTTCTCATAGGCGGTCACATAGTCGAAGTCCTCCGGCCGCAGGCCCACCCAGCTCAGCCGGGTGGCCACCGCCACAGCCGGGAAAACGGGATTGGTGGCGAGAATGACGCCGTACCCCTTCTCCCGCAGGCCGCGGATTAGCGGCCCCCGGTCCGCCTGCTCCCTCATCACGCTGCGCACGCTGTCAAATTCCCGGAGGTAAAAGTCGTCCAGAACGCTCTCCAGCGGCAGGACCCCAACCCCCAGTTCCTGGGTAAAGCACTCCCAGAACGCCTGCCGGTTGGTGCGGCTGCCGTCGTTTTGGAGCATAGCGCCCGTGCCCTTCCACAGGCCCTCCACCAGGCGCTTCCCGTCGTAACCCATGGGGGTCAGGCACCGTTCCAGCGTAGCGAGATAGGTCTTGATGAACTCCCTCTGGTCGTAAGGGCCCAGGGTGCCGTCCAAATCAAACAAAATGGTGTTCAGCATAAAAAGTCTCCTTATGGGCAATTGCTTTTTGTCTATTATAGCAGAGGCGCCATCTGATAGCAAGGGAAAATATGGACGGCCCCCGGCAGTGTGCCGGGGGCCGTTTACCCTTTTCACATTTTTACGCGCGATAGGCTGTCACCGCGCCGCGGCCGGAATGGGCGATGGCGTGCCACTGCTTCGTATCCTTAAACAGGGAAAGGATCTGCAAAGGCAGCCAGGAGGCCATAAACAGCGGGAACAGCAGGATGGTCCGGGTCATCCCCTCCAGCCGGTACTCCCCCAGCAGGCACAGCAGCACGCCCAGCGCCATCCCGCCCACATAGTAGAGCCCCGCCGTGCAGGACGCCAGGACAAGCGCCTGGGCATCCCCCTCCAGGGCGCTGGCCACCAGGCTGCCCAACAGCAGCATGCCGGACAGGGCCTGGGCGTAGGGCGCCAGCAGGAACATGGTGATGTCCCAGCGGAGCATAGGCTTCGGCACGTCCCGCCGCCAGAGGCGGGATATCTCCTGCTTGCCCACCTGCATCACGCCGCTGCACCAGCGTTTGCGCTGGCGCAGGGAGAGGCGGAAGCTGGTGGGCTCCTCGTCATAGTTGTGGGCGTCCGGCACCCACCAGACCCGGTAGCCTGCGCCGGCGCACTGGGCGGCAAACTCGGCGTCCTCCGCGATGGTGGACGTATTCCAGCCCCCCAGCCGCTCCAACACCTCCTGGGTAAAGCCAAAGCCGGTGCCCACCAGTTTGGCGGAGAGGCCGCAGGCGGCCCGGGGACGGTTCCAGATCACATCGAAGCAGGTGTTGTATAATCCGTAGCACCCGGCCACGCCGCTGGCGGTGGGGTTGCCGGCCCTGGTCCGGGTCTTCCATACCCGGGCGCCGGCGGCCACCGCGTCGTTTACCCGGGCGAGGTAGTCAGGGGCCAGGGTGTTGTCCGCGTCCAGGACGATGAAGGCGTCATAGCCCATCCCCGCCAGCTGGGCAAAAACCTGGTGCAGCGCGTCCCCCTTGCTCCCCACATGGCCCTGGCAGTGGATGATCTCCGCGCCGGCAGCCCTGGCCACGGCCTCCGTAAAGTCTGTGCAGTTGTTGGGGGCTACATAGACGTCCCTGAGCCGGGCCGGATATTTCTGGGACAGCACGCTATGGACCAGATCGCCGATGACCGCCTCCTCATTCCGGGCGGCCACCACCACGGCGAACCGCGTCTGTGCCGGCGAGACAGGGTACCGTCTCCGTTTTTTCAGCGCGAACACCGCCACAGCGGCAAAATAGATGGTGAATATTTTTAAGCAGAGTGATAGAATAAAAAGCACCGTATCCATAGCATGCTCCTCCTTTGTCCCGTGTGGCATTTCAGTGGTGAGAGGCAGGTACGCTATGGATCATAGCAGAGCTTTTTTAAGTTAAAAGCCGGAGATTGTTTAAGATTGCCTTAACCGGACAATCTTAATCCGCCCTTAAAGAACTGGCCCCTTTATTCTTAAAGCCGGATATGGTACAATACGGTCAAATGGTGGGAGGACTCTGAATATGGCAAACATCCTGATCTGCGACGACGAGCGGGACATCGTCTCCGCCCTGAAGATCTACCTCTCCTCGGAGGGCTACACCCTCTACGAGGCATACACCGGCCGGGAGGCCCTGGAGATCGTGCGCAAGCACGACATCCATCTGATCCTGATGGACATCATGATGCCGGAGATGGACGGCATCTCAGCCACCGCCAAGCTCCGGGAGGAGTACAACATCCCCATTATCCTGCTGACCGCCAAGAGCGAGGATACGGACAAGGTGCTGGGGCTGAACGTGGGGGCGGACGACTATATCACCAAGCCCTTCAATCCCCTGGAGGTACTGGCCCGGGTGCGCTCCCAGCTGCGCCGCTACACCACCCTTGGCGGCATGGAGCAGAAGCCCAGCAAGCTGATTATCGGCGGCATCGCCCTGGACGACGACGCCAAGACCGTCACCGTGGACGGGGAGCCGGTAAGCCTGACCCCCATCGAGTACAACATCCTCCTGCTGCTCATGCGCCACCCCGGGCGGGTCTACTCCTCCGCCCAGATCTACGAGCAGGTGTGGAACGAGACCGCCTTTGGCTCCGAGGGGGCCGTGGCCGTCCATATCCGCCATCTGCGCGAGAAGCTGGAGATCAATCCCTCAGAGCCCCGGTATCTGAAGGTGGTATGGGGCCTGGGATACAAAATGGAACCCAACAACTGATCCCTCTTCAAGGAGGCCCTTGTATGAAAAAGCTTTTCTTTTTATTCCTGCTGTCCCCGGCGATCCTGTTTACCCTTTTGTGCGGCTATCTGAGATGGAAGGTGTATATCGATGCGTGAGCTGCGGAAACAGCTGTGGGCCAAGCTCGCCGCCATCGTCCTGCTGGTCCTGCTGACCGCCGGGGCCGCGGTATGCGTCCTGGCGACGATGCTGACCTGGAGCAGCTACGGCACCGGACCCAGCTTCTACGAGGACGACATGTGCCAGGATGCTATGAGCGGCGCCATGTACAACGCCCTCTATCTGGTGACGGAGCCGGACAGTCCCAGCTGGAGCCGCTACCAGTGGAAGCAGGAGGAGCGCTACGCGGGCTTTGGCTACCAGGTCTACGATGGCGACCCGGACGGCGGCATGCTCCTGGGCGCCGATGGCGTTCCTGAGCGATACGCCCTGCGGCAGGAGCTGGTGGTGGAGTACGACGCCGATCCACTGGAGAGCCCGCCCGCTGTTGACGGCGGCACAGGGACGGAAACCGGGGAGACGTCTGTCCCGGACACCTCGGCCGAGTCCGGCGAACCCGCCGCCGCGGCCGGATACTACACGGTTGTGGGATATCTGCCGGCGCTGGAGGAGCTGCCCCGGTACAGCTACTTCTACCAGATGAGCCTGGTCTATCATCTGGTCTACCCTCTGGATGGCGTTGCGCCCCTTCTCGCCGTTATCCTGGCCCTGCTGGCCGTGGCGGATCTGGGCTTTCTGCTGTATGCCGCGGGGCACCGGCGGGATCAGGAGGGCGTGGTCGCCAACTGGCAGGACCGCATCCCCTTCGACCTGTATCTCTGCGGCATGACAGTGCTCTTCTGCGCGATCATCGCCATCGGGCAAAGCGCGATAGAGGTATTTCTCTATCAGGGCAGTTCCTCCTACTTCCCAGCCGCCGCGGCGTTGAGCCTGTGCGCGCTGGCGGCCGGTCTGGTGGTGCTGGCGGCCCTGATGACCCTCGCCACCCGCCTCAAGCTGGGCAAGTGGTGGCGCAACACCCTCTGCTACAAGCTCATCCGCTGGTGCTGGCGGCTGTGCAAACGGGTCTGCTCCGCCATCCGGGATTTCATCCGTATCCTTCCCTTTACCTGGCGGACTGTGCTGGTGGTGGGCGGCGTACTGTTTGCACAGATCATTCTCACGCTCCTGATGTTTGAGAGCTACAACGGCGGTTTTTTCTTTTTGCTGAATCTGGTTTTTGACGGCGCTTTGATCGTCGCCGCGGCTTGGCTGAGCATGCAGCTCCAGCAGGTCAAGGATATGGGGAAAGCGCTGGCCGCCGGGGATCTGGAGGCCAAGCTGGACACCAGGAAGCTGTTCTGGGATGTAAGGACCCACGCGGAGAGCCTCAACGCCATTGGTGTGGGGATGAACCGGGCTGTGGAGCAGAGGATGAAGTCTGAACGGCTGAAGACCGAGCTGATCACCAACGTGTCCCACGACATCAAGACGCCCCTGACCTCCATCGTCAACTATGTGGACCTGTTGAAAAAGGAGGAGCTGCCGGAGACTGCGTCGGAGTATGTGGCGGTGCTGGACCGGCAGTCCCACCGGCTGAAAAAGCTGACGGAGGACCTGGTGGAGGCCAGCAAGGCGTCCACCGGCAATGTGGCGGTGAAGCTGGAACCCATCGTGGTCAACGAGATCATCCACCAGGCCATCGGCGATTACGACGAGAAGCTGAGCGCCGGACGGCTGGAGGTCATCGTCAACACTTATGAAGGGAACCTCAACGCCATGGCCGACGGGCGGCTGCTGTGGCGGGTACTGGACAATCTGCTCAGCAATGTGTGCAAGTACGCCCTGGCGGGCACACGGGTGTATGTGGATCTTGGGAGCCAGGACGGCCTTGTGCATCTGTCCATGAAGAATATCTCCCGGGATCCCCTGAATGTCAACCCCGATGAGCTGATGGAGCGGTTTGTCCGGGGCGACGCCTCCCGCCACACCGAGGGCAGCGGCCTGGGCCTGAATATCGCCATGAGCCTGATGGAACTGATGGGCGGCACCTTTGCCATCAGCGTGGACGGCGACCTCTTTAAGGCGGAGCTGACATTGCGCTCAGCCCCCTGAGAGCGGCAGAATATCGTGAAACCCACAGAGGGGAGGATGATAAAATCATCCTCCCCTCAGTCTGTCGAAAAAGTCCGCGGACTTTTTCGACAGACTGAAAAAATGCCATTACTTTCGTGCCCCTTTGGGGCGCAAAAGTCCTCGCTGCGCTCGCCGCAAGCCTCGCTCCGCAAGGCATTGCGGGGCATTTGGTCCAATTCGAGGAGGGCTGTGCCCCCTCGAGCTCCCCCCTTGTCCTTCGCCTCCCTCCTGATCGATGCCTGGTTTTTCGACAGATGTATTTTTTCGTTCTGGGCACTACGGCCTGCACTGGCCGCAGGGGCTGTACCCCCTGGCGATCAGTTCATCCCTCTGTCCCACAAAGATCTCCTTATTCTCCTCGCTCATGGTCGCCACGCCGGAGCATCCCGGGTCATGGAATTTCTGGGATTTTTTGTTGATAATGTAGGTAAACCCATCGGCGGCGTCCCCCTCTTCCGGCGGCGCCTCCCCCTCCAGCCAGCTCTCCCCAGTGGCATAATCGATCACTACGCCGGGCTGGACGTTGTACACATAGACGTTATAGCAGACGCCCTCCCCCTCGTCCTCCACAGACATCGCCTCCATCTGGACGCCGCTGGCCACCAGATTATCTCCTTCAAAAATCGGAGTGACGCGGTAGAGGACATGCCCACTGGTCTCCTGGACATAGTCCGCCACCAGGTTCTCAAAGGGGAGCATCCCCGTAACATTCAAATAGCGGGTACCTGTGATCAGATTCTTCTCGTTTGCATTCTCCCCCGCCAGCTGATAGCCGATCAGGTGGCACCGGTTGTAGAGATACTTCCCGTCCACCACATCGTCGTAGCGCACCGTGTGCCACCCGGAGGGCTTGACTTGGCCGATAGCTTCCCGCTCTTCTGTGGGCATGATCTCCTGGCAGATATTCGCGTAGGCCACGCCGCACCGCCCAAGCCCGTCCAGCTCGGCGTAGGTCTCAAAGGGCTCGGTGGTCCAATCGCTCCGGGCAAAATTCGGCTGGTTCCCATTCAGCTCGACATAGGGCTCGCCCGCATAGGCCGGCACATCCTCCAGCCCCGCCAGAGCGGCGGTCCGCTCCCCCAGCGTGGGCAGCTCCAGCGAGCATCCCGCCAGGGCGGCGCACAACAGCAGGGCCACAAGTCCCATCGCGATTTTCAGCCGTTGCTTTTTCCTCATGCTTTGTATACCAGACCTTTCCTTGGCAGCTCAGGAATCAGTATAGCACACTCTTCTGAAAAAAGAAATATCGCCCTCCCGCGCGAATATAAGCGCAGCGCAGACGGAGGGCAGAAGAGAAAACGCCCGCTTTCCGTCAAAAGCACGAAAAGTGGGCGTTTTTCTTACTGTCAGAATTTTTCATGGTTGATCCAGAAGCAGCAGAACGCCGTATTTGCGGAATTTTTACCTTTAAACCATTCTGATTGATACATTCTCAATTCTCCGATTGCTTATTTGCAAAATCGCCCGACAAAATCTGTATCGTTAAAAATTACTATGTGTGTCAATGCGCTATGGCACAAATTGGTTAATTGTACGCTCCATTTCGTCCAATCTGGCGTATACGCATTGATCCATGGAAGCGTCGCAAGTCTTGGTATTTTTCTTGGACTGCAAGAAAAAAAACAGAGCGGCATAACAAAACGCTGTGCTGCCCTGCAGCGATCAATGTACTTTCTTATCACTGCTCAAGGCATGTCCTTCCCTTCCATGCGGTGCAGCCCATATCCCTGCGGGCATGGTAAGAAAAAGTCATACCGCCCCGCTTTTCATCCGGACGCCGCCTCTTCCAGTTCCGCCAAAGTGGGCATAGCGGGAATGGCTCCGCTGCGGGAACAGGTCTGCGCCGCCGCCCGGTTGGCATATGCCACAATCTCTTCCAGTTCCCTGCGCGCCAGCCCGTTCAAGGGGCCCTCCTCCCTTTTGCACAGCCGGCTGAGGACCGCCCCCAGGAAAGTGTCCCCTGCGCCGTTGGTATCAACTGCCTGGACAGGCGCCCCCGGCACTAGGAAGCCCTCGCCCTGCCACCGGCAGAAAGCGCCCGCCTCTCCCAGTGTGACCAGCACCAGGGATATCCCTTTTTCCGACAGCCGCCGGCTCCCCTCTTCCAGTTCAGAAGTCCCGCTCAGCAGAGGCAGCTCTTCCTCAGACAGTTTCATCACGTCCACCAGAGGCAGCGGAAGGGTCATCCATTTTACGGCCTCCGCCGCGTCGGGCCAAAGCGCGGAGCGATAATTGGGGTCATAGCTCACCAGCCTCCCCGCCTCGCGGGCAGTGCGGGCGGCAAGGATCGTGGCGCCGCGTGCGGTATCCTGCGTTAAGCTCACGGAACCGAAATGGAGGATCTTACTCCCTCGGACAAGGGATCCGTCCACCTCCTCGGGGCGCAGTTCACAGTCGGCCCCGCGGACGAACCGGAAGCTTCGCTCCCCGCTGCCGTCCACTGACACGATGGCCATGGTGGTTGCCTGGGACCCCACACAAAGGCCGGAGCTGTCTACGCTATTTCTCTCCAGCACCTGGCGCAGGTATCTGCCAAAGCCGTCCCGGCCCACCTTCCCTATGAAGGCGGCCTTGGCCCCCAGCCGGGAGGCCGCCACCGCCACATTGGCGGGCGCGCCGCCGGGATTGGCCGCAAACAAAGGGATCCCGGCCTCGTTGACCCCGGTCTGTGTCAAATCAATGAGGATCTCTCCTATCGCTGTGATATCTGTCATATTGGGATACCTTCCTTTCCGCCCCTTTGCGTCCAGCCTTTGTTACCAGATACTATCAATATTTCTATGTCCGTCCGCCGCGCCGCCCTCTTTTCATCGGTATGCCGCGTGCTGCAGGGAATGATAGGCCAAGCCGTCAGCCCAAGACAACATCCAACGCCAGCGCTGTCGCCTCCGGGAAGTGCTTCCGTACCTGCTGGTAAATCAGCTCCCTGGATTCAGCCGGAGCTATGTGGTAGGCCGAGGAAACGTGGTCATAGCCCCACAGGGCCTCCGGCGTGGAGTAGACGGAGATAGGCCAGCCATACTCCAGTCCCCTCTTATTGACACGCCTGCGGAAGTCCCGGATCAGCAGGTAGCCCTGCATCTGGAGGTCGGTCACAGCGCCGTCGAAGTTCTTTTCGCCCTCCTTGCCGAAGCCGGCCAGCCGTTTCAGTTCACAGGAGAACAGTTCATCCCTATGTTCAAATTGGTCCATGATCCGCTTGCTGCGCATACTGGCAAGTTCCTCGTCCCAGCGGCTGTCGAAGTCGTAGCCGTCCCGCCGGTAGTTGGCGAAGTGGGGGAACCACTCCTTGGAGATAAAGCCCGCTTTCTTCCCAAAGTACTTGCCGTAGGCTGCCTGGCCGCTCCGGGCGATCAGCGCCCGCCACTCCCAGGGGTCCTGCTCCTGATCCCCAGTCCACCAGTAGAGGTCGGAGGCGTTCTCCTCCGCGGAGAAGCCTGGAATCTCATTTTTGAACAGCGGCAGGAACCCGACCTCGTTGATCCGGTCGACCAGCTCCTCCCAGCTCTGGAGACGGGCAGGGTCGTCCCAGTCCATCCCCCGCATGATCCACTCCCCATTTTCAATGGCCATAGCATTGCCTCCCGCCGTGTCGTATAGGGCCATTATAGCACAATACCCATGCAGACGCCATAGCCCTGCGGGCGTGCAGCGTCCTGCGGCAAAATAAAATGTACTAAAACGGCAAGCAAAGGGTCGAAGACGTAAATAGCAAGAGGAGCCGGCACACATGTGCCGGCTCCTCTCGTTGTTTTTTGGTTTACTTTTTGTTTGCCTCACAGAAGCGGGCCAGGATGGCGGCCGCCTGGGCGCGGGTGGTGCTGGTGCCGAAGATGGAGGTGGTGAAGCAGCGGCAGGTCAGCTCAAAGCGGTAGCCGTCGGACCCACGCCCATAGCCTGCCTCATCCAGGATCTGGTTCGCCTTGTCCACGTCGTAGCCCGGATACTCCACATACCGGTTCACAGTTAGCATTTTTAGTTAGCATTTGCATTGCTAAATTTTGAATTAATATGTAAATCCAGGTCAAAAAAGAAAAATTATTTTATATTAAAGAGTCTCGCAAACCATTGAAAATAAAGGAAATCCCCTGAAACCGTTGAAGTTTCAGGGGATTCTTTTTGGCACGCCGTGAGGGATTCGAACCCCCGGCCTTCTGGTCCGTAGCCGCTGAATTTTTATCATGGGCAGTCCCGTTTTTTCCCGTGGAGTCCCATTAAATCCCCTGTATTTTCAAGGGTTTCCTGCTTTCACTGAGGCAATTTCCAGAAAAGAGCAGAGCAGACCTGAAAACTGAAATTTTGATAAACTGTTAGAAAAGTGTTAGAAAACCGCCTGCTGTTATCGTCAAGCCCCCAGAGAAGCACAACGCTCTCTGGGGGCTTCTCTATCCAATGGCAGCAGATACTTCCCGGTGACGCTGCCAACTCCTTCAAGGAGATGCGAGAGCGAAGCGGCTCGCATAAACGCTCCCTCGCCGCCAACACCAATCCTGAGTAAGCACAGAGCCGGTAGGCTATACTTGGGTCGCCTCAGAGAAAATGGCACGTGTTGCTTACAAAAGCACTTGACAACGTTTAAACGCCATGCTATCATGTTTAAACAGGGAGCGTGATAGAAATGAATAAAAATCCTAAAGAACGTACCGAGTATATCGGTATTCGGGTAACGCCAGAAGAAAAGGAAGCGCTCAAGAAGCTGGCAGCAGCAGCCGGGGTAACGATTACCAGCTACCTGCTGGGAAAGAGCCTGGGAGAGAGTTTAGCTGACCAGTATCTGAAAGGAAAGGAGACGAAGGGCGGCTAAAACGGAGCCGCTGCGGGACTTTAGCCCGTAGCGGCAGAGAAACAGCACAGGGTCAGTATTACCCCTGTGCAACAACGTAAGTTGTGTACACAGCTGTATACATTCACCCAAGAATCATCTGAAAACGAAAAGAATAAAGCGCCGGTGCAAATACTTTGAATTGAAAATGATAAAAATTCCGGTCAGATGGAAGAAAAGAAAGAAGGTGGTTCGCAGAAAACGAAAGGAGTTTTTATGCCTAGAACTGGCGCAAGTCGGAAGTATCAACTGACCATCAACAATCCCCTTGAGCATGGCTTTGACCATGCATCTATCAAGGCAGCCCTTATGGGGCTGTCTGGCTGCATATACTGGTGTATGTGCGACGAGATAGGCGAACAGGGAACGCCCCACACGCACCTGTACGCAGCATTTGAAAATGCCAAGGAGTTCCAAGCTATTCACCGGCGTTTCTATGGCGCTCATATCGAGATGGCCCGTGGTACTCACCGGGAAAATCGGGACTACATCCGCAAGGAGGGCAAATATCGGGATACAGAGAAGGCAGATACAAACCTACCGGATACCTTTGAAGAGTCCGGTGATCTGCCGGAAGAAATTGACCGCCGGGTAAAGCAGAGCGAAGCGATTCTCGCCATGGTGCAGGAAGGCGCAACGAATGCGGAGATCCTGCGGAAGTATCCTTCGGCTATGAACCATCTGCCCCGTATTGACCAGGCCCGGCAGACGCTGTTGGAAGAGCGGTTCCGAAAGCGTTTCCGGGAATTACAGATTGAGTACATCTGGGGTAAGACCGGTGTTGGCAAGACCCGGGGCGTTATGGAGAAGTACGGCTATGAGAACGTCTACCGTGTCACCAACTACCAGCATCCCTTCGATGGATACGCCGGGGAGGCGGTGGTGCTTTTTGACGAGTTCCGCAGCAGCCTGCCCATATCGGACATGCTGAAATACCTGGACGGCTATCCGCTGTCCCTTCCGGCCCGCTATGGCGATCGAGTGGCCTGTTTTACAACGGTCTACTTGGTCAGCAACATCTCTATGGAGAAGCAGTATCCCAATGTGCAGTTTGAAGAGCCGGAGACCTGGGCAGCGTTTCTGCGGCGCTTCCAGCGGGTCTATGAGCTGCAGCCTGACGGCGATTCGCCGTTTTCAGGAGGACCGATATGCTAAAAGAATATTCTGACGTGCTGACAGTAGATCAGTTGGCGTGTATACTAGGCATTGGCGTAAATTCGGCCTACCGGATGGTCAATCGTCAGGAAATTGGCTGTGTCCGTGTCGGAAGGAGAATACTTATTCCTAAACTGTGTGTAGTGGACTATTTGAACGCTGCTCGCTACACAGTTTCAAGACGATAACAGCAGGCGACTGTCAGAAAGGAGACAAGATATGACAGGAAGTCTGCAAACCAAAAATGGCAAATATTACATGGTACTCAACAGCACCGAAAATGGAAAGAGAAAACAACGGTGGATTGCTACCGGGCTGGCTGAGAAAGGCAACAAGCGAAAAGCGGAACAGATGCTGCGGGAAAGACTGGTGCAGGAGGCGCAAAAAGCCCCGCTTCCCCAACCGGATATGCTGCTGGCTGACTGTGTGCGTCATTGGCTTGCCTGTGTGCAGCGCCGTGTCGATGAAGTCACTTATTTGGGCTATCTCCACACAGCGGAAAAACACGTTCTCCCCTACTTCGACGCAAGCGGCCTTACGCTGCGTGACTGTACTGTTAAGACACTGCAAGCCTATTTCGATGAAAAGGCGCAGAATGGCCGCTTGGATGGAAAAGGTGGATTATCTGCAAAGACCATGCGTCACCACCGTAACATCATCCGTCAGTCATTGGCCGAAGCGGTGAAGGATGGACTGCTGACCAGCAATCCTTGCGACTATGTGGAACTGCCCCGGCATGAACGCTTTGAAGCAACCTTTTATACAGCTGAGCAGCTGCAAAAGCTGTTTGACGTGATGGCGTGTGATCCCCTGCTGCCGCTGGTCAAAATCACCGCACTATATGGCCTGCGCCGCAGTGAAGTACTGGGGCTGAAATGGGATAGCGTTGACTTCGAAAACAACTGTCTGTTGATTCGGCATACCGTCTGCAAAATGATGACTCGCATTGAGAAAGATAAAACCAAGACCCAAAGCAGCCGCCGTAGTTTTCCCTTGACCCAAGATGCCCGTAACATCTTCCTGGCGGCAAAAGCAGAGGAGAAAGAAAACCGGCGCTTGTTCGGGAACGAGTATAAGAAAAATGACTATATCTTCAAGTGGGCAGACGGTACGCCATTTGAACCAGACTATGTGACCCACCACTTTCTGAAAGTGTTGAGTAAAAACGGCCTGCCTCACATTCGCTTCCATGAACTTCGGCACAGCTGCGCAAGCCTCCTGTTGAACCAGGGATGCGGCTTGAAAGACGTGCAGGAGTGGATGGGCCACAGCGACATCCAGACCACAGCCAATATCTACGGCCATTTGGACAGCGCCCGCAAAAAAGGACTAGCGGATAAACTGACCCAATGCCTAACCCGTTAGAAATGTGTTAGAAAAAGCGTAGCACCAACGGATAAAGTAAAACCCCGAAACCGTTGTCTTGTAACGGTTTCGGGGTGGCACGCCGTGAGGGATTCGAACCCCCGGCCTTCTGGTCCGTAGCCAGACGCTCTATCCAGCTGAGCTAACGGCGCGTGTCCTCTCAGACAGCTTTGTTATGTTACCACACTCAAATGCAAAATGCAAGAGGTAATTTCAAACTTTTTGAATTTATTTAAACTCGGCCCCTTTTTTGAATTTATTTAAACTCGGCCCCCGCTTGCATAACCGGGGCAAATCGTGTATACTGATAGCAGAAAGCATATCCTGCCGCTTTGTTGTTTTTGTTTCTGAGAAGGAGGCTTCCTGATGGATCAGATCTTGCAGTATATGGAGTGGTTCTGGGTAGCCGCCATGGCCCTTGCCGTCTTTATCGAGGCGTCCACCACCGCGCTGGTGTCCGTCTGGTTTGCCGTGGGGGCCTTTGCGGCCATGCTGGCGGCCTTTGCCGGCGCCTCTTTGCCGACACAGCTGCTGCTCTTCGTTTTTATATCCATTGCCGCTCTCATCACGGCCCGCCCTCTGGCCAAGCGCTTTATTGACCCCCATATCGTCCCCACCAACGCCGACCGGCTGCTGGGCGCCGAGGGCCGGGTGACAGAGCGGATCGACAACGAACTCTCCTCCGGCGCCGTGTATGCCGACGGCAAGACCTGGACCGCCCGCAGCGCGGACGGGGAGATCATCCCCGCCGGCGAGCTGGTGGAGATCGTGCGGATGGAAGGCGTAAAGCTGATCGTCCGCCCCAGGGCCGCCGTGGCTGTCGGCTAAGGGTCGGCTTGTGCCGGTTCCGCTTCGCCGCCGGCGCTCTGAACGGACCAAAAACTCCCGCTGAGGCATCTGCCTCAGCGGGAGTTTCCTTTGCTATTCTTACGGTCGGCTGATCCGCTTACAGCTGGGGGCCGGCGGGGACCAGTGCCTTACCGGCTTCATTGCCCTCGTATTTGGCGAAGTTCTTGATGAACCGCTGGGCCAGATCCTTGGCCTTCTCCTCCCACTGGGAGGCGTCGGCATAGGTATTGCGGGGATCCAGGATGTTCGTGTCCACACCGGGCAGCTCCGTGGGAACCTCGAAGTTGAAGTAGGGGATCTTTTTGGTGGGGGCGCTGAGGATATCGCCGTTCAGGATGGCGTCGATGATGCCGCGGGTATCCTTGATGGAAATACGCTTGCCGGTGCCGTTCCAGCCGGTGTTGACCAGATAGGCCTTGGCACCGCTCATCTCCATCCTCTTGACCAGCTCCTCGGCGTACTTGGTGGGATGCAGCTCCAGGAATGCCTGGCCGAAGCAGGCGGAGAAGGTGGGGGTGGGCTCAGTGATGCCCCGCTCGGTGCCGGCCAGCTTGGCGGTAAAGCCGGACAGGAAGTAGTACTGGGTCTGCTCGGGGGTCAGCACGGAGACGGGGGGCAGCACGCCGAAGGCGTCGGCGGACAGGAAGATCACGTTCTTCGCGGCAGGGGCGGCAGAGACGGGACGGACGATCTTCTCAATGTGGTTGATGGGGTAGCTGACGCGGGTGTTCTCCGTGACGGACTTGTCGGCGAAGTCGATCTTGCCGTTCTCATCCAGCGTCACGTTCTCCAGCAGGGCGTTGCGCTTGATGGCGTTGTAGATGTCGGGCTCGGACTCCTTATCCAGGTTGATGACCTTGGCGTAGCAGCCGCCCTCGAAGTTGAAAATGCCGTTGTCGTCCCAGCCGTGCTCGTCATCGCCGATGAGCAGGCGCTTGGGGTCGGTGGACAGGGTGGTCTTGCCGGTGCCGGACAGGCCAAAGAAAATGGCGGTGTTCTCGCCGTTCATATCGGTGTTGGCGGAGCAGTGCATGGAGGCGATGCCCTTCAGGGGCAGGTAGTAGTTCATCATGGAGAACATGCCCTTTTTCATCTCGCCGCCGTACCAGGTGTTCAGGATGACCTGCTCACGGGAGGTGGTGTTGAAGGCAACGCAGGTGCTGGAGTTCAGCCCCAGCTCCTTGTAGTTCTCCACCTGGGCCTTGGAGGCGTTGTACACCACGAAATCGGGCTCGAAGTTCTTCAGCTCCTCCTCCGTGGGGGCGATGAACATATTCTTGATGAAGTGGGCCTGCCAGGCGACCTCTACAATGAAACGGACATTCATCCGGGTATCGGCGTTGGCGCCGCAGAAGGCGTCCACCACATACAGCTTCTTGTTGGACAGCTCCTTCACGGCCAGAGCCTTCACAGTGGCCCAGACGTCCTCGCTCATGGGGTGGTTGTCATTTTTATACTCGTCGGAGGTCCACCAGACGGTGTCCTTGGAATTTTCATCCATGACGATATACTTGTCCTTGGGGGAACGGCCGGTATAGACGCCGGTCATGACGTTCACAGCGCCCAGCTCGCTGACCTGGCCCTTTTCAAAGCCCTCCAGGCCCGGCTTCGTTTCTTCCACGAACAGCTCCTCATATGAGGGGTTGCGAACGATCTGCGTCGTTCCGGTGATGCCATACTTGCTCAAATTGATCTCGGACATATGTATTTACCTCCCACTTCTGTATATGTACTCCTCAGTTGTTTATTGCCGGGAAGCGGAAAACCTCAACTTTCCCTTTTTACATTATATATAAATACAGCGCCGCAGTCAAATAGTAAAATCAACAAAATGCTTTCCGGCGGCTCCTTTCGGCATGGATACTTTTCCCCGCCCATGCCCGGACAGGAGCGCTTCGGCTGCGGAAGTTTCTTCTCTCCGCCGCTGGAATTTTTTCTCCGCCTATGCTATACTGATCGCAAAACAGGGCTCCATGCCGGATCCGGCATGACACATGATGCAAGGAGTGATACCATGCTTTATACCATTGGGAACGATATCATGCGGGTAGCCATTGACAGTCTGGGCGCCCAGATGATGTCCATTACTGCCGCCGACGGCACGGAGTACCTCTGGAGCGGCGACGCCGCCTACTGGCGCAACCGCGCCCCCAACCTGTTCCCCTATGTGGGCCGCCTGACGGAGGACAGCTACACCTTCCACGGCCAGCGGTATGAGATGACCCGCCACGGCTTTGCCAACCGCAGCCAGTTCATCCCTGTTGTGGAGGAGGACAGCCGCATGATCCTCGGCCTGGCCGACAGCGGGGAGACGAGGAAGATCTATCCCTTCGCCTTCGCGTTCTCCGTCAGCTATGAGCTGGAGGGCAGCACGCTGCACATCGTCTACGCTGTGGAAAACCGCACCAGGGAAACCATGTACTTCGGCCTGGGCGGCCACCCCGGTTTCCGGGTGCCGCTGGAGGCGGGCAAAGCATTTGAGGACTACCGCCTGGAATTTGCCCGCCCCTGCCGCCCCTCCCGGGTGCTGCTGTCAGAACACTACATGACCAGCGGCCGCGAGGTCCCCTATCCCCTGGAGGACGGCAAGCGCCTGTCCCTGCGCCACGACCTCTTTGACGACGACGCCGTCATCCTGGACCACATGGATAAAACCGTCACCCTGTCCGCCGGCGAAGGCAGCCGGGGCGTCCGGCTCTCCATCCCGCAAATGCGCTACCTGGGCGTCTGGCACAAGCCCCACAGCGACGCCCCCTTTGTCTGCCTGGAACCCTGGGTCAGCCTCCCCTCCCGGCAGGATGTGGTGGAGGAGTTCTCCCAGCAGGGCGACCTGGTTGCCCTGGCCCCTGGCGAAACTTATGTTAATCCATGGAGCATTACAATTTTCTAGGAGGCGCCGCTATGTATCAATACGTGGTCCAAAGCCCGGTGGGGCCGCTGACCCTGGAGGGGACGGAAACCGCCCTCCTCGCCCTTCGCTTCGGCGCGCTGGGACAGGACAGCGTGTCCCCCGTCCTGGAGCTTGCCGCCCGGCAGCTGGCGGAGTATTTCGCCGGTGAGCGGAGGGTCTTCACGGTCCCGCTCTCCCCTGCCGGCACCCCATTCCAGAAAGGGGTTTGGGAAGCTCTTCAATCCATTCCCTACGGCGAAACCTCCACCTATGGCGCTGTGGCCCAACGGATCGGGAATCCAAAGGCCTGCCGGGCCGTGGGCATGGCCAACAACCGCAACCCACTCCCCATTTTCATCCCCTGCCACCGGGTGGTCGGGCGCGGCGGCAGCCTCACAGGCTACGCCGGGGGGCTGGACAGGAAGCAGTTTCTGCTGGATCTGGAGCGTGGCAAGCGATGATCCGTATCCTTTTCGTGTGCCTGGGGAACATCTGCCGCAGCCCCATGGCCGAATATGTGTTCAAGGACCTGGCGGCAAAGGCGGGCCTGGCGGACGCTTTCTGCGTCGACTCCGCCGCCACCAGCCGCGAGGAGATCGGCAACGGCGTCCATCGCGGCACCCGGCAGAAGCTGGCGGAGGCAGGCGTTCCCTGCGGGGACCACCGCGCCCGTCAGCTGGAGAAGGCCGACTACGGCAGGTTTGACCTCATCATCGGCATGGAACGCCGGAATCTGATCGATATGCGCCGCATCCTGGGGGGCGACCCGGAGGGCAAGCTCTCCCTTCTCCTCTCCTTCGCGGGGAGGGACCGCGATATTGCCGATCCCTGGTATACCGGAAATTTCGACGTCACCTACGACGATGTTCTGGAGGGCTGTACCGCCCTGCTGGAGCACTGCCGGAAAGCACTGTAAAAAACTGTAAAACTAGGAGCGCCAGGCAGCCATGGCTGCCTGGCGCTCCTAGTTTTACAGTGGAAAGCGTTCGCCTTTCCCGCATTGATCACAACACCACCGGCACGCTCCGCCGGATCTCCAGGCTGTCCGGCGTCACCGAGCAGTCGTAAGCCAGGACCCGGACGCCGCCGGCGGCCGCCTCCCGCAGCGCCCGGCCAAAGGCGGGGTGGGTCTCGTCGTTGGGACGGAAGCGCCTCACGCCCTCCATCTGGATCACGAAGAACACCGCAGCGCGGTACCCCTGTTCCACCGCCCGCAGCAGGCCCCGCAGGTGCTTGACCCCCCGCTCCGTCGGGGCGTCCGGGAAGCGGGCCTCGCCGTTCTCCTCCAGCGTCACCCCCTTGACCTCTACAAAGACAGGGCCCTGGCCGTCCTCCAGCCGGAAATCAAACCGGGAGTCCTCCCAGGTAAACTCCGGGCGTACAGCCGTCAGCCCCGGCAGGAAACGGCCCGCCCGGGCGAACTCGCTGAACACCTTGTTGGGCGCTTGGGCGTCCATGTTGATGAGCAGCCTCCCCTTTTCCACCGCCACCAGGTCATATTTTGTCTTGCGGGCGGGGTTTTCAGACCGCTCCAGGTAGACCGTCGCGCCGGGCGTCAGCAGCTCCCGGCAGCGGCCCGTATTCTTTACGTGGCAGACCTCCGTCCCGGTCCCCATCTCCACATGGGCGATAAAGCGGTTGGGCCTGTCCAGGAACCGCCCCGTCTGGATGTGCGCGTACTGCATGGCATCCCTCTCCTTTCCGTCCGGGCCGCCGTTTGGCGGCCTCCACCACTATAGCACAGCGCAAAAGAAAAGAAAACCTGCAATTCCTCACGAAAACTTGTCGGAAATGTGCAGGATGGGGTATTGAATTTCTTTTTTTATTTTGCTATAATGAGTTCGTATTTGCGCAAGTGGATATTGTTATGATTTTCACTTGCAAAGCAGCGTGGGAAGGGGGGATCCCCCATCCCCCGCATAGAGTTTTGAAGGAGGAAAAGACCATATGCCCAGCAATGTATTCGTCGTTCTGATGGGTGTAGGCACCGTCTTCTTCGGCCTGATCTGCATCATCTTCCTCAGCTACATCATGAGCTCTGTTTGTATGAAGCTGGAGAAGAAGCCCGCTGCGGCTCCTGCTGCGGCAGCTGCAGCTCCCGCCGTCCAGGAGGCCGCCGTTCCCAACCGTCAGGCCATGATCGCCGCCATCTCCGCCGCTATCGCGGAGGATCTGGGGACCGATCTCTCCGGCATACGCATTCTGTCCGTCAAAAAAATCTAATTGTGAGAGAGGGAAATGTCATGAAAAAGTACAAGGTCAACGTCAACGGCACTGTCTATGAAGTCGCCATCGAGGTTATGGACGGCGCCGCACCCGCGGCTGCCCCCGCTGCTTCCGCGGCCCCTGCCGCTCCCGCCGCCCCTGTGGCCGCCGCTCCCGCCGGCGGTGAGAAGGTCGCCTCTCCTATGCCCGGCACCATCCTCTCCGTCAACGTCTCCAACGGCCAGGCTGTCAAGCGCGGCGACATCCTGTTCATCCTGGAAGCCATGAAGATGGAAAACGAGATCATGGCCCCCTGCGACGGCACCGTTTCCGCCGTCAGCGTCACCAAGGGAGCTTCCGTGGAGACTGGCGCTCAGCTGTGCGTGATCGGCTAAGGCACGCTCACCGGGAGGATACAACATGGAAGCTATTATGAATTTTATCCAGGACACCGGCTTCTATCGTATCGCCACAGGGGACTGGAAGGTCCTGATCATGATGGTCATCTCCTTCGTCCTGCTGTACCTGGCGATCGTGAAGAAGTTCGAGCCCCTGCTGCTGCTCCCCATCGCCTTCGGCATGCTGATCACCAACCTGCCCGGCGCTGAGATGTACCACGAGATCCTCTTTGCCGGCGGCCATGTCAACTGGGAGATCTTTGGCGGCGGCGAGATCACCGCCGAGTTTATCTCCCATCTGCAGGAGCTCGGCGTCAGCGCCGAGATCGCCAGCGAGTCCCTCGTCGGGACCAGCGTTTCCGTGGGCCTGATCGACGTATTGTACTTAGGCGTTAAGCTGGGCATCTATCCCTGCCTCATCTTTATGGGCGTAGGCGCGGGCACCGACTTTGGCCCCCTGATCGCCAACCCCAAGACCCTGCTTCTGGGCGCCGCCGCCCAGCTGGGCATCTTCATGACCTATGTGGGCTGCAAGCTCATGGGCTTCACCTCCGCCCAGGCCTCCTCCATCGGCATCATCGGCGGCGCCGACGGCCCCACGGCTATTTTCGTCACCAGCCGTCTGGCCCCTGAGCTGCTGGGCCCCATCGCCGTGGCAGCCTACAGCTACATGGCCCTGGTCCCCGTCATCCAGCCCCCCATTATGCGGGCGCTGACCACCAAGGCGGAGCGGGAGATCGTCATGCGCCCCCTGCGGGAAGTCTCCAAGCGGGAGAAGATCATCTTCCCCGTGGTGGTAACGGTATTTGTGGCCCTGCTGGTGCCCTCCGCCGGTCCCCTGATCGCCTGCCTGATGCTGGGCAACCTGTTCAAGGAGTCCGGCGTGGTGGAGCGCCTGAACAAGACCGCCCAGAACGAGCTGATGAACATTGTCACCATCTTCCTGGGCGTCTCCGTGGGCGCCACCGCCACCGCCACGACCTTCCTGAGCTGGCAGACCATCAAGATCATGCTCATGGGCATTGTGGCCTTTGGCTTCGGTACCGCCGGCGGCGTGCTGCTGGCCAAGTTCATGAACCTCTTCCTGAAGGAGAAGATCAATCCCCTCATCGGCTCCGCCGGCGTCTCCGCCGTGCCCATGGCCGCCCGCGTCTCCCAGGTGGAGGGCCAGAAGGCCAACCCCTCCAACTTCCTGCTGATGCACGCCATGGGTCCCAACGTGGCCGGCGTGATCGGCTCCGCCATCGCCGCGGGCGTGCTGATGGCCCTCTTCGGCTAACCTGCTTTTTCATAAAAGGAAAAGCAGGCAAAAAGAATTTTACTTTCGCTCTGTGTCCGTCAGCTTCCTTTGCTCTGGCGGCACGGTGACGGGAGTATACCCGCAGTCTGGAGGCGTACTTTCGTCCGGTCTCCCTTCTGCCTAGTATCTTCACCTGAAAGGAGGAGTTTTCGAACTCATGGAAACTATGGAATTTCTGTCCAACAAGCCCCTGCAGATCACGGACACCATCCTCCGTGACGCCCACCAGTCCCAGGCCGCTACCCGCATGACCATCGAGGATATGCTGCCCGCCTGCGAGATCCTGGACTCCATCGGCTACTACTCCCTGGAGTGCTGGGGCGGCGCCACCTTTGATGTGTGCATGCGCTTCCTCAACGAGGACCCCTGGGAGCGGCTGCGCAAGCTGCGCAAGGCCCTTCCCAATACCAAGCTGCAGATGCTCTTCCGGGGCCAGAACATCCTGGGCTACAAGCACTACGCCGACGACGTGGTGGACGCCTTCTGCCGCAAGTCCATTGAAAACGGCATCGACATCATCCGCATCTTCGACGCTCTCAACGACGTGCGCAACCTGGAGCAGGCCATCAAGTCCACCAAGAAGTACGGCGGCATCGTGGAGGCCACCCTTTCCTACACCATCTCCCCCATCCACAACGAGGACTACTTCGTGAAGCTGGCCAAAGAGCTGGAGCAGATGGGCGCGGACGTGCTGTGCATCAAGGACATGGCCAACCTTCTGCTGCCCATGGAGGCCTACTCCCTGGTCAAGCGCCTGAAGGAGAGCGTGGATATGCCCATCCATCTCCACACCCACAACACCACCGGTACCGGCGACATGGTCTATCTCATGGCCGCCTATGCCGGCGTGGACATTGTGGACACCGCCCTCAGCCCCCTGGCCAACGGCACCGCCCAGCCCGCCACCGAGTCCCTGGTGGCCACCCTGCAGGGCACCGTCCGCGACACCGGGCTGGATCTGAACAAGATGAGCGACGCTGCCGTCCACTTCCGCAAGGTGGCCCAGCGCCTGAAGGACATCGGCGCCCTGGACCCCAAGGTCCTGAACGTGGACACCAACACCCTGCTCTATCAGGTGCCCGGCGGTATGCTCTCCAACCTCATCAGCCAGCTCAAGCAGGCCGGCAAGGAGGATAAGTACTATGACGTGCTGGCCGAGATCCCCCGGGTCCGGGAGGACTACGGCTATCCCCCGCTGGTCACTCCCTCCAGCCAGATCGTCGGTACCCAGGCCGTGATGAACGTCATCATGGGCGAGCGGTACAAGACCTTCACCAAGGAGTCCCGCGCCGTCCTGAAGGGCGAGTACGGCGCTCTGCCCGGCAAGGTCAACGAGGAGGTGCGCGCCAAGGCCGGCATCAAGCCGGAGGACGTGATCACCTGCCGTCCCGCTGATCTTCTCCAGCCCGAGCTGGAGAAGTACAAGGCCGAGTTTGCCGATCTCGCCAAGAGCGAGGAGGACGTGCTGAGCCTGGCCCTGTTCCCCCAGGTGGCCCCCAAGTTCCTGGCCTGGCGGGACGGTCCCCACGACGAGCCTGCGGCGGCTCCCGCCGCTGCCCCTGCCGCCAAGCCCGCCGCCGATCCCAACGCGGTGCGCGAGCTGTATGTGGACGACCGCAGCATCTGATTCCCTCTTCATCTGATGACCCCCCCGGGAGACGGCAGAGCGCCGTCCTCCGGGGGATTTTTCTGCGTCTGTCCCCCGTCCCTGCCCGCTTTGACAACCATGGCCTGCTGTGCTAGAATAGGTCTGCAATATTCAGAATCGAGGTGCCGCCATGGACCGGCTTCTGCTTCACACCTGCTGCGCCCCCTGCAGCGTCTACTGCGTGGACAGCCTGCGCTTCGAGGGGATCGAGCCCGTCAGCTTCTGGTACAACCCCAATATCCACCCCTATCAGGAATATAAGGCCCGGCGGGACACCCTGATAGACTACGCCGCCTCCATCGGCATGGAGCTGCTGGTACGGGAGGACTACGGCCTGCGGGAGTTTGTCCGGGCCGTGGCGGAGGACATCGACCACCGCTGCCGCCACTGCTACACCTGCCGCATGGAGGAGACCGCCCGCTACGCCGCTGAGCACGGCTTCACCCACTTCTCCACCACCCTGCTGGTCAGCCCCTACCAGGACCACGAGGGCATCCGGGCTGTGGCGGAGGAGCTGGCGGAGCAATACGGTGTGGCGTTTCTCTACCGGGATTTCCGCCCCGGCTTCCGCGAGGGACAGGCAAAGGCCCGGGAGCTGGGCCTCTACATGCAGAAGTACTGCGGCTGTATCTTCTCCGAGGAGGACCGGTACGCCAAGCAGATCAAGCGGGATAAGGAGTGGGAAGGCCGCCCCGGCTGACGCCGGGACGGCCCTCTGTTTTTTCGTTTCACTCCTTCGGCTCCGCCTGCCGGCGGGGAATCACCCATGCCAGGCAGGTGGTCCCTCTCCTTCTGCTGGCCGGACTGGTGTGGGAGTGTCTTGCGCCGCTGTGGAAGGCAGGGGCCGTGTTCGACCCCTGGGACTTCCTGGCCTATCAGGTGGGCGGCGGGCTGTACCTGCTGCTGCGAAGGAGCAAATAAGAGGGGCTCCGCCCATCCTAGCGCATCCCCCTCTTGACAAGCGCGCTCTGCCGGTGATAAACTAAACAGTAGAAATACATAATGTTCGCGAGAGTTGAGAGCGAGACAGAGAGGGCCTTCTGGGCCTCTGTTGTCCTGCTCTTTTCTTTTCAGGGAGGAGAGAGCCCATGTACGACGTATTGATCATCGGCGCGGGGGTATCCGGCGCCAGCATTGCCAGGGAGCTGAGCAAATACGACGCGAAGATCTGTGTGGTGGAGCGGTTCGAGGACGTGTGCTGCGGCACCAGCAAGGCCAACAGCGCCATTGTCCACGCCGGCTACGATGCCCAGCCCGGCACCCTCATGGCGCGGCTGGACGTGGAGGGCAGTTACCTCATCCCCCAGCTGGCCCGGGACCTGGATTTCCCGTACCGGAACAACGGCTCCCTGGTCCTCTGTATGCACGAGGAGGACTTGCCCCTGCTCCAGACCCTCTATGACCGGGGGCGGCGCAACGGCGTGTCCGCCCTGCGCATGCTTACCCGGGAGGAGGTCCTGGCCCTAGAGCCCAACGTCCGGGAGGACGTGGTGGCCGGTATGGAGGCTGCCACCGGAGGCATCGTCTGCCCCTTTGGCATGAACATCGCCTTCGCGGAGAACGCGGCGGAAAACGGCGTGGAGTTCCGCTTTGACACCACTGTCACCGGCTTTGCGCGGACCAGGGAGGGCTGGCAGGTCCTGACAGACCGGGGGACCCTGGAAGCCAGGATCGTGGTCAACGCCGCCGGGGTGTACGCCGACGTGCTCCACAATATGGTCAGCGCGAAAAAGCTCCACATCACCCCCCGCCGGGGGGACTACTACCTGCTGGACCGCGTCACCGGCGGCTATGTGAGCCACACCATTTTCCAGCTCCCCGGCAAGTACGGCAAGGGGGTCCTGGTGGCCCCCACGGTCCACGGCAACACCATCGTGGGCCCCACCGCCATCGATATCGACGACCGGGACGGGGTGAACACCACTGCCGCGGGCCTGGAGGAGGTGATGCGCAAGGCGGCCAACATCGTGAAAGACGCGCCCCTCAGACAAGTCATCACCTCCTTCGCGGGCCTCCGCGCCCACGAGGACGGCCACGAGTTCGTCATTGGCGAAGCGGAGGGCGCCCCTGGCTTCATCGACTGCGCCGGGATCGAGTCCCCCGGCCTCTCCTCCTCTCCCGCCATTGGGAGGATGGTGGCGGAGCTTGTCCGGGACAAGCTGCTGCTGCCCCGGAAGGCGGGGTATAAGTCCACCCGGAAGGGCATTGTAAATCCCGCCGCCCTGTCCTTCGAGGAGCGCCGGGCGCTGATCGCCCAGAATCCCGCCTATGGCAGGATCGTCTGCCGGTGCGAGAGCATCAGCGAGGGGGAGATCCTGGACGCTATTCACCGTCCTCTGGGGGCCAGGAGCCTGGACGGCGTGAAGCGCCGGGTCCGGGCTGGCATGGGCCGGTGCCAGGGCGGCTTCTGCTCCCCCCGGGTCATGGAGATCCTGTCCCGGGAGCTGGGCGTCCCCATGGATGAGATCACGAAAAAAGGCGGGGACTCCCGCCTGATCGTAGGCGTCAACAAGGATCCTTTGAAAGGAGGCACGGACAATGGAGCGGTGTGATCTGGTGATCATCGGCGGGGGCCCCGCGGGGCTGGCCGCCGCAGTCTCCGCCTATGAGGCGGGCATTCGGGATATCCTGATCCTGGAGCGGGACAGCGAGCTGGGCGGCATCCTCAACCAGTGCATCCACAGCGGCTTTGGCCTGCACACCTTCCAGGAGGAGCTGACCGGCCCGGAGTACGCCGGGCGGTATGTGGGGCAGGTAAGGGAGCTGGGCATCCCCTGTCTGCTGGACACCATGGTGCTGGAGCTGTCCCGGGAGCGGGTCGTCACCGCCGTCAGCAGGGAGCGGGGCCTCTTCCAGCTCCAGGCCGGGGCGGTCATCCTGGCCATGGGCTGCCGGGAGCGCTCCCGGGGCGCGCTGAACATCCCGGGCTTCCGTCCGGCGGGCGTCTACTCCGCCGGCACCGCCCAGCGGCTGGTGAACATGGAGGGGTTCCTCCCCGGCCGGGAGGTGGTCATCCTGGGCAGCGGGGACATCGGCCTCATTATGGCCCGCCGCATGACCCTGGAGGGGGCCCACGTGAAGGTGGTGGCGGAGCTGCTGCCCTACTCCGGCGGGCTGAAACGGAACATCGTCCAGTGCCTGGATGACTTCGGCATCCCTCTGAAGCTGAGCCACACTGTCGTTGATATCCAGGGCCGGGAGCGTATCACCGGCGTGACGTTGGCCCAGGTGGACGGGAACCGCCGCCCCATCCCCGGCACGGAGGAGCACTACGACTGCGACACCCTGCTCCTCAGCGTGGGCCTCATCCCGGAGAACGAGCTGAGCCGGGGCGCGGGGGTGGAGCTCTCCCCCGTCACCGGCGGCCCTGTGGTGGACGAGAGCCTGGAGACCAGCGTGCCCGGCGTCTTCGCCTGCGGCAACGTGCTCCACGTCCACGACCTGGTGGATTTCGTCTCCCAGGAGGCGGCAAATGCCGGCCTCTCCGCCGCCAGGTTCCTCTCCGGCGGCAGCGCCCGCGGGGAGCGGGTCATCCGGCTGCGGGCCTCCGGGGGCGTGCGCTACACCGTCCCCGCCGCTATCGACCCCCAGCGGATGGCCGAGGAGCTGGTGGTCCGGTTCCGGGTGGCGGATGTGTATCAAAACGCCGCCGTCCTGGTCACAGCGGACAGCGGCGAGGTGCTGCAGCGAAAAAAGCGGATGATCCTGGCCCCCGGGGAAATGGAGGAGGTCAAGCTGAAAAAGGCGGACCTTCTCTCCCGGCCCGGACTGGGTGAACTCACCATTTCCCTGGAGGTGACGGCATGAAAGAGACGCGAAACCTGATCTGTATCGGCTGCCCCATGGGCTGCCCCCTGACCGTGACCCTGGAGGATGGCTCTGTCGCCAGCGTAGCGGGCAACACCTGCAAACGTGGCGACGCCTACGCCCGCCGGGAGGTGGTCAACCCCACCCGCGTGCTGACCACCACCCTGCCCGTGACGGGCGGGGTCCAGCCCACCGTACCTGTGAAAACCGCTGGCGAGGTGCCGAAGGCGCTGCTTCTTGGCTGCGTCCAGGCCCTGCGGGGCCTCTCCGTCCCCGCCCCCATCGCCGCAGGGCAGGTGTTGTACCGGGACCTGATGGGTACAGGCGTGGACCTTATCGCCACACGGGATGTGGCGGCAAAATAAGCTGCATTTCTTATTGTGAAGGGCCGCCGGGCAATGCCCGGCGGCCCTTCAGACTGTCAAAAAAGCCTCGCAGAGTTTCGCCGCCGCAGCGGCGAAATAAAGTGGAATTTGTTTTCGACCGCGACAGGTGCGTGGTCGAAAACACTTCTCGCGGAGCGAGCGTCGAATGGTCCGCTGAAAGCGGACAACCAAGGCGCAGAGCGCAGCGCTTCCCCCTTCAAAAAAGTGGCCTCGCCAGTTTTTTGACACGCTCAGAGATAGCTCTCGATGCGCTCCAGCTCCCTGGCCGTCAGCACGTCCACGCCGGCAAAGTCCACGTGGGGCCGGTAGACTGCCTCCAATGCGTCGTGGGATGCCTTGGCCTCCCGCAGGGCGTCCATCCCCTCCTCCCGCAGGACCTGCACCATGCGCCGTGAAAAGCGCAGCCGCGCCTTGTTCTGCTTGTAGTGGGCGGCGGAAACCATCGCGTCGATCCGTATCCGGCGGTAGGCCGGGCCGTCATAAACCATTCCCTCCCGGCTGGTGACGAAGGCCAGCCCCAGTTCCGGCAGCAGCAGGTGCTGGATGCGGTCGATATGCTCGGGATCCGGGCAGACTACCGCCTGGTATCCTCTGGCGCCGGCGGCGGCGCGGATGCGCTCCAGCATGGGGGCGGCCAGGCCGTAGCTGTCCTGAAGCTGGTAGATCCTGGGGCAGAGCTCCCGCACGGTATCAAACCGCCAGACAGGGCCCTTGCAGGTGACGCTTCCCAGAAAGCGGTAGACGTCCTTTTCCCCTCTCCCCTTTCCCCGCAGCTCCCGCCCGATGATCCCGTCAGTGCGGCGCAGCAGTTTCTCCCGGTCCAGCCCTTCCGCCGCCAGCGCCGCTGCGCTGCCCTCCACCTGCCACGCCGCTCCCAGGGCGCGGTAGGCGCGCTGATAGGCCGCGGAGCAGTCCTTCGTGTGCCGGACGATCTCTTCCCTGGCCTCCTTGGCCGCCCCGATGTCGTAAAACTCCCCCAGATTGACGTAGCGATCCACCGCCGCAGGGAACCGCGGCTCCACCACGTGGGGGCTGGTGCCATCCACAATGGCCGTATGGATACGCGGCATATGTACGCCGTCCAGGGACTCCGGATCGCCGGAACAGTACAGGTACTCCACCTGCTCGCCATGCTTCTCCATGGCCTCTCCGATCTTCCGCATCATGGTGGATTTTCCAACGCCGGGGCCGCCCTTGAGAACGATCAGGTCATAGTGATTTTCCGGCGCGCAGAAGCGGTCGAACAAATTTTGAAATCCCCGGCCGCTGTTCGCGCCCAGAAAGAAGTGCGTCGTGCTGATCATGGATACTCCTCCCGATCTTTTGGATTCTCCTTCCACAATATGCGCCGACTTCCCGCTGTGACAAAGAAAAGGGCCCTGTTTTCTGCCTCTTGGGCTTTTTATGGGCGCCCTCCCGCAGGATCGCCGGTGAGAGCTTCCCCTCTAAGCACAATGCGCTGAACAGCGATGGGATGCTCAAGAAGGAAAAAGAAAATGCTTGACAAGCCAACTGTTCCGTGGCATAATAGGCAACGAACTGGAAAAATGTAAAATACTTTGACGGAATTATGCCTTGGTTGGAGCGTTTCAGAGAGCCGGCGGTCGCTGTGAGCCGGTACCGAAGGCCATGTGCAGTCTGCCTCCCGAGTAGAGCGCCTGAACCCTTTTGCAGTAGGGCGCTACGGATGCCCCGTTACCGGCTAGAAGCTTGTTGGAGCTTTGAATGGAGTGATCGTCTGCCTCGCTTGAGGTTCGATAATCAGGGTGGTACCGCGATAATTCGTCCCTGAAGCCTGATGGCTTCAGGGATTTTTTTATGGATGCTGCCTGGGGCGCCAGGCAGCACGTTTCACAGATACAGATAAGGAGGAATCTATGACATGCAGCTGACAGGCGCAGAAATTTTAGTAGAGTGCTTGCTGGAACAGGGCGTTGATACGATCTTCGGCTACCCCGGAGGCACGATTTTGAACGTCTATAATGCGCTGTACAACTACGCAGACCGTATCCATCATATCCTGACAGCCCACGAGCAGGGCGCGTCCCACGCGGCCGACGGCTATGCCCGCTCCACCGGTAAGGTGGGCGTGTGCTTCGCCACCTCCGGCCCCGGATGCACCAATCTGACCACGGGCATTGCCACCGCCTACATGGACAGTTCCCCCGTTGTATTCATCACCTGCAACGTCAGCGAGAACCTGATCGGCAAGGACTCCTTCCAGGAGGTGGATATCACTGGCATCACCATGCCCATTACCAAGTGCAACTACATGGTGCGGGATGTGAACCAGCTGGCCGACGTGGTGCGGGAGGCCTTTGCCATTGCCCGGGGCGGCCGTCCCGGGCCGGTACTGATCGATATCGTCAAGAACGTCACCGCCGAGAAGGCGGAGTACACCCCCCTCCCCCGGGAGAGCCACGCCTCTGAGGGCCGTCTTGGCGCGCTGGTGAAGCGGGCGTCCCACGATCTGAAGCTCCCGGAGCCCGATCTGGGCGATGTGGAGATCCTGGCGGACATGATCCGCCGGTCTGAAAAGCCGCTGCTCATCTGCGGCGGCGGCGTGGTCCGCAGCCGCGCCCACCGGGAATTTCTGAAGCTGGCTGAAAAGATCGATTCCCCTGTGGCCATTACGGTCATGGGCGCCGGCGGTTTCCGGGGAAGGAACCCGCTGACCACCGGGATGATCGGCATGCACGGCTCCCAGGCGTCCAATATGGCCTGCGACCGCTGCGACCTGCTCATTGCCGTGGGCTGCCGTTTCTCTGACCGGGTGGCCCTGGACCCCAAAACCTTCGCCGAGCAGGCCAAGATCGTGCAGATCGACATCGACCGCTCGGAGATCAACAAAAACGTCCAGACTGACCACCACATCATTGGCGACGCCAAGCGGGTACTGCAGCTGCTGGACGAGCGCCTGGAACAGATGGACCATACGCCCTGGAAGGAGTACGTCTTCTCCTTCAAGACGGAGACAGAGTACGAGGAGGACGGCCACACCCTGACCCCCAAGCAGATCTCCGACGTGATCGCCCGCCTCTGCCCCCAGGACACCATGGTGGCCACCGACGTGGGGCAGCACCAGATGTGGGTGGCCCAGCACTTCCACTACGACTACCCCGGCCAGCTCATCACCTCCGGCGGCTTCGGCACCATGGGCTTTGGTCTGGGCGCGGCCATCGGCGCCAAGGTGGGCAACCCCGACAAGACGGTCATCCATGTCACCGGCGACGGTTCCTTCCGCATGAACTGCAACGAACTGGCCACGGAGCAGTACTACAAGCTGCCCATTATTACCTTTATTTATGACAACATGACCCTGGGGATGGTGCGGCAGTGGCAGACGCTGCTTTACGACAAGCACTACTCCCAGACCACCCTGGACCGGGGCCCCGACTTTGTCAAGCTGGCCGAGGCTTACGGCCTGAGCGGGCGGCGCGTGGCCAGCGTGGCTGAGCTGGAGGATGCGGTGAAGGAGGCCCTGAGCTGTGGACACGGCTATGTGATTGACTGCGTTATTGACATGGACGAGATGGTGCGCCCCATGGTCCCCGGCGGAGAGCGCATCACTCAGTTCCTGGTGGACTAGCGCAGTGGAGGTGAAACGATGGAATATGTAACAAGGCGCTCCCTTTCCGTACTGGTGGACAACGAGGCCGGCGTCCTCTCCCAGGTGTCCCGGCTGTTTTCCAGAAAGGGCTATAATATTGAATCCCTGGCCGTGGGCACCACCGACGATCCGGCTATCAGCCGCATCACCATTGAGGTCCTGGCCGACGATAAGCACATCGACCTGCTGTGCAACCAGCTGAGGAAGCTCCTCCCCGTCCACTCGGTGAAGCTCCTCAACCCGGACCGCTCCCTGCGTCGGGAGCTGATCCTGCTGAAGGTCGCCGCCGACACCAGCGAGGTCTGCAACCGGGTGATCCAGGTGGCCAATATCTTCCGCGCGTCGGTGATCGACGTATCCCCTACCACCCTGACCCTGGCCATGATCGGCGAGGAGAGCAAGGCCGACGCCATCGTGGGGCTGGTAAAAGAGTTTGGAATCCTCGAGCTTGTGCGCACCGGCATGGTGGCGCTGGAGCGGGGTACTGATACAATTTATGACGCGACAAAAGAAAAAGGAGAGTTTGATTATGGCAAGAATGTACTATGAGAAGGACTGCGATCTGGGCAAGCTGGACGGCAAGAAGATCGCCATCATCGGTTACGGCTCCCAGGGCCATGCCCACGCGCTGAACCTGCGGGACTCCGGCTGCGACGTGATCGTCGGGCTGCGCAAGGGCGGCAAATCCTGGCCTGTCGCCGAGCAGGACGGCTTCCAGGTCATGACCGTTTCTGAGGCCACCCAGGCTGCCGACATCATTATGATCCTGATCAACGACGAGGCCCAGGCCGACATGTACAACCGGGATATCGCCCCCTACCTGACCGAGGGCAAAGCCATTGCCTTCGCTCACGGCTTCAACATCCGCTATAAGCTGATCGTCCCTCCCGCCGGTGTGGACGTGTTCATGGCCGCCCCCAAGGGCCCCGGCCACACGGTCCGTTCCCAGTATGTGGCGGGCAAGGGCGTGCCCTGCCTGATCGCCGTGGAGCAGAACGCCACCGGCAAGTGCTATGACATCGCCCTGGCCTATCTGGCCGGCATCGGCGGCGCCCGGGCCGGCATCATGGAGACCACCATGCACGACGAGACCGAGACCGACCTCTTCGGCGAGCAGGCCGTGCTGTGCGGCGGTGTGGTGGATCTGATGCGCTGCGGCTTTGAGACCCTGGTGGAGGCCGGCTACGAGCCTGAGAACGCCTACTTCGAGTGCATCCACGAGATGAAGCTGATCGTGGACCTCATCAACAAGGGCGGCGTGGCGGCCATGAACTACTCCATCTCCGACACCGCCGAGTTCGGCGAGTACGTCTCCGGCCCCCGTGTCCTGCCCTATGAGGAGACCAAGAAGAACATGAAGGCCGTCCTCAGCGACATCCAGGACGGCACCTTCGCCGGCAAGTGGATCGCTGAGAACAAAAATGGCCGCACCTTCTTCAACTCCAAGCGCGACGCCCTGGCCAAGCACCCCATGGAGGTCGTCGGCAAGCGCCTGCGTGAGCAGATGCTGTGGAAAAACGACTCCAACCTGGACACCGCTTCCAACTAAACCGCACCTATACCGTGTCCCGGGGAATCCCCCCGGGACACGGAATATCTGGACATTGGATGGAGGACTCCCTATGCTTTCCGATCAAATCAAAAAAGGCGTTGAGCGCGCCCCCAACCGCTCCCTGCTCTATGCCCTGGGCCTGACGGAGGAGGAACTCTCCCGCCCCATCGTGGGGGTCGTATCCTCTTACAACGAGGTCGTCCCCGGCCATATGAACCTGGATAAGATCGCCCAGGCGGTCAAGGCCGGTATCCGCGCCGCCGGCGGCACCCCCATCGAGTTCCCGGCCATTGCCGTCTGCGACGGCATCGCCATGGGCCATGTGGGCATGAAATACTCCCTCGTGACCCGGGACCTGATCGCCGACTCCACCGAGGCCATGGTCATGGCCCACCAGTTCGACGGCCTGGTCATGATCCCCAACTGTGACAAAAACGTGCCCGGCCTTTTGATGGCCGCGGCCCGGCTGAATATCCCCACCATCTTCTGCTCCGGCGGCCCCATGCTGGCAGGCCGCCTGGCGGACGGCCGACGTACCTGCCTGAGCCACATGTTCGAGGCGGTGGGGGCCTACCACGCCGGCACCCTGGACGAGGTGGGGGTCCGGGACTATGAGGAGAACGCCTGCCCCACCTGCGGCTCCTGCTCTGGCATGTACACAGCCAATTCCATGAACTGCCTCACCGAGGCCATTGGCATGGCCCTCCCCGGCAACGGCACCATCCCCGGCGTCTACTCCGCCCGCCTGCGCCTGGCCAAGCACACCGGCATGCAGATCATGGAGCTGATCCGGAGGAATATCCGCCCCAGCGACATTCTCACCGCCGCCGCCTTCCACAACGCGGAGACGGTGGACATGGCCCTGGGCTGCTCCACTAACACCATGCTCCACCTGCCCGCCATCGCCCACGAGGCCGGCGTTGCCATCAGCCTGGACGAGGCCAACCGCATCAGCGCCAAGACCCCCAACCTGTGCCACCTGGCGCCGGCGGGCGACACCTTCATGGAGGATCTGGACCAGGCCGGCGGCGTCTACGCCGTCATGAAGGAGCTGACGGGCGCGGACCTGCTGGACCTGTCCGTCATGACATGCACCGGCAGGACCATGGGGGAAAATCTGGAGCATGCGGTGAACCGGGACCCGTCGATCATCCGTCCCCTGGACCGCCCCTACTCCGCCACCGGCGGCATCGCGGTGCTCAAGGGCAACCTGGCCGCGGACGGCTGCGTGGTCAAACAGTCCGCCGTGGCGCCGGAAATGATGGTCCACGAGGGGCCCGCACGGGTCTTTGACTCCGAGGAGGAGGCCATCGCCGCCATCTACGGCCGGCAGATCCGCCCTGGCGACGTGGTGGTCATCCGCTACGAGGGCCCCAAGGGCGGCCCCGGCATGCGGGAGATGCTCAACCCCACCTCCGCCATCTGCGGCATGGGGCTGGGCGAGAGCGTGGCCCTGCTCACCGACGGCCGCTTCTCCGGCGCCACGCGGGGCGCCTCCATCGGCCATATCAGCCCCGAGGCCGCCGCGGGCGGCGTCATCGCCCTGGTGGAGGAGGGGGATCTGATCGCCATTGACATTCCCAACGGGACAATTGAGCTGAAGGTCTCCGACGAGGAGCTTGCCCGCCGCCGGAAAGGCTGGGTCTGCCCCGAGCCGAAGATCAAGACCGGGTATCTCGCCCGCTACGCCAAGCTGGTCTCCTCCGCTGACAAGGGCGCGATCCTCCAGGCATGAAAGGAGCGTCAGGACGAACGCTATGAGACAGATCAAGATTTTTGACACCACGCTGCGGGACGGTGAACAGTCCCCCGGCTGCAGCATGAACCTCCGGGAGAAGCTGGAGGTAGCCCAGTGCCTGGAAAAGCTGAAGGTGGATGTGATCGAGGCCGGCTTCGCCATTGCCTCTCCGGGGGATTTCGAATCCGTCCAGTCCATCGCCAGGACTGTCAAGGACTGCTCCGTGGCGTCCCTGGCACGGGCCACCAAGGGCGATATCGATACCGCCTGGGAGGCGGTGAAGTGCGCTGCGGACCCCCGCATCCACCTCTTTATCGCCACCAGTCCCCTGCACATGGAATACAAGCTGAAGATGACCCCGGAGGCAGTGCTGGAGCGGACGGCGGAGATGACCGCTTACGCCAAGCGCTACACCTCCAACGTGGAGTTCTCCGCCGAGGACGCCACCCGCAGCGACCCGGCGTTTTTGGCCGAGGTGGTCCGAACCGCCATCCGCGCCGGCGCCACGGTGGTCAATATCCCCGACACTGTGGGCTACACCACCCCCGCGGAGATGCAGGCGCTGATCGCCTATCTCCTCGAGCAGGTGGAGGAGGCCCGGGATATCGAGCTCTCCGTCCACTGCCACAACGATCTGGGCATGGCCGTGGCCAATTCCCTGGCCGGCGTCCTGGGGGGCGCCACCCAGATCGAGTGCACCATCAACGGCCTGGGGGAGCGGGCCGGCAACGCCTCCCTGGAGGAGATCGCCATGGCCCTGCGCACCCGCGCCGGCGTCTACGACGCTGTTACCAACATTGACACCACCCAGATCTACCGCGCCAGCAAGACGGTCTACAACATCATCGGCCAGACTGCGCCGCTCAATAAGCCCATTGTTGGGAAAAACGCCTTCCTCCATGAGAGCGGCATCCATCAGCACGGCGTCCTGGCCAACAAGCAGACCTACGAGATCATGACGCCGGAGTCCGTCGGCATCCGGGTCAACAACATCGTTCTGGGCAAGCACTCCGGCAAGCACGCCTTTGAGAGCCAGCTGCGGCAGCTGGGCTATGAGCTGACACAGGAGGAGCTGCTGCGCTGCTTTGAGGAGTTCAAGGTGCTGTGCGACAAGAAGAAGTCCATCACCGACGCGGACCTGGAGGCCCTGGTCAGCCACAACACCCGCGCTCTGGAGGATGATGAGAACGGATACAAGCTGGACTGGTTCGCCGTCCACACCAGCAACTTCACCACCGCCACCGCTACCATCAGCCTCAAGAAGGGCGACGAGCGGTTTGAGGAGGTCTGCCTGGGCGACGGTCCCATCGACGCGGCCTGCCTGGCCATTGATAAGATCATGAGGCCCGTCCCCCACTCCTTCGAGATTTTGAACATCAAGTCCACCTCCGCGGGCAAGGACACCCTGGGGGACGTGAATATCCGCCTCCAGGCCGACGGCCACAGCTTCAACGGCCACGGCCTGTCCACGGATATCATGGAGGCCAGCATCCTGGCCTACCTGGAGGCCGCCAATCGGCTGCAGGCCTATTCTGAGAGACATAAGGAGGAGAAGTAGCCATGGGAATGACCATGACCCAGAAAATTCTGGCCGCCCACGCGGGCCTTGACGAGGTTCACGCCGGCGATCTCATTGAGGCCAGGCTGGACCTGGTCCTGGGCAACGACATCACCACCCCCGTCGCCATTACCACCTTTGACGAGGCCGGCTTTACCAAAATTTTTGATAAGGACAAGATCGCCATTGTCCTGGATCACTATACCCCCTGCAAGGACATCAAGTCCGCCCAGCTGTGCGACCAGGCTCGGAAATTCGCCAGGCGCTTCGGCATCACCCACCTTTACGACGTGGGCAGCGCGGGCATCGAGCACGCCCTGCTCCCCGAAAAGGGGCTGGTGGGCCCCGGCGAGCTGGTGATCGGTGCCGACTCCCACACCTGTACCTACGGCGCCCTGGGCGCCTTCTCCACCGGCGTGGGCTCCACGGACATGGCAGCCGGCATGGCTATGGGCGAGAACTGGTTCCGGGTCCCCTCCGCCATCCAGGTGGAGCTGAAGGGTAGCCTGGGCCCCTGTGTCAGCGGGAAGGACGTGATCCTCCACCTGATCGGGGAAATCGGCGTGGACGGCGCGCTGTACCAGTCGCTGGAGTTCACCGGCGAGGGCGTGGCCAGCCTCTCTATGGACGACCGTTTCACCATCGCCAACATGGCCATTGAGGCTGGCGCCAAAAACGGAATTTTCCCCGTGGACGAGAAGACCCTGGCGTACATCAAGGACCGGGTGGACCGCCCCTGCACCGTCTATGAGGCGGACCCGGACGCGGAGTACGCCCGGCGTGTGGTCATCGATCTGGATCATTTGGAACCCACCGTCTCCCTGCCCCACCTGCCCTCCAACACCAAAACCATCGGCCAGGTGGCCGGTATGCCGGTCCAGCAGGTGGTCATCGGCTCCTGCACCAACGGGCGCATCTCCGATCTGCGCTCCGCCGCGGAGATCCTCAAGGGGCATAAGGTGGCCGACGGCGTCCGCTGCATCGTGATCCCCGCCACCCAGGCGATTTACCTCCAGGCGATCCATGAGGGGCTGGTGGACATCTTTGTGGAATCCGGCTGCGCCGTGTCCACGCCCACCTGCGGCCCCTGTCTGGGCGGCCATATGGGCGTCATGTGCGAGGGCGAGCGGGCCGTTACCACCACCAACCGCAACTTTGTGGGCCGGATGGGCCATGTGAAGAGCGAGGTCGTCCTGGCCAGCCCCGCCGTGGCCGCGGCCTCCGCTGTGGCCGGCTGTCTGGCCGACCCCAGAGCGTGACAGGAAGGAGTGTTACCATGGTAAAAGGAACTGTGTTTCAATACGGCGACAACGTGGATACCGATGTAATCATCCCCGCCCGGTATCTCAACGCGCCCTCTCCCGCCGAGCTTGCCCGGCACTGCATGGAGGACATTGACCCCGCCTATGCCTCCTCTGTCAAGCCCGGCGACATCATCGTCGGCGGCTGGAATTTCGGCTGCGGCTCCTCCCGGGAGCACGCTCCCATCGCGATTCAGGCCAGCGGGGCCTCCTGTGTCATCGCCGCCAGCTTTGCCCGCATCTTCTATCGCAACGCCATCAACATCGGCTTCCCCATTCTGGAGTGTCCCGAGGCTGCCGCCGCCATCCGCAGCGGCGACACCGTCTCGGTGGATTTCGCCTCCGGCGCCATTACGGACGAGACCACCGGGCAGACCTTCCAGGCCAAGGGATTCCCGCCCTTTATCGAGCAGATCATCCGGCATGGCGGCCTTCTGAAGTATCTCAAGGCCCGTCAGGACAACTGAGGAGGCGAGAAGATGGACTATCAGATCGCGTTGATCCGGGGCGACGGCATCGGCCCGGAGATCGTGGACAGCGCTGTGCGCGTCCTGGAGAAGATCGGCGGGAAGTATGGCCATAGCTTCCGCTGCACCCCCTACCTTGCCGGCGGCTGCGCCATTGACCAGGCAGGCGTCCCACTGCCGGAGGAGACGGTGGCCGGCTGCCTCGCTTCTGACAGCGTGCTGCTGGGCGCCGTGGGCGGCCCCAAGTGGGACAAGAACCCCGCCGGGCTGCGGCCGGAGAAGGCCCTGCTGGGCCTGCGGGCGGCTATGGGGCTCTACACCAACCTGCGCCCCGCCAAGCTCTACCCCGCCCTGGCCGGGGACTGCCCTCTGCGCCCTGACATTGTGGCAAACGGCTTTGACATGGTGATCGTCCGGGAGCTCACCGGCGGCATCTACTTCGGCGAGCGGGGCCGGCGGGAGGGCAAATACGGCCCCGAGGCCTACGACACCGAGGCTTACAGCGTCATGGAGGTGGAGCGGATCGCCCGCGTGGCCTTCGAGACCGCCCGCAAGCGCAGAAAGCATGTCATCAGCATTGACAAGGCCAACGTGCTGGAAACCTCCCGCCTGTGGCGGGAGACGGTCCACCGCGTGGCGGAGGAGTATCCCGATGTGACGTGTACCGACATGCTGGTGGACAACGCCGCCATGCAGCTGGTGCGCAACCCCGCCCAGTTTGACGTGGTGGTCACAAGCAACATGTTCGGCGACATCCTCTCCGACGAGGCCTCCCAGATCACCGGCTCCATCGGCATGCTGCCCTCCTCCTCCCTGGGCGACGGCACCCGGGGCCTCTACGAGCCCATCCACGGCTCCGCGCCGGACATCGCCGGCCAGGACAAGGCCAACCCCATCGCCACCATCCTCTCCGCCGCCATGATGCTGCGCTACTCCTTCGGCCTGGGCCGGGAGGCGCAGGCCATTGAGGACGCTGTGGACCGGGTGCTGGACGCCGGCTGGCGCACCGGCGACATCGCCGGCGAGGGCGCGGCCGCTCTGGGCTGCGCGGCCATGACGGACAAGATCCTCTCGGAGATCTGAGCCTATGCACCGGGAACTATCGAAATTGCTGCTCTACAGCAGCCTGGGGGAGGACAGCATCCTGCTGCGCCTGGGGGAGATCTGGCGGGACTGGGAATCCGGCGGCTGCGACCGCTCTGACCTGATCTGCCGGATCTACCGGCAGGTCAAGCGCCTGCTGGATCTGGCCACCCGGTATGGCTTCAACACCAACCTGTGGCACAACTACCTGACCTTTGTCCTGGTGACAAACGAGAACTCCTTTACCCTCACCGCCGAGCGGGTGGGGGCCGGGGATGGCTCGGTGAACCACTTCGCCAAAAGCGACTTTGCCGTGTTCCAGGACTTATTCCGCTTCGACTTCGGCCCCCTGGAGCGGGATCTGGGGATCGACTGCTTCACCACCCTCTGCCACTACAAGGCCCTGGTCAAGCAGGAGAAGAACTACTACCGCAGCGTCAGCGAAAAGATCCAGGCCCTGAGCCTCCGGCTGGCAGAAGCTGCGGATGTCGACGAGTTTTTTGCCCTGGTGACGGATTTCTACCGGGCCTACGGGGTGGGCATGTTCGGTCTGAACCGGGCCTTCCGCATCCAGAACAGGGGAGGCGGCGTGGAGTTTCTGCCCATCAACAACACCGACAAGGTGCTCCTGTCCGATCTCATCGGCTACGAGATCCAAAAGCAGGCGCTGGTGGAGAACACCGAGGCCTTCGTCCGGGGCCTGCCCGCCAACAACGTCCTGCTCTACGGCGACGCCGGCACCGGGAAGTCCTCCAGCATCAAGGCCCTGCTCAACGAGTACTACAGCTCGGGCCTGCGGATGATCGAGATCTACAAGCACCAGTTCCGGGACCTCTCTGCCGTCATCGCGGCCATCAAGAGCCGGAACTACCGCTTCATCATCTATATCGACGACCTCTCCTTCGAGGAGAATGAGGTGGAGTACAAGTTCCTCAAGGCTGTCATCGAGGGCGGCGTGGAGACCCGGCCGGACAATATTCTGATCTACGCCACCTCCAACCGCCGGCACCTGATCAAGGAGACATGGAAGGACCGGGACGACATGGAGTTCCAGGGCGAGGTGCACCGCTCCGACACCATGGAGGAGAAATTGTCCCTGGCGGCCCGGTTCGGCGTGGCCATCAACTACAACGCCCCCAGCCGCCAGCAGTATCACGACATCGTCAAGGCGCTGGCCCAACGGCAGCTCCACACGCAGATGAGCGAGGAGGAGCTGCTCCTGCTGGCCAACCGGTGGGAGATCCGCCACGGCGGCATCTCTGGCCGCACCGCCCAGCAGTTCATCAACTATCTGGCCGGCAAGGGCGGCGAGGAGGAGGCCCCCCTCTGACCCTCCCCGCAGGACCTGGCGCACCCGGCAGGCCCGGTTGCCCCTTTCTGTGCAACTTTCCCCCCTTTTGTGTGAAACTATAGATAGTTTGACACAGAAGGGGGATTTTTCTATGTCCAGATATATTTCGGAGAAGGAGATTGGGCGGTTTGTTGCCTACTTGCAGGCGGAGGAGCGGAGTGCGGCCACGGTGGAGAAGTACCGGCGGGAGGTCATACGCTTCAGTGCGTGGCTGGAAAACCGGGAGGTAACGAAAGACCTTGCCGTGGCATACAAAAGCCGCCTGTCCGAAGTCCGGACGGCGGCAGGAGTCAACGGCGCGGTAACGGCGTTAAACTGCTTCTTTGGTTTCATGGGCTGGCAGGACTGCAGGCTGAAAGCGGCGAAAATGCAGCGGCGGATCTTCCGGGAGGAGGCCAAGGAGCTAACCACCCAGGAGTACCGCCGCCTCCTGGCGGCGGCGAAGGGGAAACAGAACCAGCGGTTACTGCTGGTGATGGAGGCCATCTGCTCCACAGGCATCCGGGTTTCTGAGCTGCGGTTCTTCACTGTGGAAGCGGCGCGGTGTGGCCGGGTGGAGGTAAGAAACAAGGGCAAGACGAGGACCGTCTTTCTTCCCAACAAGCTGCAAAAACTGCTTCTAAAGTATGCCAGGGAGCGGGGGGTTTTCAGCGGGCCGGTGTTCGTCACACGGAACGGCAACCCCCTGGACAGGAGCAACATCTGGAAGGACATGAAGGCGCTGTGCGATGCGGCGGATGTAGCACCCTCCAAGGTGTTTCCCCACAACCTGCGGCACCTGTTTGCCCGCACGTATTACCAATTGGAGAAGGATATTGTGCGCCTGGCGGATATCCTCGGCCACTCCAGCGTCAACACAACCCGCATCTACACCATGGAGTCCGGCGAGACCCACCGCAGACAGCTGGAACGCCTCCATCTGCTCCTGTAAACAAAAAACAACGGACTTGTCCATCCGTTGTTACAAAGCCAGCATACATATAAATTTGGGGCTTCTCGTGAGGAAATTCTATCACAGGGCTATGGCAATTTCAAGCATGATTTTACAATTTGGGCGCAGCAAATAGACCAGATCAGAAAATTTTTCTCAAATCTGGCTGTTTGTTGCCTCTTTTCGTGCAACAGCCGAGGAAAAAAATAAAACTTATATCCCCACGATATTTCAAACACAACGGATGGACAAATCAGTTGTAACAGGCCGGCAGAAGGAGGAGAAAACACAATGAAAAAGAGGCTATTGGCAACACTGCTGGCCCTGTGCCTGATCGTGGGACTATTCCCCGCCATGGCCCTGGCGGATGGGGTCGAGGGCGATAAGAAAGGCACCTGCGGCGCAACAGGCAACGAGGACAAAGTTACATGGGCGCTGACGGAGAACAAGGATAATCCTGCGACCTACACCCTCACTATCTCCGGTTCCGGGGCGATGGCGGACTATTCGGTAGATTCAAGTAGCGATAATCGGCCGTGGAGTTTGTATGCAAACAACATAACAAAAGTTGTGATTCAAGGAATTACTTTAATTGGAGAACAGGCATTCAAAAGCATGAATGTCTTAACAGAGGTAGAGTTCGATACTTTGTTGTTAGAAACGATAAGCGTTGGAGCATTCCAGTCGTGCGCCTCACTTGACAAGATTGAGATTCCTAAAAGCGTAGTTACGATTGAAGGGAAGGCATTTCGGGATTGCACGGGCTTGAAAACGGTGACGTTTGAAACCGGATCGCAATTAACAACTTTAGGCGGTACGGGCGGTAATGTAGATAGCAGCAAAGACACTTTCGTTAGATGTTCCTCGCTGGTTTCTATTTCACTTCCTGATTCTGTTACAACTATCGGACGTGGCTGTTTTGACGGTTGCACCAGTTTGACCGCTGTTGATGTTCCAGACGGAGTTTCCTATATTGGGGAAGCAGCCTTTCGAAACACTGCCATTACCGAATTTACAGTCCCAAGCGCACTCACATCATTGGAGAGCCAGGTCTTGGCGGGGACAAAAATTAAGACACTGGACATTCCAGACAGCATAAATACTATTGGGGTAACACTCTGTTCCGGTTGCCAGGAACTTGAGACTGCTACTGTTGGTGCTGGTGTGGAAACAATCCCATATTGGGTGTTCCAGAATTGCAGTAAATTAGAGAGTATCGTGTTAAAATCCGTAACGGATTTGAGTTGTTGGGCGTTTGCTGGATGTACCTCTCTCCAAGCGGTTGTCAACTATAGCCCAGAGCCAATGAAATTAACGATCGGAACATGGAGTTCTGGCGATAATCTAACTTGGCGATATGATCCTTACAATAGCGCGTCCAATACTGTAACCACATATTTATCCAGCACACTAGCAACAGATTCCGGCTATCCGGAACGGTACTTGCTTGGCCTCGGACATGAGGGCACTAATACCGATGCAAAACATAATGTTGTGTACCTCAATGGTGGGACAGTTGATGTGGAAAAAAGCGGGCTTACTGCTGTTGAAAAAAACGGTTATTTAGTAGAATGGTTCAAAGATTCAGGTTTTACACAGCCTGCGGAGGATAACGCGCCCCAAAATGGAGTTGCCTACTACGCCAAGTGGACGGAATGCACGGAGCATGTGGAAGAGGAACAGGTGACTACACCTGCCACCTGTGATACCGAGGGAGTGAGAACCTACACCTGCAAAAAGTGCGGCGCAATCAGGACAGAGACGATCCCCGCCCTGGACCACAGCTACGGGGAGTGGGCTGTCACCGTGACGCCCACGACAACCGCAGCCGGCCAGCTGACCCGGACCTGCGCCCGCGACGCCAGCCACATTGACACCTATACCCTGCCCGCGCTGAATACCACGGAGTATACCTATACCGTGACA
>CABKMV010000005.1 GCA_902373635.1 uncultured Oscillospiraceae bacterium
CCGCTATGCCGCCGCCGCTGAGGCCCTTTCCGCTCTGGCGGGCCAGCCGGGGGCCGACGAGCCGGAGCTGCTGGCGGAAAAAACAACGGACGGTGGCACTTATAAAACCATTAATGGCGTAGAAAATGTATGTACAATTCAGCAGGGCAATACCGATCTTCCGCACCTTTGCACCCTTAATTTCTCAGACGATATGATTTCACTTTTATCTGCTAAATATAACTCTGACCATATATACACTAAAGATAATGAAAGATATTTAAAATATACAGACAGTGTCAATCTTCACAATTATGCGGTTGGCAGCGATTTATCCGCAATCTATTCCGATAATATATTGGATTGCCGTGGACTGGAGATACTATATAACCAAGAATCCCAAAACGGGGTTTCTCTTACTTTGAATTTTGAGCTTAATAGCAATCTAACGATCAAAAATTTTAAGGGGAATGGAACAAAAGTATTCTGCGGGAGTGATGCCAGTATTAGCCATATCTTGTTAGATGATTCCTGCAATGTCGCAACCGTGGGTGCCGGTATCCATAAGACGGGTGAGTTTAATAATGTCGCTGGTGCTTGTTTGAATAGTAGCGGGTGGCTTCATGTTTGTGACGAGAACCTTTCAGCAGATTTACAGTCTGTTTTGAAGAGATCGGGGCAAACATCGCTATCTGGAGCGGAAATCTATGTAACTGATAGCCAAGCCCAAAACCGTTCATTTAATTTTAAGGAAGCTGAATTGCAGGACGGAACACTGGATGGAACGGGGCTAAAATATTTTAAAAACCCAGCAATAAATGTATCTGATGTGACATTGGATTTACTTACAGTCTCAAATGTTACATCAAAGAGCTTCACTACATTAAGCAGTTCCTCGCATATTAGAGCATTATCTTTTTCCGATGGAAATAGCATCCAAACAATCACGCCTAATAATGTAGTATCACTGATTTTAGGAGATAACGCGGCCGATTCGTTCTCTGTACTTGCATATAACAGTACAACTCTGGAAGAAGTATATGCCTCAAACTCGTCAAATCTCGGTACTTTGAATTTGGCAGGTTCAGAGAAAATCACTTCGCTCCAGCTCCCAACTACTGGACCAAAATTAACATCTTTGGCGTTTGGCCCTGATTTGTTGACGGAAGATACGACTGTCGATTTAAGTTCGTATCCCTCGCTGACTACTTTGCAGCTTTCAGGCACGGGCGCAAAAATTATATATCCCTCATCAGCTTCGTTGACGGGGTATACCCCAGTTGGATCTGGAGCACAGCTCGCTACTGCTCGGATTTCGACTAATGCCGGCGGCTATGGATTTACCGATACAGGAAGTACCTTTTCTATAGACGCAAACGGAACAGCTACTCTTTCAGATCAGTATGTCCGTTTCCAGATGGGAGCATATACAGATGTGACAGCGCCAAGAACACAATATCTGTTAAAGGCCGTATCCGGAAGCACCGTAGATGCTATGGGCATTTATTATAATGGAAATACTGAAACCTCTATTTCTGGTTTTACTGGAACAGATGGAAGTACAAAGTTCATTACTACTGAGGTTCCTGCAAACGCTATTGTCCTTGCCAGCGAAGACAAGATGTCCGTAATGGTGCTCACAGGTGCGACTGTGACAGAAAATGATGGAGAACCCACAATCTCCATTACCACAGATGGAACTTTGACCAGTGTAGTAAAGGCTGATAGTGAGGGTGACGCAGAGGAGAAAAGCATTAAATTTACAGGGACAGCCATAGCGGCAGATGATGGGGGATTTAGCACCACTGCCCCGATTACAGTGTCCGAAAAGTCTGGACTTGATGGTGAACATAAGACGACAATGACAATAAATCCCAATGGGGAAACATTGACCGCCGATGCTGCCGGAAACATCTTTCTCCCTGCGGGAACTACCATCAGTATGGGGGGAAACACTCAAATCCTTACCAACGGAGGAACAGTCACTTCGGATGGTATTATTGTAGCCGAAGTTTCTATCTCAGCGTTTCCCACATCCTTAACGGGCGGCGGACTTGTGACGCTGACGGTCAGCGGCGTTCCCGCAGGCAGCACCGTCACCGTGACCTGCGACAACACAACCTATAATCCTACTCTGGGAGCAGATGGAAGATATACCGTCAGCCTGCCGAACAGCAACGCGGCTTATACCTTCACGGCGAGCTATGCGGGCGACGAGAACCACGAGACGGCCAGCGCTACCTGCACCGTGACCGTCACCATGTCCTACCCCGTCGTCCCGCCGGTCAACCCCACCACGCCCAGCAAGCCCACAAAGCCCGACGAGCCCGACCAGCCGGACACCCCGGGAATCCCCGGCGCTCTGCCCTTCGTGGACGTGGGAACAGGCGACTGGTTCTATGAGGACGTGGCCTACGTCTACGCCCAGGGGATCATGACCGGCTCCACGGCGACTTCCTTCGCCCCCAACGACGCCATGACCCGGGCCATGGTGTGGACCGTCCTGGGCCGTATGAGCGGCGAGGACGTGGAGGGCGGCAGCCCCTGGTACGCCCTGGCCCAGGCTTGGGCTGTCAGTGGCGGCGTGTCCGACGGCACGGAGCCCAACAGCTCCATCACCCGTGAGCAGCTCGTCACCATGCTCTACCGCCAGGCGGGATCCCCCGAGGTCGGCGTATCCGAGCTGGCCCTGCTGGGGCGGTTCACCGACGGCGAGAGCGTCAGCGCCTGGGCGGAGGAGGCCATGGCCTGGGCGGTTGCGCAGGGCGTCCTCACCGGCGACGGCGATCTGCTGAAACCCCAGGCTGCCGCCACCCGCGCCCAGGTGGCCGCCATCCTGGCCCGATACCACGCGGACAGCAAAAACTAAATCAAAAACGGCAGAAAAGAGGAGCGGCCCAAAAAGCCGCTCCTCTCTTCTTTGCGTTATCATCCAATTTTTTCACGTCTCCGGGGACAATGCCGCGTGCGGAGAGAAAACCCTCTTGCCAAGGGACGGCTTTTTCCCCAGAAACCGGGCGGCTCAATAGCCGCGCCTGCGGTCCACCTGGTGGCGCAGGGGCTGTCCCTCGGCATAGCGGCGCAGATCCTCGCAGAACATATTCACCGCCAGATCGCAGGTCAGGCCCAGGGACATATTCCCGGAGATATGGGGCGTCAGCAGGGCGTTGGGGCAGTCCCACAGGGGGTGGTCTGTGGGCAGGGGTTCCGGGACCATCACATCCAGGGACGCGCCGGCGATCCGGTGGGACTGGAGGGCCTCCACCAGGGCGTCCTGGTCAATGGCGGAGCCGCGTCCCACGTTGATGAGATAGGCGTCGGACCCCAGCAGGGCGATCCGCTCCCGGCTGAGGATCCCCTCCGTGGAGGCGGTGGCGGGGAGGGCCATGATGAGAACATCCGCCTGGGGCAGGACGCTGTCCAGCTGATCGATAGGCAGTACCCTGTCAAAGGCGGGCTCGTCAGACCTGCCGCTGCGGCACACACCGGTGACGGAGGCCCCCAGATCCTTGAGCCGCCGGGCGGTGTTCCGGCCGATGTCGCCAGTGCCCAGCATGACCACGTGGCTGCCATGGATGCCGCGGATGGGGGTGTGGAAGGTCCACTTGCGCTGTGCCAGATCCGCGCTGTACTCCGGCATCCGCCGCAGGAGCATCAGAAGGACCATGATGATGTGCTCGGAGATGGTGGGGCCGTAGGCTCCGGAACTGTTGGAGAGCAAGCACGCGGGGTCGGGCCAGATGCTGTCGCCCAGATACTTCTCCACGCCGGCGGTATCGCTGCACATCCATTTCAGGCTGCTGGCCTGCTTGAGAAGGGCTGGGGCGGGGTGGCCGAAAATGACCTCATAGTCCGCCACATGGGGGGTCATGGCGGCGGGGCTGTCGTAGTAGTGCACGGCGAAGCCACACCCCTCGGCCGCGGCGTCGATTTGATGGCGGTAAGCCTCGTTGATAAAATTTACACAGACGGCGATTTTTCTCATATAGTATTTCCTCCATTTCTCGCCGCGGCGGTTTCGCCGCGCCGTTTGCTGACAGATGATAGGCCCGGACGCAGCGCGTCCAAAAGCTGTTCCGCGGTGCGGATCCCGTCCGCGGCGGCGGAGAGGATGCCTCCCGCGTAGCCCGCCCCTTCGCCGCAGGGCCGGAGGCCCCCCAGTGCGGACTGCCCCGTCCCGTCCCTGAGAATGCGCAGAGGGCAGGAGGAACGGGTCTCCACCGCGGTCAGCACCGCGTCGGGGCTGGCGAAGCCCGGCAGCTTTTTTTCCAGCAGCGGCAGGGCCTCCTCCAATGCCCGGCAGATAAACGGCGGCAGCGCCTCCCACAGGTCGCACCACCGGACGCCCGGGCGGTAGGTGGGGCGCACGCGGCCGGGGCCCGTGGAGGGCCGGTGGGCCAGGAAATCCTCCACCCGCTGGGCGGGAGCGGCGAACCCGCCGCCTCCGGCGGCGTAGGCCCGCTCCTCCAGAGAGCGCTGGAAAGCGATCCCCGCCAGGGGGCCGCTGCCGGGAAAGTCCTCCGGCGTGACGCTGACCAGCAGCCCGCCGTTGCAGTTCTCCCCATCCCGGGCATAGAGGCTCATGCCGTTGGTGACGGCCCTGCCCGCCTCGCTGGCGGCGGCCACCACCGTCCCGCCGGGGCAGACGCAGAAGCTGAACACGCTGCGGCCCCCCTCCAGGTGGCAGCTGAGCTTGTAGCTGGCCGCCCCGAGCCTGGGGTGGCCGGCCATGGCCTTGTACTGGGCCAGGTCGATGTCCGCCTGGCGGTGCTCGATGCGCACGCCCACAGCCAATGGCTTGGGCTCCATGGGGACGCCGGCGGCGCAGAGCATCTCAAAAGTATCCCGGGCGCTGTTGCCCAGGGCCAGCACCGCCTGCCGGGCGGACAGGACGTACGCCCCCTGGAGGCTGTCCACCTCCAGCGCCGCCAGCCGGCCCTCTTCCAGCACAAGGCCGCTGAGCCGGTGCTCAAAGCGGATGTCGCACCCCAGCTCCTCCAGCTCGCGCCGCAGGCTGATGAGGGAGCGGTGGAGATAGTCGGTGCCCACATGGGGCTTGGCGTCGTACAGGATGCTCTCCGGCGCGCCGTGGCGGACCAGCGTCTCCAGGATAAAGCGGTGGCGCATATCCCGGGTGCCGGTGTTCAGCTTCCCGTCGGAGAAGGCGCCGGCGCCGCCCTCGCCAAACTGGACGTTGGAGGCGGGGTCCAGCGATCCGGTGGACCAGAACCGCTCCACATCCTCCCGCCGCCGCTCTACCTGCCGTCCCCGTTCCAGCAGGATGGGCGGGGCGCCGCAGCGGGCCAGGGTCAGGGCGCAGAAGAGTCCGGCGGGGCCGGCCCCCACCACCACCGGCGGCAGCTGCGGCATGGGGACAGGCTCGGGCAGCCGGTAGGGGACATCCTGTACCTGGGAGACCTGCCTGCTGCGGCACCGCTTCAGGACCTGGGCCTCGTTTTTTACCTGGGCCCGCAGGGTATAGACCAGGCGGACCCCCTCCCTGGCGTCTACCGCCCGGCGGAGGATCGTGATTTCCTTGATATCCTCAGGTGGGATCCGGAGTACCGCCGCAGCCTTTTTCCGCAGCAGGCTCTCCGGTTCCTCCACAGTCAGTTTCACGCGTTCGATCTGCAGCACGCTGCCGCTCCTTTCCGGGGCGCCGCCCCGCTCAGTGATAGGGGAACCCGCCCCGATAGCCCAAGTCGAAGGAGATCCTCTGGGCCGCGTCTGTGAGCAGCCTGGTGGCCCGCTCCAGCTCCGGGGAATTGACCCGGCGGAACATACCCACCACGCATACGGCGTAGGCGGCGCTGCCCGACACGTCGAAAACAGGCACTGCCACAGAGCGCAGACCGATGCGCAGCTCCCCGTTCTCCACAGCGTAGCCCTGGGCAAGGATCTGTTCCATCTCCTCCTCCAGGGACTGGGCTGAGGTGTGGCTGTGGGGCGTATAGGCGGCGAAGTCACAGGACCGCAGCAGGGGGCGCCGCTGGGCGGGGGGCAGATAGGCCAGCAGCAGCTTCCCCTGGGAGGTGCAGTGGATGGGCAGGCGGGCGCCCTTCTCCGAGACTACCCGGAAGTTGCTGTGGGCGTTGGCGCTGTCCAGGATCAGCACATCTCCATGGTCCAGGGAGGCCACGGACACCGTCTCCCCCGTCTCCTCCGCCACCTGGCGCATGGGGTCCGCCGCCGCCTCCAGGATGTTCCAGTTCCGGCTGACCGCGCAGCCGTACTCAAAGAGGCGGATGCCCAGGCGGTATTTGCCGTCCTCGTCGGACTGCTCCACCACGGCGCTCTGACGCATGGCGGACAGAAGGCCGTGGACAGTGGGCTTTGGGATGCCTGTCCGCCGGGAGAGCTCCCCCAGTGAGAGGGGGGTCCCGGCTGCGGCCAGACAGGAGAGGAGGTCCATGGCCTTGCAGACGGATTGGACCCGGCCCGGCTCCCGGGGGGTCACAGCCCCCGCCCTCCCTGGGGCAGCTTCCTGGACCGGCAGGCGATCATCTGCGCCGCCACGGAGACCGCGATTTCCTCCGGCGTCTCCCCGCCGATATCCAGGCCGATGGGGGCGCACACCCGGTCGACGTCCGACTGGGTAAAGCCGTCGGCAAGCAGGCGCTCCCTGGTAACGGCCACCTTGCGCCGGCTGCCGATGCAGCCGATGTATTTGGCCGGTGTGCGCAGCACCTGGGAGAGCACCTCGTAATCCCCCTGATGTCCGGGGGTCATGATCACAACATAGTCCTCGCCTGAGATGGGGGGCAGCAGCTCCAGCGCCCGGGTGTAAGGGCCGCGGTACACCGCCTCCGCCCCCGGGATGGGGCCGGTGTGCTCCCGCTGGTCGTAGGCCGCCACCCGGAACCCGGCAAAATCCAGCACCCGCGCCAGGGCCAGGCCCACATGGCCCGCGCCGAAGAGGTAGACGGTGCCGGCCCGCCCCAGAGGTTCCGTATAGAGCGTGGGCCGCCCCTCCCGCAGCGCCGGCCGGCTGCCCAGCAGGGGGGAGAGCTCTGCAAAGGGGATCTGGCAGACCGTCTCCAGCCCGCCGGGGTCCGCCGGGCAGACGGCGGAACGCCATGTGCCGTCTTCGACGGCCGTCACCAGCCAGGCGCGCTCTTTCCCGCCCAGGGCGCGGAGGATGTCCTCCGCCAGGGCGCGCTGGTCCGGGGACGCAGGGTCGAAATACTGAAAGTAGACCTGCACGTCCCCGCCGCAGATCATGCCGATATCGGCGATCTCATTGGGGGAGAGGCGGTAGCGTTCAAAGCGGGACTGCCCGGCCCGGCAGAGGGCATGGGCGGCCTGGGAGGCCCGGAGCTCCACCGCGCCGCCGCCGATGGTGCCCAGGGTCTTGCCGTCCTCCAGCACCAGCATTTTGGCCCCGGCGCCACGGGGCGTGGAGCCGGAGCTGGCGACGATGCTGCACAGTACGGCCCCGCGCCCTGCCTTCAGCTCCTCCAGCAGCGCTTCATACAGCTTTCGCATGGATATCTCCTTCCGATCGCTTCATAAAATAATTGACAAAAACAGACGATCCGTATACAATAAACTTCCTTTTCCGCAAAAAAGTGGAAGAGAGGGTATTTTGTCCGGCGGCGGAGAGGCTCGTGACCACCGCCGCCCTGGGGCCGCCGGAAGGCGGTCCCCGCTCCTGACGAAATATTTCCCGGCCGGCTTTTAAGGCCATGGAGCCGTCCCAATCGTCTCCCGCTGGTCTGACAGCGCCGGGGTATCTTTCAGACAAGGAGGCAAAAATCTGTGATCGAAATGAAAGGGATCAACAAAACCTACCACGTCCGGCGGCGGGAGGCCGGCATGGGCAGCGCGGTGAAAAGCCTGTTTTCCCGCGGCTATGAGGATGTCCCGGCCCTCCGGGACATGACCTTCACCATCCCGGACGGACAGATCGTGGGCTACATCGGCCCCAACGGCGCCGGGAAGAGCACCACCATCAAGATCCTCAGCGGCATCCTCCGGCCGGACAGCGGCCAGTGCATGGTAAACGGCCTGACGCCCTGGGAGGACCGGAAGCGGCATGTGGCCCGGCTGGGGGTGGTGTTCGGCCAGCGCAGCCAGCTGTGGTGGGACGTGCCCGTGATGGACTCCTATCAGCTGCTGCGGGATATCTACCGGGTACCTGAAAACCGGTTCCGGGAGAATTTGGACATGCTGGCGCAGCTTTTGGACCTGGAGGAGCTGCTGCGGACGCCGGCCCGGATGCTGAGCCTGGGCCAGAGGATGCGGTGCGAGATCGCGGCGGCGCTGCTCCACTCGCCCCAGGTGCTCTTTCTGGACGAGCCCACCATTGGGCTGGACGCGGTGAGCAAGCTGAAGGTGCGGGAGTTCATCCGGGAACAGAACCGGCGCTGCGGAACCACCGTCATCCTCACCACCCACGACATGCAGGACATCGACGCCCTGTGCGAGCGCGTACTCCTGATTGGCAAGGGGCGGCTGCTCCTGGACGGCGACACCGCCCGGATCCGCGCCATGGCCGGGGAGAACCTCTCCACCGAGGAGTCGGTGGCGGATCTGTACCGCCGGTTCGGCATTTGAGGTCGGCGTCCATGAAAAAATATCTGTCCTTTTTCAAAATGCGCCTTCTGGCGGGGCTGCAATACCGGGCCGCCGCCCTGGCGGGCATGAGCACCCAGCTGGTCTGGGGCACTATGGAGGTGCTGCTCTACCGGGCCTTCTACCTGGAGAGCCCGGAGAAATTTCCCATGGGCATGGAGGCGCTGGCCTCCTATATCTGGCTGCAGCAGGCCTTCCTGGCCTTCTTCGCCATGTGGTATTTCGAGCCGGAGCTGGTGGACGCGGTGCAGAGCGGCACGGTGGCCTACGAGCTGACCCGCCCCATGGACCTGTACGGCATGTGGATGGCACGCTCCCTGGCCCTGCGGCTGAGCAGGGCGGCGCTGCGGTGCCTGCCCATACTGCTGCTGGCGGCAGTCATCCCCGCGCCCTACGGGCTGCGGCTGGATGTTCCCCCCGCCGCGCTGGCATGGTTTCTGCTGTCCATGGCCCTCATGCTGCTGGCGGCGTGCGCCTTCACCCTGGTGATCTATGCTTTGGGATTCCACATGATATCCACCAACGGCGTCCGGCAGCTGGCGCTGGCGGCGGCGGACCTGCTGGGTGGAGCGGTGGTGCCCCTGCCCTTCCTGCCGGAGCCGCTGCGGACCATCGCCGCTCTCAGCCCCTTCGGCTCCATGCAGAACGTGCCCCTGCGTATCTTCGGCGGGGACATCGCGGGAGCGGAGATCCCCGAGGCTGTGGGCCTGCAGCTGTTCTGGCTTGCGGCGCTGTTCCTGCTGGGCTATTTTCTCATGAGCCGGGGCGTGCGCCGGGCGGTCATCGCGGGGGGCTGAGAGATGAGACTATATGGTAAATTTCTGGCCATCCACCTGAAAAGCGCCATGGCCTACAAGAGTTCCTTCTTTTTGAGCTGCCTGGGGGCGCTGCTGGGGACGGTGAACGTCTTTCTCGGCGTGGTGTTCCTGCTCAGCCGCTTCGGGACCATCGGCGGCTACACCCTGCCACAGCTGGCCCTGTGCTACGCGGCGATCCTCATGTCCACCTCCCTGGCGGAGTGCTTCGCACGGGGATTTGACCGCTTTTCCCAGGTCCTGTCCAGCGCCCAGTTCGACCGCATCCTGGTCCGGCCCCTGGGCCTCGTCTTCCAGGTGCTGTGCCAGGACATGAAGCCCGCCATGCTCTCCCGGGTGCTCCAGGCGGCGGTGATGCTGGCCTGGGGTGTGCGTTCCGGCGCCGTCCTCTGGACGCCGGGAAGGGCCCTGGTGCTGGCGCTGATGATCCTCTGCGGCGGGGCCATCTTCTTCGGCCTCTTTCTCATCAACGCGTCCCTCTGCTTTTTTACCTTGGAGGGGCTGGAGGTCATGAACATCTTCACCGACGGCTCCCGGGAGTACGGCAAGTATCCCTTTGGCGTCTACGGCAGGCAGGTGCTGCTGGTCCTCACCTTCCTGGTGCCCCTGGCGCTGGTGCAGCACTGGCCATTGCAGTACCTGCTGGGCCGGGGGCCGGGATGGTACGGGGCGCTGCCGCTGGCGTCCCTGCTGTTTCTGCCCCTGTGCTGGGCCGTCTGGCGGCTGGGGGTTCGGCACTACCGCTCCACCGGCTCCTGACGATCCTTTCACAAGTATACCACAAACCGGTCCGGCGTACAAGTTCTTCCTCCCACATCACCGGACAAAAGAAGACAAGGGGCCGGACGGAAAACCATCCGGCCCCCTGCCTTTAAGGAGAGAGAAAGAGGAACTATACACTCGTAATCTGATTTAGGCGGCGCTTCTGCCGCTGCTTCTGCCGTTGCCGAAGAACTCCTCAAAGAAGTCTTCCATGCTGCCGCCGTAAGGGTAGCCGCTGCTCTGGCTCTGCTGCTCCTGCTGCTGGGACTGCTGGCTGGTGGCGTCGGCCATCTCAGTGGTGCTGCCGAAGGTCAGCTCGGAGGTCTGGACCTGGCCGTTGCGGACATAGGTGACGGTGACGGTGTCGCCGGCCTGATAGCTCTTGCTGCCAATGGCGGAGGTCAGATCATCCCGGGAGGAGATGGTGGCGGTGCCGATCATGGTGATCACATCTCCCGCCTGGAGGCCGGCCTTGTCGGCGGGGCCGCCCTCCACCACCTCGGCTATATAGGCGCCGGATTTCATACCGCTCTCGGGATAGTAGGAGGCGTTTGCCACGGATACGCCCATATAGGCGCGGGTTGTCACCTGGCCGTTCTCCATAATATCCTTGATCATGGAGAGCACGTCGTCAATGGGGATGGCGAAGCCCAGACCCTCCACGGAAGCGCCGCTGGAGGAAGAGGAGTACTTGGCGGAGACGATGCCCACCACCTCGCCATAGATGTTGAAGAGGGGGCCGCCGGAGTTGCCGGAGTTGACGGCGGCGGTGATCTGGATCATGTTGAAGGGCGTGCCGTCCACGTTGATCTCACGGTTGAGGCAGGAGACGATGCCCTCGGACATGGAGAAGGTCAGCTCGCCCAGAGGGTTGCCGATGGCGATCACGTCGTCGCCCACGGAGAGGCTGTCGGAGCTGCCGATAACCACAGGCTGCAGCTCTGTCTCGCCGGGATCCACCTTGATGACGGCGATATCGTAGTCCTCGTCGCCGCCGATGACCTGGGCGGGGTAGGTGGTGCCGTTGTTGAGAGTGACCTCCACATCGGTGCCGCCGCTGATGACGTGGTAGTTGGTGACGATGTAGCCGTCCTTTGTAATAATAAAGCCGCTGCCGGAGCTGGCCGTCTGGACCGCCTGGCCGAAGTAGTTGTAGCCGGTGGAGGAGACGTTGATGCTGACACAGCTGTCCACGTTGGCGCTGTAAATTTCGGGGTAGGTCAGCTTCTCGTTGCCCGTGACGCTGACGGTGTTGACCTCCGCCTTGGGCCGCTGGCTGACCAGGATGTCAGTCTGGGCTTTGTTGTCCTCATCTGGGGCGCCGCCCTTGAGCAGCCAGCCGGCTCCGAAGGAACCGCCTAACAGCAGAGCCGCGCACAGAACCACCGCCACCGCCTTCTTCCAGCCGCCCTTCTTTTTGGGCGCCGGCCCCTGGCCGTTGTCCAGCGTGGGGATGGGCTCGCCGTAGTCGGGGCTGTAGCTGTAGTGATACTCATAGCTCTTGTTCTCATTATCGTTATACATAGGAATACCTCCTTGCTGAAATCCTGTGTTCTTTGGTTTGCTTCCTTTTGATGGTTAGAGAATACAGGGGATTTATGACTAAAGTATGAAAAAATTTCGCAGACTTTTTAAACAATAAAGGGAAAAAGAAAGGGGCGGAGAGATCCCTCTCCGCCCTGCGCCGGCAAGAGCCGGAAGCGCCGGTCCTATTCCATGTCTACGCTGATATGGTCGGTACCATGGGCCTCAAATTCTCCCATGTACTGCTCCATACGCTCCATGACCTCATCATAGTTCTCCGCCGTGGCCCGGTCCGTGTCCAGGTCCCGCAACGCCAGCTCCTCGGCCAGGATCTCAAAGAAGGTGATGTCCTCATAGGCCATGATGGCCTCGTGGATACCGCCCTCCGCGAAGGCACGGGAGGGGATGATCTCCCCGTTGTACAGCTCGACCAGCGGCGTCATGCCGTGATCCAGACAGTGGGAGAACACCAGGCTTTCCACCTTGTCATAGTCCCGGATCCGGTCCTCGCCGCGGGTGGAGTTGAGCACCCAGTTGCCTATGTAAACCAGATCCAGCAGGCGCCGGTATTGTTTTTCTGTCAGATGCAGCTCCATAGCGGGCCTCCTCTCAGCGTTTGATCGCTCCCAGTATAGCAGAACTCCGCGGAAAATTCCACAGAAAAAGTAGGGGAAAAAGCTCCAAATTTTACTTGTGGTGGAAGGAAAATCATTGTATAATAACAAAGTTACAGACCGGAAGGAGGTATGCCACTTGACAGAGCGCCCCATCGGCGTTTTTGACTCCGGCTTTGGGGGGCTGACCGCGGTGCGCCAGCTGCGGCATATCATGCCCTCTGAGAACATTATATACTTCGGCGATACCGCACGTGTCCCCTACGGCAACCGCAGCCGGGACACGCTGCTGAAATATGCCCGGCAGGACGTGCGCTTCCTCAGAAGCTTTGATCTGAAGGCCATTGTGGTGGCCTGCGGCACGGTGAGCAGCAACTGCCTGGAGGACTTGCAGGCGGAAAATGATATTCCCCTTGTCGGCGTAGTGGAGCCCGCCGTCCGGCGGGCTGTGGCCGCCACGCGCACGGGGCGGGTGGGCATGGTGGCCACCCGGGCCTCGGTCGCCAGCGGGGCCTATGAGCGGGCTTTTCACCAAATGGATCCCGCTGTTGAGGTGTTCAGCAGAGCCTGCCCCCTCTTCGTCCCCCTGGTGGAGGAGGGGCGCTGCCGCCCCGGCGATATCGTGATCGAGACTGTGGCGGAGGAATACCTCCGGGAGCTGAAGGAGCTTGCCATTGACACGCTGGTTTTGGGCTGCACCCACTATCCGCTGCTGACGGATGTGATCCATCAGGTCATGGGACCGGAGGTGACGCTGGTGGACTCCGGGGCGGAGGCCGCCAGGGCTGTCCGGGACCTGCTGCAGGGAGAGGGGGCCTGCTGCGGCGGCAGAGAGGGAGAGGCTGTATTCTATACAAGCGACCGGGCGGCGGACTTCCGGCGTCTGGCCTCCCTGTTCCTGGGGGAGGAACTGTCCCATCAGGCCCTTCAGATCGACATTTCACAGTATTGAATATGATGGAGAAGCAGGTCATTATTTTTGTGCGGGGCGAGCAATACTACGATGGGGCGGACCCCGACGATGTGGAGCTGATCAGCGAGGGCACCATGACCATTGCCGACGACGGCGAGATTGTCCTGTCCTATCAGGAGTCGGAGCTGACCGGTATGGAGGGGACCACGACCCAGTTCGCGATCCGGGGGGATACGGTGGTGCTGACCCGCAGCGGCGGCGTCAACGCCCAGATGGTCTTCCAGCGGGGGACGCAGCACAGCTCCCTCTATGAGACGGCCTGGGGTACGCTGGTGGTGGATATCGCCACCTCACGGCTGGTCCACCGGCTGGATGAGCACGGCGGCATCCTGGAGATCCAGTATACCATCGCCGTGGAGCACCAGGTGACGGGACGCAACCAATTTAAAATTCGTGTACGAGAGAAAATGAGGTAGACGAGTATGATCAATATGATCCAAAATGCCAAGGACCAGGTACTGGCTTTGACCAATGCCGCCTATGAGGCCGCCGCTGCGGACGGGAAGCTTCCCGCCGGCGTGGAGGTGCGCGCCAATGTGGAGATCCCCAAGGATCCCGCCAACGGCGATTACACCACCACCTTTGCCCTGGCCGCCGCCAAGGCCATGAAAAAGAGCCCCCGGGAGATCGCAGGTGTGCTACTGGAGAACATGGATCTCACCGGCAGCTATTTCGCCGCCGCTGAGATCGCCGGGGCGGGCTTTTTGAACTTCCGCCTGGGCTCCAAATGGTACGCCGACGTGCTCTCCGCTGTGGAGAGCGAGGGGGCGGCCTACGGCCGTTCCGACGCCCTGGCAGGCAAGAAGGTGATGGTGGAGTTCGTCTCCGCCAACCCCACCGGCCCCATGCACATGGGCAACGCCCGGGGCGGCGTGCTGGGCGACACCCTGGCCTCTGTGCTGGAGGCCGCCGGGGCCAACGTGTGGCGGGAGTTCTATGTCAACGACGCGGGCAACCAGATCGAGAAGTTCGCCTCCTCCCTGGAGGCCCGGTATCTGCAGATCATTCTGGGTGAGGACGCGGTGCCATTCCCCGAGGACGGCTACCACGGGGACGATATCCGGGAGCTGGCCCAGGCATTCTACGAGAAGTACGGCGAGCAGTATAAGGACGCCGGTACCGCCGAGCGCCATGAGGCCCTGGCTAAATTCGGCCTGGAGATCAACATCCCCAAGATGAAGAGCGACCTGAAGCGCTACAAGATCGAGTACGACCAGTGGTTTTTTGAGTCCTCCCTCCACGAGAGCGGCTATGTGGCCGACACGGTCCAGAAGCTGACGGACCGGGGCTACACCTACGAGAAGGAGGGTGCGCTGTGGCTGGCCACCAGCCGCATCCTGGAGGAGAACTACCGCAAGGCCGGCAAGAGCGAAAAGGAGATCGCCAAGCTGGACCTGAAGGACGACGTGCTGCGCCGGGCCAACGGTTTCTACACCTATTTTGCCGCGGACATTGCCTACCACCGCAACAAGTTCGAGGAGCGGGGCTTTGACAAGGTCATCAACGTCTGGGGTGCGGACCACCACGGCCACGTGGCCCGGCTGAAGGGGGCCATGGATGCGCTGGGCCTGGACGGCACAAACCGCCTGGATATCGTGCTGATGCAGCTGGTGAAGCTGCTGCGGGACGGCGAGGTGGTGCGCATGTCCAAGCGCACCGGCAAGGCCATCTCTCTGCGGGATCTGCTGGACGAGGTGCCGGTGGACGCCGCCCGCTGGTTCTTCAACGCCAAGCCCGACACCCAGATGGACTTTGATCTGGGCCTCGCGGTCCGGGAGGACAGCGAGAACCCCATCTACTACGTAGAGTACGCCCACGCCCGCATCTGCTCCCTGCTGCGCAATCTGGAGGCCGAGGGATCCCAGGTTCCCGCCGCGGCAGATGTGGACATCTCCCTGCTCTCCGGGGAGACGGAGACGGCCCTTATCAAGCAGCTCTCCCAGTACTGCGAGGCCCTGCGCCTGGCGGCCCGGGACTATGACCCCAGCCACATCAACCGCTACCTGGTGGAGCTGGCGGGCTGCTTCCACCGGTTCTACACCGCCTGCCGCATCAAGGGCGAGGAGAGCGCCGTCCTGTCTGCCCGCCTGAAGCTGGCGGACACCACCCGCAGCGTGCTGAAAAACGGCCTGCTTCTCCTGGGCGTGGACGCCCCGGAAAAGATGTGACGGAAAAGCCGTCCAACGCCCCATGCCAGATTACTGAAAAACCGCCCGGAACAGGTAACTGTTCCGGGCGGTTTTTTGATAAGATAAAATGCGAAGTGTAAGAAAAAGGACTTCTGTCTTTCCTCTCCCGGAAACGAGCAGTTTTACTCCTCGTCCCCATGATCGTGGTCATGGTCACAGCAGCCGCTCTCGCAGTGGTCGCAGAGGCAGGCGTCACAGGGGATGCCCTTGTTCTTGTAGTAGTCCGCCACGGCGGCCTTCACCGCCTGCTCGGCCAGAACGGAGCAGTGGATCTTCACCGCGGGCAGGCCGTCCAGGGCCTCGATCACCGCCTTGTTGGTCAGGGTCAGGGCCTCTTCCACCGGCTTGCCCTTGATCATGTCGGTGGCGATGGAGCTGGTGGCGATGGCGGAGGCACAGCCGAAGGTCTGGAACTTCACATCCTCAATGATGCCGTCGTCGTTGACCTTCAGATACATCCGCATGATATCGCCGCACTTGGCGTTGCCTACCTCGCCGATCCCATTGGCGTCCTCAATGACGCCCACATTGTGGGGGTGGGCGAAATGCTCCATTACTTTCTCACTGTATTCCATTGCCATAACACAGTACTTCCTTTCTGTTTTCCCAAGGCTGGGTCAATGATTCTTGTAGGGGTCCTCGGCATGCTCCATCATGTGCATCCACACAGGGCTCATCTGGCGCAGCTCCCTGACGATACGGGGCACCTGTTCCAGAATATAGTCCACCTGTTCCATGGTGTTGTACTCGCACAGGCTCAGCCGCAGGGAGCCGTGGGCGATCTCATGGGGCATCCCCAGGGCCAGCAGGACGTGGCTGGGGTCCAGGGACCCGCTGGTGCAGGCGCTGCCGGAGCTGGCGCAGATGCCCGCCAGGTCCAGGCGCAGCAGCAGGCTCTCGCCCTCGATGCCCTCGAAGCAGAAGCTGACAATACCGGGCGCTTTGTGGCCGGGGTCGCCGTTTTGGCGGGAGTAGGGGATCTTGCTCAGGCCCTCGGTCAGCTTATCCCGCATGGCCGTGACATGGGCCATGTTCTCCTCCATGTGCTGGCAGCTCTCCTCCAGGGCCGCGGCCATGGCCAGGATGGCGGGGACGGCCTCGGTGCCGCCCCGGCGGCCACGCTCCTGGGCGCCGCCCTCGATAAAGTTCTTCAGCTTGATGGATTTCTTGCAGTACAGCGCCCCAACGCCCTTGGGCGCGTGGAACTTGTGGCCGGAGAGGGACAGCATGTCGATGTTGTCCTCCTCCACATTCACGGGCACGTGGCCCACTGCCTGGACGGCGTCGGTGTGGAAGAGGATCCCCTTCTCCCGGCACAGCGCGCCGATCTCACGGATGGGCTGCAGGGTGCCGATCTCGTTATTTGCGAACATGATCGTCACCAGGCAGGTGTCGGGACGGATGGCCGCGGCCAGCTCCTCCAGGCGGACCAGCCCGTTCTCATGGACGGGCAGATAGGTGACTTCGAAGCCCTGCTTCTCCAGCTTAGCCAGGGTGTGGAGCACCGCGTGGTGCTCGATGGTGTCGGAGATGATGTGCTTTTTCCCGGCGGCCGCTCCCAGGCGGGCGCCCTCGGTAATGGCCCAGTTGTCGGCCTCCGTGCCGCAGCCGGTGAAATAGATCTCACGGGCCTCGGCGCCCAGGCACTTGGCGATGGTTTCGCGGGCGGCGATCAGCGCCATATTGGCCTCCCGCCCCTTCTGATGCAGGCTGCTGGGGTTGCCGTACAGCTCGTGCATGGCGGGCAGCATGGCGTCGATGGCCGCCTGGCTCATGGCGGTGGTGGCCGCATTGTCTGCATAAACGAACATGAACGCGATCCTTCTTTCTTTGAAAACCGAAGCAGGTTCGGCTGTAGTGTATTTAAATTCCTATATCAGGATAGGATTTATATCATGATACGGCTGGGGGATAAAAATGTCAAGCCTATGTCAGCAATTTTTTGCCTTGTGGGAGGCGCAGCGGCTGTCGATCCGCCGCTGCTTGTCCACCAGGTCGGCCAGCGTCACATGGTCCACCACGTTGCTGATGGCCTGGTCGACCTGCTCCCAGAGATCCAGCGTGACGCACTCCTTGCACCGGGCGCACTGGTTGACCTCGTCGTCCAGGCAGGAAACCGGGGCGATGCTGCCCTCAACCGTCCGCAAAATCAGGCCGACCGTGTACTCCTCCGGATCCTTTACCAGGTGGTACCCGCCCCTGGCGCCGCGGACGCTGCGCACCAGCCCGTCGCGGACCAGTACAGGGATGATCTGTTCAAGATATTTTTCACTGATCCCCTCGCTCTCTGCCACGGTTTTGACAGAGACATTCACGCCCGGCCCCTGCATGGCCAGAGCCAGCATCAGATGCAGGGCGTATCTGCTCTTCGCCGATATTTTCAAAGGGATCACCAGCCTCTCTTTAATCCCTATCTTAATATAGGAATTATGTGCTGTCAAGTTGCAATTATCACAATGATTGGCCATTGGAAAACATTTCCTTGGTGGGAGAGCACAAAAAACGCTCCCGCCGCCGAAGCGGTGGGAGCGGGGGAGGCGCGGAGCGCCTGGGAGATCAATACCGGCCGAAGTCGCCGGAGCGGCCCTCGGTCACGTCGGAGCCGAAGACATAGTCCTTGCCGGGCAGGATGGCGTTGAGCAGGATGCCGGCGATGGCGGCAATGGCCAGGGAGGTCAGGGTGATATTGGCCCCGCCGACGGTGAAGGTCAGCCCGCCGGTAAAGCCCAGGCCGCAGACCAGGATGACGGCGGCAATGATAAGGTTCCGGGAGTTGGTGAAGTCGACCCGGTTTTCCACCACATTGCGCACGCCGATGGCGGAGATCATGCCGTAGAGGATGAAGCTGACGCCGCCGATGATAGCGGCGGGGATGGAATTGACCAGCGCGGCAAAGGCGGGGGAGAAGGACAGCACCACCGCGTAGACGGCGGCCAGGCGGATGACATTGGGGTCATACACCCTGGACAGCACCAGCACGCCGGTGTTCTCGCCATAGGTGGTGTTGGCGGGGCCGCCGAAGAGGGCGGACAGGGAGGTAGCGATGCCGTCGCCGATGAGGGTGCGGTGGAGGCCGGGATCCTCAATGAAGTTCTTGCCCACGGTGGCGGAGATGGCGGACATGTCGCCGATGTGCTCCATCATGGCGGCGATGGCAATGGGCGCCATGACAAGGATGGCTGTCAGGTCAAATTTGGCCAGGACAAAGGGCTGGAGGCCCACTACCTTGGAGGCGGCCACGGAGGTGAAGTCCATCAGGGGGACCACCTCGCCGGCGGCATTCACGGCGGTGGCGCCGAAGGCGTTGGCAATGACGGCTACGACATAGGCGCCCACCACGCCCAGCAGGATGGGGATGATCTTAATCATGCCCTTGCCCCAGATGTTGGCCGCCACGATGATAGCCATGGCCACCAGGGCCAGCCACCAGCAGGTGGAGGCGTTGCTGACGGCGGAGGGGGCCAGGTTCAGGCCGATGAGGATGATAATGGGGCCTGTGACCACGGGGGGCAGGAAGCGCATGACCTTGTGGACGCCGACCAGCTTGATAATGCCCGCCAGGACCACATACAGAAGGCCGGCAACCACGATGCCGCCCAGGGCGTAGGGCAGCTTCTCCTCGCCGGTCATGGCGGCGTATTTGCCGGTATTCAGCTCAGCCACCGCCTGAAAGCCGCCCAGGAAGGCGAAGGAGGAGCCCAGGAAGGCGGGGACCTTCAGCTTTGTGCAGACGTGGAAAAACAAGGTTCCGATGCCGGCGAAGAGCAGGGTGGTCTGGATGCTGAGGGGCAGGCCGTAGCTCTGTACCAGGATGGGGACCAGCACCGTGGCGCCGAACATGGCGAACATGTGCTGCAACCCCAGGACCAGCATCTTTGGGACGCCCAGCTGCCTGGCGTCGTAGATAGCGCCGTTTTCTTTCTCGTTCATGATCGATTTCTTCCTCTCTTTCTTGTGTTGCTCCCACTCTGAGATACCAGCGCATCCCCGGGAAAACCTGGAAATGCGCAAAAAAAATACCGGTGAAAATCACCGGCAAAAAACAAAAACAGAAATGGAAGCCCCTTTGCAATGCGGTGTCCGGCGGTACAGGCTCAGCATGGTCAGGTTCCTCCCTCTCTGTTGTATTGTGTTCATTATACGGGAAATCATGCCCTCCTCGCAAGGCACAGAAATGATAAGAATAGAGCGTCATACAGGGATGCTTTTTGTACGTTCTGCCGACAGCTGCCGGAGAAGCCGGTGGGGGAACGCCCAGACTGCCCTGGACGCTCCCCCGCTTGTTCATTAAATTACTACTCGATGGACTTCAGGGATTCCGCCATATCCACCTTCCGCAGCCGCGGGCGCATAAAGCAGGTGATCAGCACCGTGAAGAGCATGGTAAGGCCAAGGGAGATCACGTAGCTGACAGGCAGGACCTGGCAGGGGAAGAACATCGAGTCGATCTGGACCTGGGCCATGACAAAGGCGTGAAGGCCCTTGCCCATCAGCAGCCCTATCAGGCTGCCCAGCGCCGAGAGCATAATGATCTCCCGGAACACGTAGGAGACCACCTCGCTTTGATAGAAGCCCAGCACCTTGATGGTGGCGATCTCCCGGACGCGCTCGGTGATGCTGATATTGGTCAGGTTGTACAGCACGATGAAGGCCAGCGCCGCCGCGCAGAGGACCACCACAATGACGATGTAGTCCAGACGGGAGAGCATGCTGCTTACCCGGTCCCTGGTGGCCTCGTTTACGGTGACGTTGCTGATCCCGTCGCCTTCCGAGAGGAGGACGCCCTCGGTATAGGGGTCGGCCTCCTCGTGGGCCAGCACATAGATCGTCTTGTACTCCGGCGCCTGGCCAAGCTGCTGTTCATAGGTCTCGTGGGATATATAGACGTAATTGAACACGAAGTTGTCGCAGACGGCCGAGACCGTCGCCGATATGGTGCCCAGCGAGCTGTCCCGCAGCTGGACCGTGTCCCCCGGGGAGATATCCAGCTGCTCGGCCAGACCGGCGCTGAGGACAACCTCTCCCAGTCCTGGATAGGGGATCTCTGTTTCCCCGCTGTGGAGGGAGAGGAAGCCGTCCAGCTGGTCTGTGGAGGAGATCACGAGATAGACGGACTTGGTGCCGCCCGGGGCCACCGCGTCGATGCTGCCGCTGTGGACCAGCAGCCCCTGGCTCTCCTCCCAGCCGTGTCCGGTCAGATACGCGGCGGCGTCCGCCTGGGTCTGGACATCCTGGAAGGTGACGCTGTAGTCGTAGAGGGTGATCTGCTCAAACTGGTCGTCCACCACGGAGTTGATGGAGTCCCGCAGGCCGAAGCCCGTGACCAGCAGCGCCGTACAGCCGCCGATGCCCAGCACCATCATGACCAGACGGCTGCGGTAGCGCAGGACGTTGCGCACGGAGACTTTGTGCAAAAAGCTCAGGTGCTTCCAGAGGGGCGTTATGTACTCCAAAAATACCCGCCGCCCCGCCTTGGGCGTCTTCGGGCGGATCAGCTCCGCCGCGGGCTTCGCCAGCTCCACCCGGCAGGAGAAATAGGTGGCGCCCATGGAGCACAGCAGCGCCGCGGCAAAGGATATGGCGGCCAGGAGCGGGTCGAAGACGAATTTCAAGTCCGCGAAGCCGTACATGATCCCGTAGATCTCCCAGATGACCCAGGGGAGACCATGGCTGCCCACCGCGTATCCCAGGACGCTGCCGATGGTGGCGGCGCTGCCGGAATAAAAGAGGTATTTCCCCATGATCTGGCCGTTGCTGTAGCCCATGGCCTTCAGCACGCCGATCTGGGTCCGCTGCTCATCTACCATGCGGGTCATGGTGGTCATGCAGACCAGTGCGGCCACCAGGAAGAAAAACACCGGGAACACAACAGAGATAGCGGCCACAATGGAGGTGTCGCTGTCAAAGCATACATAGCCTGTGTTTTCCTCCCGGGTCAGAACATAGCTGTCCGCCTCCTTAAGGTCCTTCAGTTCCTCGTAGGCGTCCTCGATATCCTGCTGGCCATCGAGAAGTTCCTGCTCCGCGTCGGCAAACTCCTGCTCCGCGTCCGCCACGCCGTCGTTGTATTCAGCCCAGCCGTCGTCCAGCTCCTTCCGGGCGTCCGCCAGATCGCCGGGGGCGCTGTCCAGCTCCTTTTTGGCGTCGGCAAGATCTTTCCTCGCGTCCTCCAGTTCCTTCTTGGCATCCGCTAACTCCTGCTCACCGTCCAGCAGCTCCTGGTAGGCGTTGTCCAGCTCCTGCTCGGCCTCGGCCTTGGCCTTCTCATACTCGGCCCAGCCCTCATCCAGCTCCTTCCGGGCTTCCTCCAACTGCTCTTTGGCGTCGTCCAGTTCCTTCTGGGCGTCATCCAGCTCCTTCTGGGCCGCCGCCAACTCGGCCGCGCCGCTCTGGTACTGGGCCAGCCCCTCGTTGTACTGGGCCAGTCCCTGCTGGTACTGAGCCTGGCCGGCCTCATATTGGGACATACCGGCCTCGTACTGGGCCAGTCCCTGCTGGTACTGGGCAGCCAGTTCGGCATATCCGGGCATTTCCGGGGTCATCCCGCCGAGCGCCTGCCCGGCCTCGTCCAGCTGGGCTTTGGACGCGTCCAATTGGGATTTCGTTTCATCCAACTGGGTCTTGGCCGCGTCCAGCTCCGCCTTGGAGCTGTTGAGCTGCTGCCCGGCGCCTGCCAGCTGTTGGCTGGCGCTGTCCGCCTGGGATTTGCCCTGGTTGAACTCCGCCTCGCCGTCTTCCAGCTTTGCCAGGCCGTCGGCGTACTCCTGCTCGCCGTCCAGGAGCTTCTGATGGGCGTCAGCCAGCTCCCGCTCCGCGTCGGCCTTGGCCTTTTCGTACTCGGCCCAGCCGTCCTGCAGCTCCTGCTCGGCGTCCGCCACCTCCGCCAGGCCGTCCTGGTATTTTTTCAGGCCGTCGGCGTAGTCCAGCTTGCCCTGCTCATAGTCCGCCAGGCCATCGGCGTACTCCTGCTCGCCGTCGAGAAGCTCCTGGTGGGCGTCGGAGAGCTCCTGTTCGGCGTCGGCCCGCTCAGTGCGGTACTCCTCCCAGCCGTCGGCCAATTCCTGTTCGCCGTCGCTGATCTCCGCCATGGCGTCCTCGTACAGCGTGGTGTAGCGCAGGTCGGCGCGCTCCTCCGCAAGCTTTTCCAGCTCCGGTTTCAGCGCGTCGATCTGTTCCTGATACTCGTCCGAGTACGCCTCGCCGGCGTCCGCCAGCTTCAGGTAGATCTCATAGTAGGCGTCAAAAGAGAACCCGGCCTCCGGCACCAGCACGAACGCGGCGATGCTGCCGCTGCCGATGGAGGAGGTCCCCCGCTCAAAATTCAGATAGCAGGGGGAGTGGGCCAGGCCCACCAGGGTATAGCTGTCATAGGCCAGAAGGTCCAGGGTGTCCTCGTCGTTTTCCGCTGCCACCTGGATGGACGACCCCAGATCGGCTTCCGTGAAATACCGGGCGTCTCCCAGACACTCGTTGGCGCTCTCCGGCATGCGGCCGGCCACGAGTTCCGGCTCGTTGATCCCCTCTGTCAGGGAGTGGGCGATGAGGACGAACTCCTCGTCCTCCGCCGTCTGCCACAAAAACTCCGTATAGACAGAGCCCCGGGCCGCGTCCACGCCGTCCAGCCCGGCAAAATAGTCCACATCCTCCTGCGTGAAGCCCAGGGTGGACAGCAGGCGGAAGTCATACAGGCGGTACTCCTCCAGATAGTCCACGCCGGTGGCTATCATGGAGGGCTGGCTCATGCGCAGCCCCGCGAAAAACCCAACGCCCAGCGCCACAATGGCCAGGATCGCCAGATAGCGCCCCAGACTCTGCCGGATCTCCCGCAGGGAGGATTTCAGCATCGTCTTTACCATTCGATCTCCTCCACAGGCACAGGGGAGGGATTGACCTGCTCACTGACCACCGTGCCGTTTTTCACCTGGATGACCCGGTCCGCCATGGCGGTCAGGGCGCTGTTGTGGGTGATGATGATCACTGTCATGCCCTTCTGCCGGCTCATATCCTGGAGGAGCTTCAAGATCGCCTTGCCGGTGTTGTAGTCCAGCGCGCCGGTGGGTTCGTCGCACAGCAGCAGCTTGGGGTTCTTGGCCAGGGCGCGGGCGATGGCCACCCGCTGCTGTTCGCCGCCGGAGAGCTGGGCCGGGAAGTTGGACATCCGGTCCTCCAGGCCGACGGAGGCGAGGACCTGGGCGGCGTCCAGGGGGTCCTTGCAGATCTGGGCGGCCAGCTCAACGTTTTCCAGGGCCGTCAGGTTGGGGACCAGATTATAAAACTGGAAGACAAACCCGATATCATGGCGGCGGTAGGTGGTCAGCCGCCTGGAGCTGAAGGAGGAGACCTCCTCGTCGCCCAGGAAGACCTTCCCCTCCGTCAGCGAGTCCATCCCGCCCAGAATGTTCAGCAGGGTCGTCTTGCCCGCGCCGCTGGGCCCCACGATGACGCACAGCTCCCCCTGGTTCACGGTAAAGGTGGCGTCCCGCAGCGCCTGGATCTCCACCTCGCCCATCTGATATACTTTCTTGACGCCTTCAAATCGAACAAATGCATCCATTTTTTCACCTCCGCATAGATCCGCGGGGCTGTGGCGTCCTCGGGCGCCGGAGAGGCGCTTTCCCCCGCAGTATGATCGTATTTAATTTTTATTATAGCAGGGGGGCCCGGCAAATGATGAAATTTTCGTAAAGATTTTGTCCAGATCCCGCCAAGAGTTTTCGATCGGGGCAGGTGGGGGAGGCAGGCCAGGACAGCCGCCGCTCTCCCGGCGCCGGCGGGGAAACAAAAATTTTGATTATTTTTATTTTCCCACTTGCATCGCAGGAGAAAGCGTGCTACAATACTCCCAGTTTTAATATTTGAGGTACAGATATGGTCTCCATCCTGAACACCGCTGCATACTACTACTTTTACTTTATCTACACAAGTAGATAAGGTTTGTTTTGCTGCGGCGAAAAGATGGAACGGATCAAGTCCCTTCAGGTCTTACAGTGAAACAGCTGTAAGACCTTTTTATTTTGTTTTTTTACGGAGCCCGGCGGCGCCGGGACAAACATTGAGAACAGGAGAGGATACAATATGATCGTCATTCTGAAGAAAAACGCGGAGAAGCAGCAGGTGGAGCTGTTTGAAAACTGGCTGCACAGCATGGGGTTAAACATCCACAAGTCCGTGGGTGAAAACCACACCATCGTGGGGCTGGTAGGAGACACCTCCCGTGTGGACATCGAGTCCATCATGGCCCTGGATATCGTGGAGGACGTCCGCCGCATCCAGGAGCCCTATAAGAACGCCAACCGTAAGTTCCACGAGGAGGACACGGTCATCACCCTGCCGGGCGGCGCGAAGATCGGAGGGGGGCACTTCCTGGTCATGGCGGGCCCCTGCTCCGTGGAGACGGAGGAACAGATCATCTCCGTGGCCCGGTCTGTCAAGGCTGCCGGCGCCCAGGTCCTCCGGGGCGGCGCCTTCAAGCCCCGCACTTCCCCCTATGCCTTCCAGGGCCTCCATGAGGAGGGGATCCGTCTTCTGCTGAAGGCCAGGGAGGCAACCGGGCTCCCCATCGTCACCGAGATCATGGACGCCAAGCATCTGCCCCTCTTTGAGGATATCGATATCATCCAGGTGGGCGCCCGGAACATGCAGAATTTCGAGCTGCTTAAGACGCTGGGCAAGCTGCGCAAGCCCATCCTCCTCAAGCGGGGCATGGCCAATACCCTCCAGGAGCTGCTGATGAGCGCGGAGTATATCATGGCCGGCGGCAACGAGCAGGTCATCCTCTGCGAGCGGGGCATCCGTACCTTTGAGACCGCCACCCGCAACACCATGGACCTCAGCGTCATCCCGGTGCTCCACCAGCTGACCCACCTGCCTGTGGTGGTGGATCCCAGCCACGCCACCGGCCGCTACCAGCTGGTGGCCCCCATGGCCCTGGCCGCTACCGCCGCCGGCGCCGACGGCCTCATCATCGAAGTCCACAACGACCCCGAGCACGCCCTGTGCGACGGCCCCCAGAGCCTGCGGCCGGAGAAATTCGAGGACATGATGGCAAAGGTCAGCGCCATCCGCCCCTACGCCGACCGCTCCTTCACCACCGGTAAGCTGGTGGTCGACTGAGGGGCCGAGCTATGATCAAGACTGTTGGCGTCGTCGGTCTGGGCCTGATCGGCGGCAGCATGGCAAAGGCCATCCGCTCTTACACCGACTGTACCATTCTGGGGTATAACCGGAGTCAGAAGACGCTCCAGCGGGCCATGGACGAGGGCGTGATCGACGCCCCTCTCACACCGGAGCGCCTGCCGGAGTGCGACCTGGTGATCATCGCCCTCTATCCGGAGGCCACGGTGGCCTATGTCACAGAGCACCGGGACCGGTTCCGCCGGGGCGGGCTGGTCATGGACTGCGGCGGCGTGAAGGGCATCGTCTGCCGGCCGCTGGAGGCGGTGGCCCGGGAGGGCGGCTTCCACTTCATCGGCGGGCACCCCATGGCGGGCATTGAGCGCTCCGGCTACGAAAACGCCTTCCCGGAGCTGTTCCGGGGGGCCAGCCTGATTCTGACCCCCTATGCGGACACCCCCGACTGGTGCCTGGACGAGATCTGGCAGCTGGCCGGGCGCCTGGGCTTCGCCCGGCTGACCCGCTCCACCCCAGATGAGCACGACCGCATCATCGCCTATACCTCCCAGCTGGCCCATGTGGTGAGCTGCGCCTATGTGGGCAGCCCCTCCGCCCCCAACTTCCAGGGCTTTTCCGCCGGCAGCTTCAAGGATATGACCCGGGTGGCCAAGCTCAGCGAGGACATGTGGACGGAGCTGTTTTTGGAGAACCAGGACGCTCTGGTCCGGGAGATCGACACCCTGGTGGAGGAGCTGGCGGCCTTTGCCTATACCATCCGCCGGGGGGACCGGGAGCGCCTGTGGGACATGCTCCACCGGGCCCGCACCATCAAGGAGACCATCGATAAGGACTGCTGAGTGAGGAACGAAAGGAAAGTGAATTAGGATGCAGACAGTCACAGTAAACGCCTCCAGCAGCTATCCGGTCCATATCGGCGGCGGCCTGCTGGAGCAAAGCGGCAGGCTTATCGCCGGCGCCACCGCAGCCCGTGGCTGCGCGGTGGTGACGGACAGCACCGTGGGGCCGCTGTACGCCCAGCGGGTGTGCGCCTCCCTCCAGACGGCGGGCTTCGCGGTACAGATGTACACCTTCCCCGCCGGGGAGCGGAGCAAGAACCTCGCCACCTACGGCGACATCCTGGAGTTTTTTGCCCGGCACAGGCTGACCCGCTCTGACGTTGTCATTGCCCTGGGCGGCGGCGTCACCGGGGACATGGCGGGCTTTGCCGCCGCAACCTATCAGCGGGGCGTGGACTATATCCAAATGCCCACCACCCTCCTGGCGGCAGCTGACTCCTCCGTGGGCGGCAAGACCGCCGTGGACCTGGGAGCGGGCAAGAACCTGGTGGGGGCCTTCTGGCAGCCGAAAATGGTGATCTGCGACACGGATACCTTCCACACCCTGCCTGAGGATACCTTTGCCGACGGTGTGGCGGAGACGGTAAAGCACGGCCTGATCGCGGACGCGGACTTCTTCCGTTTCCTCATGAGCGAGGATATCCGAGGCCACATCGACGATGTGGTCCGGCGGAACGTGGAGATCAAGGCGGCCGTGGTAAACGAGGACGAATTTGAGCGCGGCAGGCGGAAGATCCTCAACTTCGGACACACCCTGGGCCATGCTGTCGAGAAGTGCAGCGGCTTCACCATCACCCACGGACACGCGGTGGCCATCGGCATGGTAATGGCCAGCCGGGCGGCGGAGAAGATGGGCTTCAGCCCCGCCGGGATACTGGAGACTGTGCTGGCGTGTAACCGCCGCTTTGGCCTTCCAACCGACTGCCCCTACACGGCCCAGGAGGTGTACGCCGCCGCCACCAGCGACAAGAAGCGCTCCGGCAGCAGCATCGATGTGGTGGTGCTCAAGGAGATCGGCAGGGCGGAGACCGTGCGCCTGGACATGGAGGGGCTGCGGGAGTTCACGGAGGCGGCAGTTGCTTTTTCCTGAAAGGGAAGCAACCCAAAAGAACCTTATTGCGCTACAGACCCGCTGCTGGTCCCCCATTTTCACCCAGTGACCAGCACAGCGGCATGACGGGAGATATGTTATGAACCTCACCATTACGCCTACATTACTGCACGGCTCCATCACCCCGCCCCCCAGCAAGTCCCAGGCCCACCGGCTGATCCTCTGCGCCGCTTTGGCGGAGGGGGAGAGCGTGATCGAGAACGTAGCCCTCAGCCAGGACATCCAGGCCACACTGCGGTGCATGGAGGCATTGGGGGCGGCCTGGACCCTGGAGGGGAAGACCCTCCATGTGAGGGGGATCGGGGGCCCGGCTCCCTTCGCCCCCGCTGGCGGGGACCTGCCGTTTTTTGACTGCGGGGAGTCCGGCTCCACCCTGCGCTTTTTGATCCCCATCGCCCTGGCTGTGGCGGGCGGCGGGGTGTTCACCGGCCGGGGACGGCTCATGGAGCGGCCCCAGAAACCTTACTTCGATCTCTTCGACGAAAAAGGTATCTTTTATGAGCGGGAGGGCGACGCCCTCACGGTGCGGGGGCGGCTGGCCCCCGGCGAGTACCGCCTGGCGGGCAACGTGTCCAGCCAGTTCTTCACCGGCCTGCTGTACGCCCTGCCGCTGCTGGAGGGGGATTCCACCGTGATCAGCACCACCGCTCTGGAGAGCGTGGGCTACATCACCATGACCCGCCAGGCCATGGAGCAGTTCGGCGTTGTGAGCCGGTGGGAGGATCTTGCGTTCCATGTTCCCGGCGGGCAGGCGTTCCGGGCGGGGAACGCAGAGGTGGAGGCCGACTGGTCCCAGGCGGCCTTCTGGTACGCCGCCGCCGAGATCGGCAACGCTGTAACGGTAACAGGCATGAACCACCGGTCGATCCAGCTGGACCGGCTCATCGTGGACTATGCCGGTATGATCCGGGGCGACCCCCTCTCCGGCCCCAAGGCCGCCGCAGGCTCTGTTTATAAGCTGTCGGACGGTGAGGAGCCGTCTCTTCCCGTTCCACGGGAAAATATCCCCGCCGGACATTCCGTCGGCCTGGATGTGCGCGATTGCCCCGATCTGGTGCCGCCCCTGGCGGCGATGGGGGCCTTTATGAATGGCGAGCTGCGCCTGAAAAACGCCGGACGGCTGCGGCTCAAGGAGAGCGACCGGCTCGCCGCCGTCACCGCCGCGCTGGGCGCCCTGGGCGCGGGGATCACCGAAGAAGCCGACCGGCTCGTCATCCAGGGCCGGGAGAGCCTTCCCGGCGGCGTGCGTATCGACTGCTGCAACGACCACCGCATCGCCATGATGGCCGCTGTCGCCGCCACCCGGTGCCGGGAGCCGGTGACGCTGATCGGCGCGCAGTGCGTGGCAAAATCCTATCCCAATTTCTGGGAGGACTACCGCATGTTAGGAGGGATCATCCATGAACACCTTGGGGAATAAGCTGCGGGTAACAGTTTTCGGCCAGTCCCACGCCAGCGCCATTGGCTGCGTTGTGGAGGGGCTGCCCGCCGGATTTGCCCCGGATATGGACCGTGTGGCGGCCTTCATGGCCCGCCGGGCGCCGGGGCAGAACGCCTGGTCCACGGCCCGGAAGGAGAGCGACGCGCCTGAGATCCTCTCCGGCCTGGTGGAGGGCGTCACCTGCGGCGCGCCGCTGTCCATGGTCATCCGCAACAGCGACCAGCACAGCAAGGATTACAGCGGCCTCAAACGCACCCCGCGCCCCTCCCACGCCGACTACACCGCTCTGATCAAATATGGGGACAGCTACGATATCCGGGGCGGCGGACAGTTCTCCGGGCGGCTGACGGCCCCCCTGTGCTTTGCGGGAGCTCTGGCTGTCCAGCTGCTGGAGCGGCGGGGGATATCCGTGGCCGCCCACATCAGCCAGATCGGCCGGGTATTCGACGCCGCGCCGGACTTCGCCGCTGTGAGCGGGGACGAGTTGGGCGGCCTTCTGAAAAAGCCCTTCCCCGTCTTTGACGACAGCGCCGGGATCGCCATGCGCCAGGCTATTGAGGCGGCCCGGATGGACGCGGACTCCGTAGGCGGCGCGATCCGCTGCTTTGCCGTGGGGCTGCCCGCCGGCGTCGGCGAGCCTATGTTCGGCGGCGTGGAGAACCGGCTGGCCTGCGCCCTTTTCGGCATCCCGGCCGTCCGGGGCGTCTCCTTCGGGGAGGGATTCGGCGCCGCGGCCATGCGGGGCAGCGAACACAACGACCCCTTCGTCATGGAGGGGGACAGGGTATCTGCCCGCACCAACCACGCCGGCGGCGTGCTGGGCGGCATCACCAGCGGTATGCCGCTGGTGGTGAATGTCTGCGTCAAGCCCACGGCGTCCATCGCCCAGGCCCAGGACACCGTAGACCTTGAGACAAAAGAGAACACCAGCCTTGTCATCCACGGCCGGCACGACCCCTGTATCGTGCCCCGGGCCGTGCCGGTGGTGGAGGCTGTGACAGCGCTGACACTACTTGATATGATTTTGGAGGACTGAGAAAATGGAACTGAAAGACTACCGGGACCGGCTGGATCAGATCGACGACCAGATGGCGGAGCTGTTCAGGCAGCGCATGGAGACCGTCAAGCAGGTGGCGGACTACAAAAAGGAGCACAATACCCCCGTGCTGGCCTCCGGCCGGGAGAGGGAGATCCTCTACCGCGTCACCGGGCTGTGCGGCCCTGAACTGGAGGAGTACGCCAAGATCCTGTGGTCCACCCTGCTGGAGCTGAGCCGGGACTACCAGGAGGACCGGCTGACGCCCAGCGAGTCCAAGCTGTGCGCAGACATCCTGTCCGCCGCCGAGACCACCGGCCAGTTCCCCAGCCGGGCCGTGGTGGCCTGCCAGGGGATGGAGGGGGCCTACTCCCAGATGGCCTGCGACAAGATGTTCGCTCTGCCTCAGATCATGTACTTCGGCCGCTTCGAGGGGGTGTTCCGGGCGGTGGAGAACGGCATGTGCCGCTATGGCATCCTGCCCATTGAGAACAGCTCCGCCGGCTCCGTCACCGAGGTATACGACCTGATGGAGAAGTACAAATGCAAGATCGTGCGCAGCCTGAAGCTGAAGGTGGAGCACTGCCTGCTGGCCAGGCCCGGCGTGAAGCTGGGGGATGTGAAGGAAGTAGTGGCCCATGAGCAGGCCCTGGACCAGTGCAGCGACTTCCTGAAGAACAACAATGTGAAGATCACGGTATTCTCCAACAACGCCGCCGCGGCAAAGTACGTCTCCGACAGCGACCGGACCGATCTGGCGGCCATTGCCTCCGCAGGCTGCGCGGACCTGTACGGGCTGAAGATCCTCTCCGACCATGTGTCCAACAGCGACCACAACTACACCCGCTTCATCTGTATCTCCAAGGCGCTGGAGATCTTCGAGGGCGCCAACAAGATCACCTTCGTGGCCTCCACCAGCCACCGCCCCGGCGCCCTGTACAGTCTGATCGCCAAGTTCGCCACCCGGGGCCTGAACATCAGCAAGCTGGAGAGCCGCCCCATCCCCGGTAAGGATTTTGAGTTCCGCTTCTATTTTGACGTGGAGGCGTCTGTGAAAAGCCACGACACCCAGACCATCCTCAGCCAGCTGGAGAAGGAGGACTTCTTCACCTTCCTGGGGGCCTACAGCGAGGTGTTTTAAATGGAATACGGGCTGCTGGGGGAGAAACTGGGCCACAGCTTCTCCCCCCAGATCCACAGCGCCCTGGCGGGCTATGACTACCGGCTGCTGCCCACCCCCCCTGAAGAGGTGGAGGAGCTTTTCCGCCGCCGGGCGTTCAAGGGCCTCAATGTCACCATCCCCTACAAGCAGGCGGTGATCCCCCTGTGCGACGAGATCGACCCCCGGGCCGCCGATATCGGCGCGGTGAACACTGTGGTCAACCGGGACGGACGGCTCACCGGCTACAATACGGACATCGACGGCCTTGTGTACCTGGCCCGCCGGGCCGGAGTGGATATGGCGGGGAAAAAGGTGGTCGTATTGGGCAGCGGCGGCACCAGCCGCACTGCCCGGGCCGCCGCGCGGGAGTTGGGAGCCGCCCAAGTGGTGGTCGTCTCCCGCCATGGAGAGGACAACTATGAGAACCTCTCCCGCCACGCCGACGCCCAGGTGCTCGTCAACACCACCCCCGTGGGGATGTATCCCAACTGCGGCCAGGCCGCCGTATCCCTGGCCGGCTTCCCCTGTTTGACAGGGGTGCTGGATGTGGTGTACAATCCTCTTCGTACCGCTCTTCTGATGGAGGCGCAACGGCGGGGCATCCCCTGCTCCTGCGGCCTGCCCATGCTGGTGGCCCAGGCCAAGCGCGCCGCCGAGCTGTTCACCGGGGAGCTCATCCCCGACAGCCGGACGGAGCAGGTGCTGGCCACCCTCACCTTCCAGCTGAAAAATGTGGTCCTCATCGGGATGCCCGGCTGCGGCAAGACCACCGTGGGGCAGGCCCTGGCCCGGCGGCTGGGGAAGAGCTTTGTGGATCTGGACGAGCGGATCGTCCAGCGGGCCGGGGAATCCATCCCCGACATCTTTGCCCGGGCGGGGGAGGCCGCCTTCCGCGCCCTGGAGACAGAGGTGGTGAAGGAGGCGGGCGGCCATACCGGGTGCGTCATCAGCACCGGCGGCGGTGTCGTCACCCGGGAGGAGAACTATCCGCCCCTCCACCAAAATGGTGTGATCCTCCATCTCACGAGGGATCTGGGGCTGCTGCCCACCGACGGCCGCCCAGTGTCCCAGAGTACGGATCTGGGGCTGCTCTGGCAGCGGCGCAAACCCCTGTACGCCGCCTTCGCTGACGCTGAGATCGACAACAACGGTCCGCTGGAGAGGACCCTGGAGCAAATTGAAAAGGAGCTGAAGAGCTGATGAAGCTGCTGTTTCTCAACGGTCCCAACCTGAATATGCTGGGGATCCGGGAGCCGGACATCTATGGCCGTCGTACCTACGCGGACCTGGAGGCATATATCCGCAGCTTCTGCCGGGAGCTTGGGATTGAGTGCGCAATTGTCCAGTCCAACCACGAGGGGGCGCTGGTGGACGCCATACAGGGGGCCTACGGCAAGATGGACGGTATCGTCATCAATCCCGCCGCCTACACCCACACCAGCGTGGCACTGCTGGACGCGCTGAAGGCGGTGGCCCTGCCGGCGGTGGAGGTGCACCTCTCCGACGTCTCCCAGCGGGAGAGCTTCCGCCAGGTGTCCTACGCCGGCATGGCCTGTGTCAAGACCTATGCGGGATATGGCTTTGAAGGATACCGGCTGGCGGCGGAATTTCTGCTGGGGTTGGCGGGGAAATAACATTTCATCCCGGTAAAACATACAATGGCCTGTAAAGGAGGCTGTTGTTATGGACCAATCTGTTATGAGCGGACAACAAAGTCCGCCGACTGCATACGACTACCGCATGTATGACCGCATCTGGCAGCGGGTGTCCCCGGATCTTGTACCCTATCCGGAGGTGCGCTCGGCCCAGCCGGAGGAGGCGGAGACCGCCGCCGGGGGAGCCGCTGTGCCCGCCGCCCCAGGAATGGAGGGCGGAGACGGCGAAGAGAATCTGCCGGGCGCGGAGATGAATCCCTGCTGCATGGGCAGCGCGGCCCAGGAGTCTGTCGCTGTTCTGGAGGGGTTTATAGAGGAGGAGCTGGCGGAGCGGCGGTGCTGCCTTGCTCTCGCCGGCAGGGTGCGCAGCCAGTGCGCGGCCCGGCTTTTGCGGCGCATCGCGTCGGAAAAGCAGGCGGCGGCCCGGGAGCTGGGCGCCGCCCATTATCTCATTACCGGCGCGTGCTACACCCCCTCCATCACGGTGGAACACGCGCAGTGGAGCTGCCTTTCCCAGGCGCTGCGGTCCTGTTACCACCAGGAGGCCTGCAACGGCTTCAACTACCAGCGAGCCGCGGACGGCACCACGGACCCCTGCCTGACGAAGCTGCTCAACAGGCTGGGGGAGCAGGCCTACCGGCGGGCTGAGGATGTGATGGACCTGCTGAGCAAGGTTCTATGCTGAAGACATAACTTAAGCAAAAGGAGACAGGAAAACCATGCTGAACACCAGAGAAGAGGCGCTGTGCTTGCTGCGCCGATACAATCAGGAGCCCTTCCACATCCTGCACGCGCTGACAGTGGAGGGCGTTATGGCCTGGTACGCCCGGGAGCTGGGCTATGGGGACCAGGCGGACTTTTGGGCCATGGTGGGCCTTCTGCACGACATAGATTTTGAACAGTGGCCCGAGGAGCACTGCAAAAAGGCCCCGGAGTTGCTGCGGGAGGCGGGAGCCGGCGAGGAGCTGATCCACGCCGTGGTCAGCCACGGCTATGGCATCTGCGCGGATGTGGAGCCGGAGCACGAGATGGAGAAGGTCCTCTTCGCGGCAGACGAGCTGACCGGGCTCATCGGCGCCGCCGCCAGGATGCGGCCCAGCAAGAGCGTCATGGACATGGAGGTCAGCAGCCTGAAGAAGAAATTCAAAGATAAAAAGTTCGCCGCCGGCTGCAGCCGGGATGTGATCCGTCAGGGGGCGGAACGGCTGGGCTGGGATCTGGATACGCTGATGGAGCGGACGATCCTGGCCATGCGCTCCTGCGAGGAGAGCGTCAACGCCGCCATGGCCGCCATGGAGTAAGCAACCTATCAACATATCTTTTGCCGGATCAGGACCTGATCCGGCATTTTTCCATCTCTTGCATCCGGGGGCGATTTATAGTACACTGCATAGCAGAGAATTTACTGCGTTGGAGGACGATCATGATGAAGAAACATCTCTGGCTGCTGCTTGCCCTGTGCCTGCTGCTTTCCGCCTGCGGGAAGCAGCCCCAGGAGCCGGATCAGCCGGATACGCCGCCCATACAGATACAGACGCCTGAAGAGACGCCCCCCTCCGGGGAAAAAGAGGAACTGATCCTCCTGGACAGGCTGACAGTGGAGCTGGTGGTGGACTGGGAGGATTCCGACCGGATCCTGTCCCAGCTGGAGGAATTGTCCCGGCTGCTCAGCCGGGCGCTTGCCGGGCAGGACTGCCAGGTGGAGGATGTGACTGTCACCATCAGCACCGCCGGCGGGTTCACCGCTGAAGCGCTGGCGGAGGGCGGTGTGGACGTAGCCTTCCTGCCTGCGGTGGACTACGTGGCGTCGGAAGCGGGGGGACAGGCTGTCCTGACCGCGGATGAGGCGTTCTGCACCACGGTGGCGGCGGTGACGAAGGCCCGGCCGGAGCTGGATGAGGCGTTTTGCGGCGCGCTGGAACGGGCGGTCCTGGAAACCGACGAGGGAGGCTCCTTCCTGGAGATCTACCGCCCCGGGCTGGTCCTTGTCCCTGCCTCCCAGGAGGCGCTCGATGGCGTCAGGGCCTGGCTGGAGGAGCAGGAGAAGCTGGAGGAGCACGGATGAGCGGGCCCGCGAAATGGATCTTGAGGGTCATATTGGCGCTGCTTCTGCTGGCGCTGCTGGCGGTGGAATTTTTCTTCCAGTTTGCCCACCGGCGGCGGCCCCAGAGGGCGGACGGCCTTGAGCGGACGGGATCCCAGTGGCGGGCCTATCTCGCGGAGATGCGGGAGAGCGCGGCGTGGTTTGAGCGGCAGGGCGCGGAGACGGTGGCCATCGCCAGCTTCGACGGGCTGAACCTGGTGGGACGCTACCTTCCGGCGAAGGAGCCCCGGGCCTGCGTGCTGCTCTTTCATGGCTACCGCTCCACGGGCCTGCGGGACTTTGCGCCCCTGATCCCCTTCTATTATCAAAACGGGCTGAGCACCCTGCTGGTGGACCAGCGCGCCTGCGGGAAAAGTGAGGGGACCTATATCACCTTCGGCGTCCGGGAGCGGCAGGATGCGCTGGCCTGGGCGCGCTATATGGACCGGCGCCTGGGGGGACAGGTGCCCCTGGTGCTGGAGGGGATATCCCTGGGCGGGGCCACTGTGATGATGGCGGCGGATCTGCCCCTGCCCGCCTCAGTGGCGGGGATCATCTCCGACTGCGGCTTTACCTCTCCGTGGGATATCATCGCCCACTGCGGCAGGCGCTGGTTCCACCTGCCGCCCTTCCCGCTGGTATCTCTGGTGTCGCTGATGTCCCGGCTGCGCACGGGGGCCGGCTATCGGGACTGCTCCACGCTGGATACCCTTGCCCACAGCACATTGCCCCTGCTGCTCATCCACGGGGGGAAGGACGACTTTGTCCCGACCTGTATGACCGAGCAGAACTACCAGGCGGCCGCCGGGTGGAAGCGGAAGGTCATCGTGCCGGAAGCCGGCCACGGCCTGAGCTACCTCCTGGAGCGGGACCGCTGCCAGCAGGAGCTGCTGGCCTTTATGGACCATATTTTGGGGGAGGTCGGCCATGGCCAATAAAAAACTGCGGATATTGTATTTGGCGAAGCTGTTTCAGGAGGAGACGGACCAGGAGCACACCGTTACCGTAAATGATATGATCGCCTACCTGACCCGGCTGGACATCCCCGCGGAGCGCAAGGCGATCTACGACGACCTGGAGCTGCTGGGCTTGTTCGGCATGGATATCGTCCACACCAAGACCAAGACCCACAACTACTACCTGGGCCAGCGGGCGTTCGAGCTGCCAGAGCTGAAGCTGCTGATCGACGTGGTCCAGTCCTCCCCCTTCCTGACCGCGAAAAAGAGCATGGAGCTGATCGGCAAGCTGGAGCGCCTGGCCAGCTCGGCCCAGGCCAGCGCCCTGCGCCGCCAGGTCTATGTCGTCAACCGGGTCAAGACCCACAACGAGCAGCTCTACTACAACATCGACGGGATCAACCAGGCCATCAATACAAACCGGTGCGTCCGCTTCCGCTATTTCGACTGGTCCACACGGGGGGAGCGGGTCTACCGGCACGGCGGGAAGATCTATGAGGAGTGCCCCGCGGCGCTGTGCGTGGACCGGAACTACTACCTCATCACCTATCGCCCCGCGGAGCGGAAATTCATCCACTTCCGGGTGGATCGGATCAGCGATCTAGAGGTTGCGGAGACGCCCAGGCCCGCCCTGCCGGCAGACTTCGACCCGGCCAGCTACGCCCGGGCTATTTTCGATATGCACAGCGGCCGGCAGCAGTGGGTCACGCTGGAGCTGGACCGGGCCCTGCTGAACGTGGCCATGGACCGGTTCGGGCAGGACGCCCACTACCGCCAGGGCGAGGGGGACACGGTGGTCGTCTCAGCCCAGGTGGAGGTAAGCCCCACCTTCCTCAGCTGGGTGCTCTGCTTCGGGGGCCAGGCAAAGATCCTGGAGCCGGAGAGCGCCACCCGGGCGCTGCAGGAGCTGGCAAGGGAGGCGCTGGGCCGCTATGGCCCGGAGGGCTGCTGAACCCATAAATCCCGCGGCGGGCCCTTTTGAGAGAAGCGCCGTACTTTTGCGCCAGAAAAGGCGCGAAAGTAACGGCATTTTTGCAGGTTGTTAAAAAAGTCCGCGGACTTTTTTGACAACCTGAGAGGAGAGCCGCGCCCATCCGGGCGCGGCTCTCCTCGTGGTGCAAAATACGATTTGGTCACGCGTCTTCCTTGCTGGAGAAGATATCCGACAGCTCCAGGCCGGGATTGTGCTTGAGCAGGTAGCCCACCGGCCACTCGCCGGAGTAGGCGATCAGGCTGTGGTCCCGGAAGTCCTCCAGCAGCGCCGCATCGGCGCAGAGGGTCAGATCCTTGGGCTCGCAGGGGCAGGCGCTGATCCGGCGCAGGTGGTCATAGGGCAGGCCCGTCATCCGCAGCTCCACCCCGTACTCGTTTTTCATCCGGTACTCGAACACGTCGAACTGCAGCGTGCCCACCACGCCCACAATGACTTCCTCCATCCCCGCGTATGGGATCTTGAAGATCTGGATGGCGCCCTCTTGGGCGATCTGCTCGGTGCCCTTGATAAACTGCTTCCGCTTCATGGTATCCTTGGGGCTGACCCGCATGAAATGCTCCGGCTCAAAGGTGGGGATCCCCTGGAAATGGAACTTCTTCCCCGGCACGGTGATGGTGTCGCCGATGGAGAACATGCCCGGATCGAACACGCCGATGATGTCCCCGGCGTAGGCCTCGTCGATGATCTCCCGCTCGGCGGCCAGCATCTGCTGGGGCTGGCTGAGGCGCAGCTTTTTCCCGCTCTGCATGTGGTAGTACTCCGTGTCCCGCTGGAACTTGCCGGAGCAGACCCGCATAAAGGCGATCCTGTCCCGGTGGGCCTTGTTCATGTTGGCCTGGATCTTGAAGACAAAGGCGGAGAAGTCCTCGGAGAAGGCGTCGATCTCCCCGACATCCGAAATGCGGCTGAGGGGGGGCGTGGTCATGCGCAGGAACTCCTCCAGGAAGGGCTCCACGCCGAAGTTGGTCAGAGCGGAGCCGAAGAACACAGGGCTCAGCGTCCCGGCGCGGACGGCGTCCATATCGAAGTCCCGGCCCGCACCCAGCAGCTCCACCTCGTCCCGCAGGGTCTGCCACCGCTTTTGGCCGATGCTGTCCGCCACGGCGGGGTCGTCCAGATGGACCTCGGTGGAGGCGGCCTTTTTGCCGTGGCCCTCGCCGGAGAAAAAGAGGATGCGCCCCCTCTCCCGGTCATAGACCCCGGCGAACTCTTTGCCGGAGCCGATGGGCCAGTTGACGGCATAGGTGTCTATGCCCAGCTCCCGCTCCACCTCCTCGCACAGCTCCAGGGGGTCCTTGGTCTCCCGGTCCATCTTGTTGATGAAGGTGAAGATGGGGATATGCCGCATGGCGCAGACCTTGAAGAGCTTTCTCGTCTGGGGCTCCACGCCCTTGGCGCCGTCGATGACCATGACGGCGGAGTCCGCCGCCATCAGGGTGCGGTAGGTGTCCTCGGAGAAATCCTGGTGGCCGGGGGTATCCAGGATGTTGATGCAGAAGCCGCCGTGCTGGAACTGCATGACCGAGGAGGTGACGGAGATGCCGCGCTGGCGCTCGATCTCCATCCAGTCGCTGGTGGCGGCCCGGGCCCGCTTGCCCTTGACCTCGCCCGCCTGGGCGATGGCCCCGCCGTAGAGCAGGAATTTTTCCGTCAGGGTGGTCTTGCCGGCGTCGGGGTGGGAAATAATGGCAAAAGTCCGGCGCCGGGAAATTTCTTCTTTCAGTGCAGACAAAGGGATTCCCTCCAATGTTAAAAATTTTACAATAAATGGGCGGGGATTTTCTACATGGGAATGCCCTCCTGTGACAATAAATGCAAAATATTTTACCATATCTTTCCGCTATTGGCAAGAAAAATACCGAATTTCTTAATTTCATCAATAATAAAAGAAATGCTGGACATTTATAGCAAATTCGGATACACTGAAGCTATCAAGATTGCAAATAGACAGGAGCGTGAGGAACATGGATCGTCAGGAGATGCTGCGATCTATCCCCAAGGTGGACGAGCTGATGCGGCTCGATCCGCTCCAGGCATTGGCCCGGGAACTGCCCCAGACGGCCCTCCGGGATGCCGTCCGCACAGAATTAGAGGAACTGCGGCGGGGCATTTTGTCTGGGGAGATTGCACAGCTGCCCGGCACGGAGGACATCTGTGCCAACATCTGCCGCCGGGCCAGGGAGGACGCCCTTCCCAGCCTGCGGCCCGTGGTCAACGGGACCGGCGTGGTGCTGCACACGAATCTGGGCCGGGCATGCCTCAGCCAGCGGGCCGCCGACGCGGTGGCGGCTGTGGCCCGTGGATACTCGACTCTGGAATATGATATCGACGGCGGCTGCCGGGGTTCCCGGCACAGCCATATTGAGGAGCTGCTGGCGAAGGTCACGGGGGCGGAGGCGGCCATGGTGGTCAACAACAACGCCGCCGCCGTGCTGCTGATTTTGTCATCCGTGGGCAAGGGGGGAGAGGTCATTACCTCCCGGGGAGAGCTGGTGGAGATCGGCGGGTCTTTCCGCATCCCGGAGATCATGGTCCAGTGCGGCTGTACCCTGCGGGAGGTGGGGGCCACCAACAAGACCCACCTGCGGGACTACGAAGGGGCCATCACGCCGGAGACCCGGGCCCTGCTGAAGGTCCACACCAGCAACTACAAGATCGTGGGCTTCTCCGAATCCGTATCCCTGGCGGAGCTGGTGGAGCTGGGGAGGAAGCACGGCCTGCCGGTGATCGAGGATCTGGGCAGCGGTTCCCTGGTGGATCTGGAGCAGTTTGGCATACACGGCGAGCCCACCGTGCAGCAGAGCGTCCGCGCAGGGGTGGATATCATCTCCTTCAGCGGCGACAAGCTGCTGGGCGGCCCCCAGGCGGGGATCATCATCGGCGGGAAGCGCTATATTGACCAGCTGAAGAGGCACCCCCTGGCCCGGGCCATGCGGGTGGACAAGATGACCCTGGCCGCCCTGCGGGAGACGCTGTACAGCTACCTGGAGGAGGAAATGGCCCTGCGGGAGATCCCCACTCTCTCGATGCTGGCCGCGCCCGTCCATGAGCTGCATGCCAAGGCGGCTGGCCTCTGCCAGAAGCTGACGGACCGGGGGCTCACCGCCCAAGTGGTCCCGACAGAGGACCAGGTGGGCGGCGGATCGGTGCCTACCCAGCTGATCCCCACCTGGGCCGTGGCCATCGACCCCGGCGCGCTGACGGTAGACCAGCTGGAGGAGAAGCTCCGGCGGCGGGCGCTGCCCATCATTGGCCGCATCACCCACGAGCAATATCTGCTGGACGCCCGGACGCTGATGGAGCGGGATTTTGACTACATCGTGTCCGCCGCCGCGGAGGTGATCCTATGAAACACGTCATCATCGGCACGGCGGGGCATGTGGACCACGGCAAGACCCTGCTGGTCAAGGCCCTGACGGGCATCGACACGGACCGCCTGGTGGAGGAGAAGAAGCGGGGCATCACCATTGAGCTGGGCTTTGCCCACCTGGACTTCGACGACGGCACCCAGGCCGGCATCGTGGACGTGCCTGGCCATGAGAAATTTATCAAAAACATGCTGGCGGGGGCCGGCGGCATCGATCTTGCCATGCTGGTGGTGGCCGCCGACGAGGGCTTTATGCCCCAGACTGTGGAGCATCTGGGGATCCTGTCCCTGCTGGGCATCCATGACGGCCTGGTGGTCATCACCAAGTGCGACATGGTGGACCCCGAGTGGGTGGAAATGGTCAAGGAGGATGTGGCGGCCCAGGTCGCAGGCACTTTCCTGGAGGGGAAGCCCGTTTTTACCGTGTCGGCCTATACCGGCCAGGGCATCCCGGAGCTGCGGGAGAAGCTGAAGGAGCTGGTCCACAAAGCGTCGGAAAAGAATCTCCGGACCCCCTTCCGGCTGCCCATCGACCGGGTGTTCTCCGTGGACGGCTTTGGCACGGTCGTCACCGGCACCCTCATCGAGGGCGCTGTGGCCGAGGGGGAGATGGCCGAGGTCCTGCCCACCGGCCTTCAGGCCAGGGTCCGCAACCTGCAGGTCCACGGGAAGGATGTGGGCACCGCCTTTGCCGGCCAGCGGGTGGCCGTGAATCTGGCGGGCGTTAAGAAAGCGGACCTGGCGCGGGGGGACACCATCGCCAAGCCCGGATCGGTGCGCACCTCCCTGATGCTGGACGTCCGCCTGCAGAACCTGAAAAATTCCCAGCGCACCATCCTCACCGGGTCACAGGTCCACCTCTACCACGGTTCCGCCGTGCGACTGAGCAAGGTGATCTTGCTGGACCGGGACGCCCTGCAGCCCGGCGAGAGCTGCTATGCCCAGCTGCGCATGACTGAGGAGATCGCCGCCAAGCCCGGCGACCGCTTTGTCATCCGGTTCTACTCCCCCCTGGAGACCATCGGCGGAGGCGTCATCCTGGACGACAACCCCAGAAAGCACAAGCGGGGCGACCCCAAGGCCCTGGAGATCCTGGAGATCAAGGAGAGCGGTTCCGGCGGCGATAAGCTGATCCAGACCGTGGCAGAATATGGACACAGCCTGCCTGCTCTGGAAAAGCTGGCCGCCCAGCTGAACATGGAGCAGGACGAGCTGCTGGGGGACCTGAACGCACTGTGCTCCTCCGGCAAGCTCCTGGAGCCCCTGCCGGGGCGGTATCTCGCCTCCTCTGTGTTTGACAGGATCTGGGAGAACTGCCGGGCGCTGCTGGAGCAGTACCACAAGCAGAATCCCCTCCATGCCGGCATGAAGGTGGCCGAGCTGCGGCAGAAACTGCTGAAAAACACGGACCAGACAGTGGCCGACGCCATTTTGTCCGCCCTGGCCAGGGAGGGGAAGATCAAGGCGGTGGCCGACCGGTACGCCCTGGCGGATTTCTCCGTCCACCTGACCAAGAAGCAAAACGGCATCCGGGAGCGGCTGCTGCAGATCTATCAGAAGGCGGGCCTGGAGGTCCCGGGTCTGGACGAGGTGTATGCCGCCTTTTCCTCCGCTGAGCAGACCGACTGTAAGCAGGTGGTGGAGAGCCTTGTTTCCGGCGGCGGGCTGGTGATGCTGACGCCCCAGCTGTGCATCCACAGCCAGGTCTATGCCGATATCTGTGAAAAGACAAAGGCGTTTATGGACGAGAATGAGGAACTGACTCTGGCCCAGTTCCGGGATCTCCTGGGCACTTCGCGGAAATACGCCCTGGCAGTGCTGGAGTATTACGACAAAAACAAAATTTTGAAAAAGGACGGCGACGTCCGCCGGATGGGGCTGGGGTTTTGATACCCCGCCCCTCCAGCGGTATTCTGTCTATAAATATACGCTACCTATAGAAAAAATTAATCCAACTTATTTTGTATTTGCCGCCATGCGGTAAATGTGTTAAAATCGCGCTGATATGGGAGTAGAAGGGTGCTGGTGTGCCCCCTGGTCTTCAAAACCAGTGATAGGGGTGAAGAGCCTCTTAGGTGGGTTCGATTCCCACATATTCCCGCCATGCCCGGCGGCGCGATGCTATCGCGCCGCCGGTTTTTGTCTGTCTGGCCTTCGGCGCAGCGTCCCAAAGCGGAAAGGAGGCACAAACAATGGATATTGATATTAAAGAGTTAGAGGCATTTGCCTGCGTGGTGGAGAAGGGGAGCTTCTCCCGGGCGGCCGAGGCCCTCTACCTGACCCAGCCCACCATCAGCGCCCATGTGGCTTCCCTGGAGCGGAAGATGGGCATCAAACTGCTGGTGCGCACCACCAAGGAGGTCTATCCCTCCGACGCGGGGAATTTACTCTATGAGTACGCCAAGGAGATACTGCGCCTGCGCACCAGCGCCGTGCAGGCCATCAAGGCGTTTTCCAAGGAAATGCGGGGCACGGTCAACGTGGCCGCCTCCACCATCCCCGGCCAGTACTATCTCCCCAAGCTGATCCAGAGCTTCCGCTCCATCTATCCCGACGTCAGCTTCAGCCTGCAGATCCTGGACAGCACGGAGGTGGCCGAGCAGATCGCCACACGGAAGGCGGAGATCGGCTTCACCGGCACGGTGATCAATCTGCCCAAGTGCGTCTACCAGGTGCTGGCCGAGGACCGGCTGGTCATCATCACCCCCAATACCCCCCAGTACCAGGGCTATCAGTCCACCGGCTTCCCCATCCGGCAGATCCCCAAGGAGACGTTCATCAGCAGGGAGGCCGGCAGCGGCACCAGGCTGGAGACGGAGAGCTTCCTCCGGGAGATGGGCGTCAATGTCAAGGACATCCACATCGCCGTGGAGGTGCGCTCCACAGAGAGCATCAAGCAGATGGTCAGCGAGGGCCTCGGCATCGCCGTCATCTCCAAGAGCGCCTGTGAGGATTACTGCCAGTTCAAGAAGATCCTGGCCTTCAATTTTGACAATGTGAACCTCCGGCGGAAGCTCTACCTGGTGCGCCACAAAAACAGTATCCTCTCTCCCATCGCCCAGACCTTCTACGACTACGCGGCCGGCTTCTATACCAGTAAGAACGCCAAGCACAGCTGAGCGTCCGGCGATTATTCGATCCATAATATCTGGAGGTAAAATTATTTAATTTATCTATAAGTTGCTTCTGATTGTTTATTTTGATATTTTTGTTTTTCCCTTGTACTTTTCGAAATTTCAACGTACAATAGCCACAGTCAGATGAATGGACCCGTCTGGAAGTGAATATGGTTGGATGACGTTTTCGGGAGACCCGTTCTGGCGGGGCCGAAGGAATAAGGGGAGGGGCGGCCATCCCTTCCTGAAGATCTCAGGCAAACAGACCGAGAACTGACAACTCTCTGGAGAGCGCGAGCGCCGAAGGAGCAACCCGCTTTGGGGAATCTCTCAGGTTAGTAACAGAGTGAGGCATTACTTTTCAATATTGCCTTGCTCTGTTTTTGTCTGCGTGCCGACTTCCTGCCAGGGCGGGCAAAAGGAGGTCGCCATGGGCGTCGTCGGAAATCCCAGGGATTTTCTGATCCTTACCAATAATCCCCTGGTCGTCTCCTGTATGGAGGGCAAGGGGCTGTATACGATCCGGTACTATCCGGAGAAGAGCTTCCGGGAGGTGCTGGTCACGGCGCGGGATCTGGTCTACGCGGGCCATACGCTGTATACGCACCCCCTGGCGGGCAGCGTCAAACCCAACGAGACGCCCTATAAATCCGTCGTCGTTTCCGTGGTCCCCCACGGCTTTGACGCCCAGTATGCGGAGCTGATGAGCAACGCCATTGCCGTGTTCGACAAGTTCACGCCCATCGGCTGGACCCTGAACGAGAGGATCCTGCGGGATTTTCAACTCATCGACTATACCCTGCTGGCCGGCGCCATTGATTTTGACGCCCAGGCAGGTCTTAGTGATAAAAAATAAGGAAAAAAGGAGGTGTTCACTTTGAAATTGGAACTGGGATTTATCCAGATCAATGACATCCAGTTTTCAAAGGAATGCAAGGTAGAAAACAGCACCCTGTATGTTGACCCTGACGCGGTCAAGGCTTTCATGTATGAAGACGACGACGTGAAAGCCTGGGTCAAGGACTTCAGTTTTGATGTTGCCAAGCCCGGTGAGAGCGTCCGGATCACCCCTGTCAAGGACGTGATCGAGCCCCGCGTCAAGGTGGAGGGCCCCGGCGGCGTGTTCCCCGGCGTCATCTCCAAGGTCGACACCGTCGGCAGCGGCAAGACCCATGTCCTGCGCGGCATGGCCGTTGTCACCGCCGGCAAGATCGTCGGCTTCCAGGAGGGCATCATCGACATGTCCGGCCCCGGCGCCGACTACACCCCGTTCAGCAAGCTGAACAACTTCGTGGTGGTGGCTGAGCCTGTGGAGGGCTATCAGGACCACAAGCACGAGTATGAGCACGCCGTGCGTATGGCCGGCCTGCGGGCCGCCACCTTTATCGGCGAGCTGGGCCGCAGCGTCACCCCTGATGAGACCCAGGAGTTCGAGACGCTGGGCATCAAGGAGGGCATCGAGAAGTACCCCGACCTGCCCCGCGTGGCCTATGTCCACATGCTGCAGACCCAGGGGCTGCTCCATGACACCTACGTCTACGGTGTGGACGCCAAGCGCACCCTGACCACCATCATCAACCCCACCGAGACGATGGACGGCGCCATCCTCAGCGGCAACTGCGTGTCCGCCTGCGACAAGAACACCACCTACCACCATCTGAACAACCCCGTAGTAAAGGCCCTGTTTGAGGCCCACGGCAAGACCCTCAACTACGTCTGCAACATCATCACCAATGAGAACGTCTACCTGGCCGACAAGCAGCGTTCCTCCGACTGGACCGCCAAGCTGTGCCGCCTGCTGGATCTGGACGGCGCCATTGTCAGCCAGGAGGGCTTCGGCAACCCCGATACCGACCTGATCATGAACACCAAGAAGATCGAGCTGCAGGGCGTCAAGACCACCATCATCACCGACGAGTACGCCGGCCAGGATGGTAAGAGCCAGTCCCTGGCCGACGCCGACCCGCTGGCCGACGCCGTTGTCACCGGCGGCAACGCCAACCAGGTCATCATCCTGCCCAAGATGGACAAGGTGATCGGAACCCTGGACTATGTGGACGTCATCGCCGGCGGTCACGCCGGTTCCCTGCGTCCCGACGGCACCATCGAGGCGGAGCTGCAGGTCATCACCGGCGCTACCAACGAGATGGGCTTCAACCGCCTGAGCGCCCGATAATTTCAGGAGAGGAGGAAAATCATCATGAGTTATAAAGTTGTACACTATATCAACCAGTTCTTCGCCAACATCGGCGGCGAGGAGATGGCCCATGTGGCGCCCGAGCTGCGCGACGGCTTTGTGGGCCCCGGCATGGCTCTGAACAACGCCTGGAAGGGCGAGGCTGAGATCGTCAAGACCGTTGTCTGCGGCGACTCCTATTTCGCTGAGCACGAGGCCGATGCCAAGAAGCAGGTCCTGGATTGGGTCAAGGAGATCGCCCCTGACTTTTTCATTGCCGGCCCCGCTTTCAACGCCGGCCGTTATGGCTACGCCTGCGCCACCATCGCCAACGCGGTGCAGGAGGAGCTGGGCATCCCCGTGCTGACTGGTATGTACGAGGAGAACCCCGGCGCCGACCTGAAGAACAAGATCCTCATCGTTGCCACCGCCAACAGCGCCGCCGGCATGCGCAAGGCCGCTCCCACCATGGCTGCGCTGGCCCTGAAGATCATGAAGGGCGAGGAGATCGGCGCTTCCTGCCAGGAGGGCTATATGCCCAACGGCGTCCGCAAGAACTTCTTTGAGAAGGAAGTCGGCGCCAAGCGCGCGGTCAATATGCTGGTTGCCAAGCTCAATGGCAAGCCCTTCACCACCGAGTATCCCATGCCCTCCTTCGACCGTGTGGCGCCCAACCCCGCCGTCAAGGACCTGAGCAAGGCCACCATCGCCCTGTGCACCTCCGGCGGCATCGTCCCCAAGGGCAACCCCGACCACATCGAGTCCTCTTCCGCCTCCCACTACGGCGAGTACTGCATCGCCGGTGTGGACGATCTGACGAGCGAGACATACGAGACTGCCCACGGCGGCTATGACCCGGTCTACGCCAACGAGGATCCTGACCGCGTGCTGCCTGTGGATGTGCTGCGGGAGATGGAGAAGGAAGGCAAGATCGGCAAGCTGCACGACTACTTCTACACCACTGTCGGTAACGGAACTTCTGTTGCCAACGCCAAAGCCTTTGCCGCAGAGTATGCCCAGAAGCTGCTCCAGGCCGGTGTTCATGCCGTTATCATGACCAGTACGTGAGGTACCTGTACGCGTTGCGGTGCAACGATGGTTAAAGAGATCGAGCGTGCCGGTATCCCCGTGGTCCATATGTGCACGGTTACTCCCATTTCCATGACGGTGGGCGCCAACAGGATCGTCCCCACCATCGCGATTCCTCACCCCCTGGGCAATCCCGCCCTCTCCCGCGAGGAGGAGAAGGCGATCCGCCGCAAGCTGGTGGAGCGCGCCCTGGAGGCCCTGACCACCGAGGTCGAGGACCAGACCATTTTCGAGGTCTGATACCCTTTAGCGCCTGAGATAAAGCGCCAGGCGCCCACATTCAGGCAAATTTATGCCTGATGTTCACTTGACCAGAAGGCCGGTATGGGGTATATTATATTTAGTATACTCCCATACCGGACATTCTGAGAAGACAGGAGCTAGAGTCAATGAGCAAGATTTACGATGTTATCATCCTGGGCGCCGGCCCTGCCGGCCTCACTGCCGGCCTCTATGCCGGCCGCAGCCGCCTGAGCACCCTGATCATTGAGAAGGGGCAGGACGGCGGCCAGATCGCCATCACTGATGAGATCGAAAACTATCCCGGCCAGATCGTGGAGGGCGAGAGCGGCCCCAGCCTGATCGCCCGTATGACCGAGCAGGCCAAAAAGTTCGGCGCTGAGCGCTGCACCGATGTCATCAAGAGCGTTGAGCTGGAGGGTGACGTGAAGAAGCTGGTGGGCGCCAAGGGCGAATATCTGGCCAAGACAGTGATCATTGCCACCGGAGCTTTCCCCAAGCCCATCGGCTGTGAAAACGAGGGCAAGTTCACCGGCAAGGGCATCTCCTTCTGCGCCACCTGTGACGCCGCCTTTTTCGAGGACTTTGAGGTCTTCGTGGTGGGCGGCGGCGACAGCGCCGTGGAGGAGGCCATGTACCTGACCAAGTTCGCCCGGAAGGTGACGATCATCCACCGCCGGGACGAGCTGCGGGCGGCCAAGTCCATCCAGGAGAAGGCCTTTAAGAATGAGAAGCTGCACTTTATGTGGGACACCGTCGTGACCAAGGTGGACGGCGACGAGCTGCTCAATTCCATGACGGTCAAGAATGTGAAGACCGGCGAGCTGACGACGATCAAGGCGGACGAGGAGGACGGGCTGTTCGGCCTGTTCGGCTTCATTGGCTACAACCCCAACTCCAAGCTCTTTGAGGGCATGCTGGAGATGGAGAACGGCTACATCAAGACGGACGACAATATGCATACCAGTATCCCCGGCGTGTTCGCCGCCGGCGATATCCGTGTCAAGAGCCTGCGCCAGGTCGTCACCGCCGCCGCTGACGGCGCCATTGCCGCCATGCAGGCCGAGCACTATGTCAGCAACCACTGATTGGAACGTTGAAACGCGGTATCCGCAATAAAAATAAAGAGGAGGCTTTTTCCCATGCTTGAACTGGATAAGAACACTTTTGAGCCCGAAGTGCTGAAGGCCGAGGGCAAGGTCCTGGTGGACTTCTATGGCGACGGCTGCGTGCCCTGCGCCGCCCTGATGCCCCATGTCCACGCCTTCGCCGAGACCTACGGCGACAAGATCAAGTTCTGTGCCCTGAACACCACCAAGGCCCGCCGCCTGGCCATCAGCCAGAAGATCCTGGGCCTGCCTGTCATCGCCATCTACGAGAACGGCGAGATGATCGACTCCTGCGTCAAAGAGGACGCCACGGTCGAGAACGTAGAGGCCATGATCAAGAAGTACGTGTAATCGTACACCCCAATTTCTGTTAGATTCCGTAAGGTTTCTATAAAAATTTTATAGCAAAGGAGGAAAGAGACATGAGCATCCTGGCTGGCAAGAAGGTCATCATCATTGGTGATCGTGACGGCATTCCCGGTATGGCCATTGAGGCCTGTGCCGAGTCCGCTGGCGCCGAGGTCGTGTTTTCCTCGACGGAGTGCTTCGTCTGAACCGCCGCTGGTGCAATGGATCTGGAAAATCAGAAGAGAGTCAAGGAATTTGCTGAGCAGTATGGCCCCGAGAACGTTGTCGTTCTGCTGGGCGCTGCTGAAGGCGAAGCCTCCGGCCTGGCCGCTGAAACAGTGACCGCCGGCGACCCCACTTATGCCGGTCCGTTGACAGGAGTCTCGTTGGGACTCACGGTTTACCATGTGTGCGAGCCCGAAGTGAAAGCAGAGTTCGATCCCGCCGTCTATGACGAGCAGGTCTCCATGATGGAGATGGTGCTGGACGTTGATGATATCATCAGCGAAATGAGCAGCATCCGCGAGCAGTACTGCAAGTACCTCTAATCGGGAAGAAAGACATGCCAAGAAGGGGGCGGCGGCTATTGCCGCCGCCCCCATATCTTTCTGTCACTATAAATGGCTGCAGAAGCGGCTTGACGCACATGGGCCATGCGATCAGAAAGCGCTCCATCCCGCAGCAGCGCCGCTGCTGCATCGATTTATAGCGATTGACGGGCCCGCGGGCCCGGGAAAAACAATACGAGAAAGGCTGTGGAGTTTATGAAAAGTGTTATCAAGGGCGCCGGATATATTCTGGTGCACACCCCCGACATGGTTCTGCATAACGGGACCACGCAGACTACCGAGCGCATTGTCAACCCCGATGGTGACTACCTGAAGGAGCTGCCCGGCCACATCCGCTCCTTCGACCAGGCACTCAGCTACTGGCCCAACCAGGTGTACATCGGAAACAAGACCCCCGATGAGCTGGCCGCCGTGGAGCAGCCCTGGTATGACAAGGTCTGCGATGTCAATGACCGCTACGGCCATTTTGGCCAGATCATGCCCCAGGAGGAGTTCCTGCTGCTGATGCAGGCCTGCGACGTGTTCGGCCTGGTGAAGCTGGAGCAGGGCTTTGTGGACGCCCACCGCGCCGCTCTGGCCGCCAACCCCATCATCGACGAGACGATCATGGCCCGCATCCCTGAGGCTCAGACCGAGGGCGCTGAGATCAGCCGCCTGGTCAGCGAGGAGCACTCCGAGGGCCTCTATCACAACGGCGAGCTGGTGGGCTGCGTCAACCGCGCCCACGATATCGACGTGAACCTTTCCGCCCATGTCATGCACGAGAACCTGGTGTCCAAGGCGTCCTCTGTTCTGGCTCTGCTGTCCGGTGTGAAGAACGCCGGCATCGACAAGAACGAGGTGGAGTATGTCATTGACTGCTGCGAGGAGGCCTGCGGCGACATGAACCAGCGCGGCGGCGGCAACTTCGCCAAGGCAACCGCCGAGATCGCCGGGCTGCTGTCCGCCACCGGTTCCGACTCCCGCGGCTTCTGCGCCGGTCCCGCCCACGCCCTGGTGGAGGCGGCCGCTCTGGTGCAGTCCGGCGCCTATAAGACCGTCGCCGTCACCGCCGGCGGCTGCACCGCCAAGCTGGGCATGAACGGCAAGGACCACGTAAAGAAGGGCCTGCCCATCCTGGAGGACATGCTGGGCGGCTTCTGCGTGATCCTGACCGCCAACGACGGCGTCAGCCCTGAGGTCAACCTGGACATCCTGGGCCGCCACACCGTGGGCACAGGCTCTGCTCCTCAGGCGGTTATCGGCGCTCTGGTCACGGATCCTCTGGATCGTGCCGGCCTGAAAGTCACCGATATCGACAAGTTCTCTCCCGAGATGCAGAACCCCGATATCACCAAGCCCGCCGGCGCCGGCGACGTGCCTCTGGCCAACTACAAGATGATCGCCGCCCTGGCCGTGAAGCGGGGCGACATCCCCAAGGCTGAGATGGCCAGCTTCCTCACCCAGCACGGCCTCACCGGCTGGGCTCCCACCCAGGGCCATATCCCCTCCGGCGTGCCCTATATCGGCTTTGCCCGCGAGGATATCATGGCCGGCAAGATGAACCGCGCCATGATCATCGGCAAGGGCTCCCTGTTCCTGGGCCGTATGACCAACCTGTTCGACGGCGTGTCCTTTGTCATCCAGGCCAATTCCGGCGCTGAGGAGGCCAATGCCGGCGTCAGCGAGGAGGAAGTCAAGGGTATGATCGCCAAGGCCATGCGTGACTTCGCCGCCACCCTGATGGCCCAGGCTGAGTAAGCGGGAGGCAAGACATGAGTAATTTGGAAAAGACCATTGCCAAGGCGTTCCTGGAGATGGCCGAGGGCCTGGAGACAGGCTCCTTCGGCCCCCGCCCCAGGATTGCTCTGACCGGCATGGGCAGCGAGCATGGCGAGGAAAACGCCATGGCCGCCGCCGTGATAGCCGCTAAGCGCGGCGTGGATGTGTACTATATCGGCACCCTGGAGGCCGAGGGCGTTACCACTGTCCATGTGGCCAACGAGGACGAGGGACACAAGAAGATGGAGGAGATGGTGGACAAGGGCGAGGTCGACGGCGCCGTCACCATGCATTTCCCCTTCCCCATCGGCGTCTCCACCGTGGGCCGCGTCGTGACGCCCGCCAAGGGTAAGGAGATGTTCATCGCCACCTCCACCGGCACCTCCAGTGCCGACCGTATTGAGGGGATGATCAAAAACGCCGTCTACGGCATTATCACTGCCAAGGCCAGCGGTGTGAAGAACCCCACCGTGGGCATCCTGAACGTGGACGGCGCCCGCCAGACCGAGATGGCTCTCAAGGAGCTGCAGGCGGGCGGTTATGAGTTCCAGTGGGCGACCTCCGCCCGTGCCGACGGCGGCGCTGTGCTGCGGGGCAACGATGTGCTCCAGGGCACCCCCGACGTGCTGGTGTGTGACAGCCTTACCGGCAACGTGCTGGTGAAGATGCTCTCCGCCTTCAGCACCGGCGGCAGCTTCGAGGCCACCGGCTACGGCTACGGCCCCGGCATTGGCCCCGGCTACGGGAAGCTGGTGCTGATCGTGTCCCGGGCCAGCGGCGCTCCCCTGGTGGCCAACGCCCTCCAGTTCGCGGGCGAGTTGGTGAAGGGCAAGGTGTTTGAGGTGGCAGAGCAGGAGTTTGCCGCGGCAGAGAAGGCCGGCCTGAGCAAGATCCTGGCCGCCCGCAAGGCCGCCGCCAAGCCCGCCGCAGAGGCGGAAGAGGTAAAGGCGCCCCCTGCCGAGCCCTGCACCGCCAGCATCCCCGGCATCGAGGTTATGGATCTGGAGGACGCTGCCAAGGCCCTGTGGAAGGCCGGCATCTACGCTGAGACCGGCATGGGCTGCACCGGCCCCCTGGTGATGATGAGCGAGGCCAATTATGCCAAGGCCGCGGAGATCCTCAAGGCCGCCGGCTACATCGGCTAAGGAGGCCATAGGATGAAAGTCATTGATACTGTCAATAAGACAGAGCTGGATCTGACCAAGGATCAGCTTGTGGACATGGTGGCCAACCAGAACCGCCAGGTGGACCTGGTGTTTGCCGAGGCCCGTACCGACGAGGACGGTTATCTGAAGTGGAACCAGGAGAACTGGACCTGTGTGGACGGCAAGCGCTTTGTCCGCAGCTACTTCCTGGATGGCCGTGCCCTCAGCGATTACAGCGGCTACAACAAGTACGACCTGGCTGGGTACTTCCTCCCTGAGGAGGCCCAGGAGGTTCGTCTGGGCTGATACCCAAGGGAAGAAAAGCAAAAGGAGCCGGCACGCCTGTGCCGGCTCCTCTCCAGGTTGTCAAAAAAGTCCGCGGACTTTTTTGACAACCTGTAAAAATGCCGTTGCTTTTGCGCTTTTCTGGCGCAAAAGTTCTCGCTGCGCTCGCCGCAAGCCTTGCGCAGCAAGGCGCTGCGGGGCATTGGATCCTGTTCGAGGCGGGCTGTGCCCCCTCGAGCTCCCCCCCTTATCCCTTCGCCTCCTTCCTGATCGATACCTGGTTTTATGACAGGCTGAAGAGGAGCCGGCACGCCTGTGCCGGCTCCTCTCCTATTTGCCGTCTTCAGCCCAGGTAGTTCACGCCCAGGATCACGACGCCCAGCACCACCAGCACCGCGCCGGTGGCGCGGTTGAGCACCTTGGGCGTGCTCCGGTTGGCGAAGCGGGCCGCGACCCTTGCCCACAGCAAAGTGGACGCCACGCAGAAGAACAGGACCCACCAGTCCGCCACGCCGCCGATCACAAAGTGGCTGACCGCGCCGGTGAGGGCGGTGAAGGTCATGATGAACACGCTGGTGCCCACGGCGGTCTTCAGCTCATAGCCCAGCACGCTGGTCAGGATCAGCAGCATCATCATGCCGCCGCCCGCGCCGATAAAGCCGCAGATAAAGCCGATCAGAATCCCGCAGACGATGGACTGGACAAACCGCTTCCGGGCGGACACCGCCTCCATGGACTCCTTGGTAGTCATCACCGGCTTTACGATGAACTTGCCCCCCAGAAGCAAAGTCATGAACACGGAGAAATTCCCCATGGTATTTGCCGGGACCAGGCTGGAGACCCAGCTGCCCACCAGGGTAAAAACAAGGACCGCGGCCATCATGACCAGGCCGTTGCGGATATCCAGATTTTTGTTTTTTCCATAGGTGTAGGCGGAGACGGCGCTGGCCAGCACATCGCTGGCCAGGGCGATGCCCACCGCCTGGTAGGCGGGGATGTCCAAAAATGTGACCAGCATGGGGGTAATGACCGCCGCGGCGCTCATACCGGCAAAGCCGGTGCCAAGCCCCGCCCCGATCCCGGCGATGAAACAGATGATAAACTGATAGAGCATGGTTATTCCTCGGTTCTTTCTTCCTGATTGGCAAGGGCGCTATCCACATTCCGGCTGATGCGGTCCAGAAGCTGGACCAGCTCCTCCCGCTGTGCCTGGGAAAAGCCGCGAAACAGCGTCCCGCCGTACTGCTGCTGGACCTCCCGCCCGGCGGCCACGATCCCATCCGCCGCAGGCAGCAGGCGCAGATGGATCGTCTTCCGGTTCCCCGCCTGGTAAGACCGCTCCAGCAGTCCGCGGCCGGCAAGGCTGTCCACTCCCACGGATACGTGGGATTTTGACAGGTGGCGCAGCTCAACGATGTCCCGGGCGGTGTCATAGCCCGGGTTGTTGGCCAGAAACAGGATGATATCCAGCTCCAGCTGGGTCAGATGAAAGTTCTCCAGAAGCGGCGCCAGCATCTGGCTATAGAGCTTCCGCAGGCCCTGAGAGCGGATAAACAACACAGGCAGAAAGGACGGCATGGGGATCCACCTCTTAATATTGTTCGTTTCTGAACAATATGGTAGCACAAAACATACGCCCTGTCAACCCCGGCAGGATCTGCTTGCCCGGACAGGCGTCCTGTGGTACAATAGCTCAGAAATATGCGGAGGAGATCTTTGCCCCGCCCATGATCTGTTTTGGAAGGAGGCGCGCCAATGAGCGGCACGCTGTATCTGGTGGCCACCCCCATCGGCAACCTGGGGGATTTCAGCCCGAGGGCCGTCGCGGCCCTGGAGGAGGCGGACTTCATTGCCGCCGAGGATACCCGGGTGTCCATGAAGCTGCTGAACCACTTCGGCATCAAAAAGCCTCTGGTCATCTACCATCAACATAACCATGTCACCGCTGGGAGAGCAGTTCTGAATAGGCTGTTGGAAGGGGAGACCTGCGCCCTGGTGACGGACGCCGGAACCCCGGCTGTCAGCGATCCCGGGGAGGAGCTGGTGAAGCTGTGCGCGGAGCACGACGTGCCCGTGCTGTCCATCCCCGGCTGCTGCGCGCTGATCTCCGCCCTGGCGGTCAGCGGACTGCCCACCGGACGATTTACCTTTGAGGGCTTTTTGTCCGTTAATCGGAAGAGCCGGCGGGAACACCTCCAGTCCCTGCTCTGTGAGTCCCGGACGATGATCTTTTATGAGGCGCCCCACAAGCTGCAGGCCACGCTGGCGGACCTGTACAGCGCCTTCGGCGACCGGCGGATCACCCTCTGCCGGGAGATCACAAAGCTCCACGAGGAGACTCGGCGCACCACCCTGGCCCAGGCCGTGGCCTACTACCAGGAGACAGCCCCCAAGGGGGAGTTTGTCCTGGTGGTGGAGGGGGCGGCGCCTGTGGAGAAGGCTGCCGTCACCCTGGAAGAGGGCGTGCGGCTGGTCCTGGCGCGCCGGGAGGCGGGAGAGCGGATGAAGGACGCCGTCCGCCGGGTGTCCGCAGACACGGGGCTCAATAAAAACGAGCTGTACCAGGCCGCACTGGGCGCGTCCCAGGAGGCGTGATATGGCGCGGCAGCCTCCCTGCCGGCATAAGCTGGCAGGGAGGTGATTTGAATGAGGACCTGCGTACATCAGGCGGTGGCCTCGGTCCGCGGCGGGAATGGATACCCACAGATCAGGGGAACCGTCCGGTTCCGGCAGCTGCGGGAGGGCGTTCTGGTAACGGTCCGGATGAGCGGCCTGCCTGTGGGCTGCGGCGACTGCCATAACAGGATCTTTGCCCTGCACATCCACAGCGGGGGAAGCTGTACCGGGGACGCCGCCAACGACTTCAGCCATGCGGGCGCCCACTACAATCCCGAGGATTGCCCCCACCCCTGCCACGCCGGGGACCTGCCCCCGCTCTTTGGCTGCGGGGACCGGGCCTACTGCTCCTTTTTGACGGACCGCTTCTGCCTGTCGGAGGTGGTGGGCAAGGTGGTGATCCTGCATCACGACCCGGACGACTTCACCACGCAGCCCAGCGGCAACGCCGGGAAGATGATTGCCTGCGGGGTCATCCGCTGTACCGGTTAAAAAAGCGCGGGGAAAGCTGGTTTTGCTTTCCCCGCGCTTTTCCGTTGTCCATCGCTCAGACGCAGTATAGCGCGATGCACACATACTGCAGGATACTTCCCGCCAGCACAAACAGGTGCCAGACAAAGTGCATATAGCTCTTCTGGGACTTGTAAAAGAGGATGCCGGCAGTGTAGGCCACGCCGCCCCCTACCAGCAGCGCCAGCCCCAGGGGGGGCAGGGTGGCGATAATGGCCCGCAGGGCCACCACGATCAGCCAGCCCATCAGGGCGTATAAAACCAGGGACACCTTGTCGAATCTGGTCAGGTCGATGGCGTTGAGTGTGATCCCGATCACCGCTAGGGTGGAATTGGTCAAAAACAGGACCCATCCGGTCCTCCCGCCCACGACCAGCAGGGACATGGGGATATAGGTGCCCAGGATCAGGACAAAGATGGAGCAGTGGTCCATAATCCGCAGGACCCGCTTTACCGCCGGATCCTTCACGCCATGATATACCGCGGAGGCCGTATACAGCAGCACCAGGCTGACGGCGTATGCCGCAAGGCTCCAGGTCGTCTTGGCGGAACCAGTCATAACGCCCTTCATTACCAGGGGCACCGCCCCCGCCAGCGCCAGAAGAGCGCCTACGCCATGGGAGATGGTATTGGCGATCTCCTCACCGACGGTCTGCTTCCTCCTCACGTGCTCTCTTGCCACAAAAATCACTCCTTTGATTTTTTAAATCAAATTATCTAATATTTGATATTACTATACATCGTTTAAATAAACATGTCAAGTATACGGGCCAAATTATTTTTTGATTTTCTATATTGCATTATGCGGACAAGTCGGCTATACTAAATAAAAAACAGGGAGGCGCGTATGGTTTTTGATAAGGAACTGACCGCCCGGCGTCTGACGGACTGGGTGGGCGGTATGGAGCAGTTTGATCTGCCGGACTGGGACAGCCTGCCCCAGCTGGAGCTGTATATGGACCAGGTCATCATCCTGCTGACCCAGTATCTGGGTCCGATGACCAGGGGCGAGGGGGAGAAGGCCATTACGGCCAGCATCATCAACAACTACGTCCGGATGAAGGTGATGCCCCCGCCGGTCAAAAAGAAGTATGCCCGGATCCATTTGGCCTGCCTGATCATTATCTGTGTACTCAAGCAGAGCCTGAGCATCTCCTGCATCCAGAAGATGCTGCCGGAGGACCACAGCGAGGAGGCGGTCCGCCAGCTGTATGACGATTTTGTGCGCCAGTACCGCTCTGTGACCAAGGTGTTTATCCGGCACGTCCAGTCCGATGGGGACACTCTCCTGCCGGACCGGAATGGGAGCCCTGTTACCTCGTCAGCCATCATCTCCAACCTGTCCAAGAGCCTGACAGAGTACTTGCTCTGGGAGGAGCAGACAGAGGAGGAGTGAGCGGACACGCCAACAAACAGAAGAGCCCGCCTCCGGCTAAAAGCCGGAGGCGGGCTCTTTGCACATCTATTGAACTGTCCTCAGCTTTTTTGTTCCTCACAGGGGAGGGGAAGGGGCTTTTCCCGCTTCACGGCCAGGCGGACAGCCCGGAGGATATGGCCGTTTGCCAGCTCTATGGCGGCGCGGGCCATATGCATCTGCGCCATGCCGCCGCCGCTCTGGATCAGGGAACGCGGGGAGTTGCTGGGGATCAGGTCCAGGAGGAACCGATGGTTTTTGATCCGTTCCTCCTTCTCCGGCCCCTCCGGCAGCCTGCGGATATCTCTTCCCAGAGCCGAGGCGACCGTGTGGACACAGCGATAGAGGAAGCGGCCCATGGGGCTGTTTTTCAGGTCGCTGAGAGGGGATTCGATGGTATAGGGCAGGGCCGGCGGCTCCTGGGGGATGGGGCGGCCCAAAACCTGCGCGAACACGCTGTCCGGGATCCCGCGCTCCGCAATGGCGTCGTAGGCCGCCGCCGTCCCGGCGGAGCAGGGCGGTGGGACCTGTTCCCGGCCGGTGATCTCAATGCTTCCGGTCAGACGGATATCCCTGCTGGAGGCGCCTGCCAAAACGCTGTAGTGTCCGTTTTCCACCACCCAGCGGTGGAGCGCCGTGTGGTAGTAGGCCAGATCCGCCTCTGTGAAGGTCAGAGTAACGGTCTTGCTCTCCCCGGATCTCAGATAGACCTTGGTAAAGGCCCGCAGCTCTTTTTCCGCCTTATATACGGCGGTTTTTTCGTTTTTGCCCACATAGAGCTGCACCACCTCCGCGCCGTCGCGCCGGCCGGTGTTCGTCACCGTCAGAGCGGCGGTGATTTTGCCGTCAGTGTGATCGAGATGCAGATCCCCGTAGGAAAAGGAGGTGTAGCTCAGGCCGAAGCCGAAGGGGTAGCGGATCTTGTCCGGGGCCTTGTCATAGTAGCGGTAGCCCACAAAGATGCTCTCCCGGTAGGGGACGACCTTGTGCCTGCCGAACTGGTCGCCAAAGGGGATGTCGGCACAGGTGCGCACCCAGGTCTCACTGAGCTTGCCGCTGGGATTTGCCTCGCCAAAAAGCAGGCGGCGGCAGGCCTCGCCTCCGCCCTGTCCCGGCAGGAACATGTGCAGGATGGCGGCGGCTTTTTCCGCGAAGGGCAGTTCAAAGGGGCTGCCGCCAAAGAGCACCACCGCCACCCTCTTGCCGCTGCTGCACAGCCGCTCCAGCAGCCGCAGCTGATTTTCCGGGAGGGACAGGTCCGTGCGGTCATAGCCTTCGCTCTCATAGAGCTCCGTCAGGCCGCCGAAAAACAGCACCACATCCGCCTCCTGGGCTGCCTCCACAGCGGCGCGCTCCAGCGCCTCGTCGGGCTGGGGATCCATCTCCCGGTAGCCCTGCGCATAGTCGTAGGCCGTGCCGGAGCGGTCAAAGGCCGCCCTGGGGCTGATCAGGCGGGCGGGGTTCAGGCCGCTGGAACCCGCGCCCTGGCAGCGCATCTTCTCAAACAGCTGGCCAACGACCAGCACCCTCTGCCCGGAGGAGAGGGGCAGCAAAGCGTCGTTTCGCAGCAGAACAGCACAGTCTGCGGCCAGCTCGACAGCTAAATCGGCGTTTCGCTCCAGCAGGGCCTGCTGGTCCAGGTGGACGGCGGGCGCGGCTTGGGCGTCGGACACCAGCCTGAGCACATTGGCCACCGCGCGGTCCAGCGCCGCCGTGGACAGCGCGCCCTGTTCCACAGCCTGGAGAATGGCCTTCCGGTTGTCCCAGACGCCGCCGGGCATATCCAGATCCAGGCCGGCCTCCACGCCCTTCACCCGGTCCACCGTGGCGCCCCAGTCGCTCATGACCAGGCCGTCAAAGCCCCACTCCTCCCGCAGCACCTGTGTCAGAAGCCACTTGTTCTGGCTGCAGTGTACGCCGTTGACCTGGTTATAGGCGCACATCACAGCCCGGGGACGGCCCTCCCTGACGCAGATCTCAAAGCCCTTCAGGTACAGCTCCCGGGCGGCACGCTCGTCCACCAGGGCGTCGCACATATAGCGGTAATTTTCGTTGTTATTCAGGGCGAAATGCTTGGCACAGGCGGCGGTGCCGGTACTCTGTACGCCCCGGGTGAAGGCGGCTGCCATCCTTCCGGAGAGCAGAGGGTCCTCGGAGTAATACTCAAAATTCCTGCCGCAGCGCGGGTCCCGCTTCAGGTTCAGCGCCGGGCCCAGCAGCACCTGCACGTCGTAGCCCACACACTCCTGACCAATGGCGCGCCCCATCCGCTGGGCGTTGTCCGTATTCCAGCTGTTGGCGATGCTCACGCTGGCGGGAAAGACGGTGGAGGGGAGGGAACGGCCCAGCCCGATGGCGCCGCTGCCTTTGCCGTCGGCCTTTTTCCGCACGCCCACCGGGCCGTCCGTCAGGCAGATGGACGGGATGCCCAGCCGGGGCACGGCGTTGGTCATCCAGCTCTGGTACCCCTCCAGCAAAGCGGCCTTCTCCGGCAGCGTCATTTCCCGCAGCAATTGATCGATATCCTTCATGGGCAGCTCCTCCCAGTCGTATTTTTCCAGCGCGCCGGGCCGGCGCCTTCTCATCGGTATTGTAACAGAATCAGCCCCCTCTTGTACAGACCCAGTTCAGCCGCGGCCCTTCCTCAACGGGCTGCGGCCGCTTTTCTGCCGGGAAATGTATAAACCGCGCCTGTGCGCCATACCATGGAGCGGGGGGCAAGGTGGATCCCGCCCGCCCGGAATGGAGGTTTTCTGATGCTGGGTTATATCGCCTATGGAGACGGCCCCAAGCGGCCGGAACTGGGGGAGCGGCGGCTGCTGGGAGGGCGGTTCGTCACTTTGCGCATGGGACAGAGCGCCCATCCCAACGGCCTGCTGGCCCGCCGCCGCGCCCTGACAGGGGCCAGAAGGCTGTGGGAGATGGGGGTGCGCTCGGCGGTCTTTCCCCTGGACTTTCCGTACACGGCCCTGTTCATCCGGCAGGGCGTCTGCCCTGTGGATACCCTGCCGCTGCGCCAGGCCCTGGCTGCGCCGCTGGTCCGCCGGCGGCTGGAGGAGGCGGGCCTTCTCCCGACCCAGGCGGTGGTGGCCGTGGCGGGGGACCGGCTCAGGCGGGAGGTGGCGGATACCGCGAAGGCCCTGGCGCTCAGCTTCCGCTATGTGATGCTGGACGTCCGCTCCGGCGGGGAGGAATTTGCCCGGACGCTGCGCCGGGAATATGGGATATCCCTGCTGCTCCACCCGTCCCGGGATCAGCTGGACCGGGCGGACGCGCTGGTCCTGTTCGCCCATCGGGGGGATCTGGCGGGGGAAAACCCCATCCTGTATACCCTCTATCCTGGCGGCGAGGCGGGACGGGGCAGGATGCCCCTGCCGCTGCCCGGAGCGCTCCTGGGACAGGTGGAGCCCAACTGCGGCGCGGAGCAGCTGACAGCCGCCCTTTTTTCCCAGGGCGTTTTGAGCCTGGAAACCATCCTCGCGGAAATTCCTTGTTGACAGAACCGGGAAATGCTTATATAATGCAAAGCACCATTTTAATATAGAATAAGTATATTGGAAGCGTATGCCCTTTTGCGCATGCATTCCGGACGCAATACTGAAGATGGAAAGGAAACGCGGCAATGAAGAAAGAATTTAAAATGAGCCAGGCTCGGTTTGATGAACTGCAGAAGGAGCTGAGCTACCTCAAGACCACCCGCAGCGACGAGGTGGCGGAGATGATCAAGGTGGCCCGCGGCTTCGGCGACCTGAGCGAAAACAGCGAGTATGACGAGGCCAAAAACGAGCAGGGCAAGCTGTATTCCCGCATCAGCGAGCTGGAGAACATCCTGCTCCACGCGGTGGTGATCGAGGAGGGCGACATGCCGGTGGGCCAGGTGACGATCGGTTCCACCGTCACCGTCACCGCGGTAAACGGGGGCATGTCCCGCAGTTTTAAGATCGTGGGCAGCCAGGAGGCCGATGCCATGCACGGCATCATCAGCGAGGACTCCCCCTTTGGCAAAGCCCTGATGGGCGCCAGGGAGGGCGAGATCGTCACCGTCAACGCGCCCGCCGGAGAGATCCAGTACACGATCGACAAGATCGAGCGCTGAGCGCCCCACTACCCACTATACAAATGAGGAGAGCGACCAATGGCTGAGAATACGACAAACACAAACGAGGTCCAGCAGGACCTCTCCGAGATCCTGCGTGTCCGCCGGGAGAAGCTGTCCGCCCTGCAGAGCGAGGGACTGGACCCCTTCCGGGAAACCAGGTTCGTGGCGAGCCGCCACGCCCAGGAGATCAAGGACAATTTTGACGCGCTGGAGAATACCGAGGTGACAGTGGCCGGCCGCCTGATGAGCAAGCGGGGCATGGGCAAGGTCAGCTTCTGCGACCTGCAGGACAAGTCCGGCCGCATCCAGCTCTACGCCCGGAAGGACGAGATGGACGAGGAGGCATATAACCGCTTTAAGAAGTACGATATCGGCGACATCGTGGGCGTAAAGGGCGAGGTGTTCCGCACCCAGCGGGGGGAAATGAGCGTCCGGGCCCGGGAGATCACCCTGCTCTCGAAGTCCCTGCTGCCCCTGCCGGAGAAGTTCCACGGCCTGACCGATAAGGAGCTGCGTTACCGCCAGCGGTATGTGGATCTGATCATGAACCCGGACAGCCGCCGGAATTTCGAGATCCGCAGCGCCTTTGTCAAATACCTGCGCAATTTCCTGGACAGCCGGGGGTTCATGGAGGTGGAGACGCCGGTGCTCAACACCCTGGCCGGCGGCGCCGCCGCCCGGCCCTTCATCACCCACCACAACACCCTGGATATCGACATGTACATGCGCATCGCCACGGAGCTGCACCTCAAGCGGCTGATCGTCGGCGGCCTGGAGCGGGTCTATGAGGTGGGGCGCATCTTCCGCAACGAGGGCATGGACACCAAGCACAACCCGGAGTTTACCACGGTGGAGCTGTACCAGGCCTACGCGGACTTCAACGACATGATGGATCTCTTTGAGGACCTGCTCTCCGGCGCGGCCCGGGATATCCTGGGCACCTACGAGGTGGAGTGGCAGGGGGAGAAGATCTCCCTGGCCCCCGGCTTTAAGCGCATGACCATGGCCGAGGCCGTCAAGGAGCACCTGGGCGTGGACTTTATGGCCATTGAATCCGACGAGGAGGCCGTGGCCGCCGCCAGGAGCGTGGGCGTGGATATGGACGGCGTGGAGCCCACCTGGGGGCACGCCCTTTACGAGTGCTATGACCAGAAGGTGGAGGAGAAGATGATCCAGCCCACCTTCATCACCATGCACCCGGTGGATGTGAGCCCCCTGGCCAAGCGCTCCCCCAAGGACCCCCGCCTCACTGAGCGGTTCGAGCTGTTTGTCTGCCGCAGCGAGATGGGCAACGCCTTCTCCGAGCTCAACGACCCCATCGACCAGCGCCAGCGCTTTCAGAAGCAGGCGGAGCTGCGGGCCAAGGGCGACGACGAGACGGAGATGATGGACGAGGATTTCCTCACCGCCCTGGAATACGGCATGCCCCCCACGGGGGGCCTCGGCATCGGCATCGACCGGTGCGTCATGCTGCTGACCGGCAGCGACTCCATCCGGGACGTGATTTTGTTCCCGACGATGAAACCGCTGGACTAATGATACGATCATAAGGAGGCGCCTATGGCGGAGCGCATCACCAGCCGCACAAACCCCCTCATGACCCATATCCGCAAGCTCGCCTCCTCCAGGGCCTACCGTTATACGTGCGGAGAGTACCTGGGAGATGGGGTGAAGCTCCTGGAGGAGGCATCCAGGTGGGGCGCGGACCTCACCGCTGTGGCGTACACCCCGGGGACCGCCCTGCCGCCGCTGGGGCCAGGGGTCCGGCTGGTGGAGGTGCCGGGGGACGTGATGAAGTCCATCAGCCCCATGGAGGCCCCCCAGGGGGCCCTCTTTACGGCCCGCCTCCCGGACACGACCCTGCCGGAGAGCCTGGCAGGGCGGCGCTACCTTGTACTGGAGGGGGTGCAGGACCCCGGCAATGTGGGGACTATCCTCCGCGCCGCCGACGCCTTTGAGGCTGACGGCCTTATCCTGCTGGAGGGCTGCGCCGACCTGTACAATCCCAAGACGGTCCGCTCCTCCATGGGGGCGGTGTTCCGCTGCCCGGCCTGGAGCGGCACGCTGGAGCGGCTGCTGCCGCTGCTCTCGGCGGCGGGGCTGCCCCTGCTGGGCGCGGCCCTGCGCTCCGACACAGTGGACGCCAGGGAGGCCGACCTGACAAGGGCGGCGATCCTCATCGGCAGCGAGGGGCGGGGGCTCAGCCAGGCGGCGCTGTCCGCCTGCGGCAAAACAATCCGCATCCCCATGGGGGGACGCTGCGAATCCCTCAACGCCGCCATTGCGGCATCTATCCTCCTGTGGGAGGGGTACCGCTGAGATACGCGGAGCAGGGAAGCATCACAAAAAAGGACAAACATATCAAATGAAAAGGACGGTGGGGTCATGGCATCTCTGAGATACTGGCTGTGGCTGGCAAACCTTCAGGGCGTGAGCAACCAACTGAAACTGTCCCTGCTGGAGCATTTTCAGGAGCCGGACGCCATCTATTACGGGGACAGGGGGGAGTACCTGCTGGTGGACGGCATGACCAAGGGCGCCGCCGAAGCGCTGGAGGACAGATCCCTGGAGACGGCGGATCGGGTCATGGGGGACTGCGACCGGCTCGGCCTGCGCATCCTCACCATCCGGGATACCGAGTACCCAGACCGTCTGCGCAATATTTTTGACCCGCCCATCCTGCTCTATGTCCAGGGCCGGCTGCCCCAGTTCGACGAGGAGGTGGCCATTGCCATGGTGGGTTCCCGAAAGGCCACGCCCTATGCCCTGGAGATGGGGGAGAAGCTGGCCTTCCAGCTGGCGGGGCTGGGGGCGGTGGTCGTCTCCGGCCTGGCCGCCGGAGGGGACGCCGCCGTCCACCGGGGCGCTTTGCGGGCAGGTGGGACGACCGCGGCTGTGATCGGCGGAGGACATGACATGATCTATCCCCGGGAGAACCGCTATCTCTATGAGGACATCGGCGTCCGGGGCGCCATCTTGTCGGAGTACCCGCCGGGGACCGAGCACCTGGGAAGCCATTTCCCGGTGCGCAACCGCATCATCAGCGGGCTGTGCCTGGGCACGGTGGTCACGGAGGCGCCCGAGCGCAGCGGCGCGCTGATCACCGCCGGCCTCGCCCTGGACCAGGGGCGGGACGTCTTCGCCCTGCCGGGCCAGGCGGACGACTGGCACTGCACCGGCAGCAACCGCCTTCTGCGGGACGGCGCGGGCGTTGTTACCGACGCCTGGGATATTTTAGACCACTATGTGGGACAGTATCCCCATAAGATCCGGGGCGTCCGCGTGGCGGAGCCCAGGCGCTTCGGCGGGCAGGACAGACCGGAGCGGCCGGAGAAGGCCGCGGTGGGACCGCGGGAGGAGGAGACGCAGGCGCCTGGCCTGCCGGTGCTGGATCTCTCCGGCGACCACGGCCTTACCGACGACCAGATCGCTATTGTGCGCGCCCTGGCCGGGGGAGCCATGCAGGTGGACGACCTGATCGAGGCCACCCAGATTCCCACCCGCCGGGTCTTATCTGCTTTGACCATACTTGAAATTGACCAGATCGTTGCCCAGGAGAGCGGCAAGCGCTTCTCTCTGACGGTGACGCTGCAATAAAATCTCTGTTGCCCCTGGGGGGCAAATAAAAAAGCGGCGGAACGATTCCGCCGTTCAGGAGGAACAAATGGCAAAAACGAGCCTCGTGATCGTGGAGTCTCCCGCCAAAGCCAAGACCATCGGCAAGTATCTGGGCCCCGACTACCAGGTGAAGGCATGTATGGGCCACCTGCGGGATCTGCCCAAGAGCACCTTGGGCGTGGACCTCGAGCACGACTTTGAACCCAACTACCGCCCCATCAAGGGCAAAGAGGACATTATCAACGACCTGAAGAAATCCGCCAAGGGCAGCGAGTATGTGTACCTTGCCACCGACCCGGACCGGGAGGGGGAGGCCATCAGCTGGCATCTGAAGGAGCTTTTGAGCCTGAACGACGAAAAGGCCCGCCGCGTTACCTTCAATGAGATCACAAAGCGGGTGGTCAGCGAGTCCATCGCCGCGCCCCGGGAGATCGACCAGGACCTGGTGGACGCCCAGCAGGCCCGCCGCATCCTGGACCGGATCGTGGGCTATCAGCTCTCGCCCCTGCTGTGGAAGAAGATCCGCCGGGGCCTCTCCGCCGGCCGCGTCCAGTCCGTCGCCACCCGCATGGTGTGCGACCGGGAGAAGGAGATCGCCGACTTCAAGCCCCAGGAGTACTGGTCCCTGGATGTGAAGCTGAGCACCGACGGCACGGAGCAGACCCGCTTCCTGGCCAGATACCACGGGGAGAACGGGAAGAAGCGGGAGCTGGACTCCGAGGCGGAGGTGGCCGCCGTGGTGGCCGCGGTGGAGGGCCAGCCCTTCCTTGTCAAGAGCGTCAAGCGCCAGGACAAGCAGCGCTCCCCTTCGCCCCCCTTCACCACCTCCACCCTCCAGCAGGAGGCCAGCCGCAAGCTGAGCATGACCCCCCGGCGCACCATGGCCATTGCCCAGCAGCTCTATGAGGGCATAGATGTTGCCGGGGAGGGCACGGTGGGTCTGATTACCTATATGCGTACCGACTCCCTGCGACTGAGCGACGAGGCCCAGGCCGCCGCCAAAAGCTTTATCCTGGGCCGCTACGGCGAGGCATACTACCCCGGCAGCCCACGGAACTTCAAGACCAAGGCCGGGGCCCAGGACGCCCACGAGGCCATCCGCCCCAGCGACGTGACGCTGACCCCGGAGAAGCTCAAGGGGGACCTGACGGCGGAGCAGTACCGGCTCTACCGGCTGATCTGGAGCCGGTTCGTGGCCTGCCAGATGTCCAACGCGGTCTACGACAGCATGTCCGCCGAGATGGAGGCGGCGGGCCACAGCTTCCGCGCCTCCAGCAGCAGCCTGAAATTCTCCGGCTATACCGCCGTCTACGAGGAGGGCAGGGACGAGGAGAAAGAGGAGAAGGAGGCGAAGCTCCCCGAGCTTGCCGAGGGCCAGCATCTCAGCTGCCACGGCTTTGACCGGGAGCAGCACTTCACCCAGCCCCCCGCCCGCTATACGGACGCCACCCTGATCCGCGCCATGGAGGAAAACGGCATCGGCCGCCCCTCCACCTACGCCCCCACGGTCAGCACCATCCTGGACCGGGAGTATGTGATCAAGGAGGGCAAGTACCTGCGCGCCACCCCCCTGGGGGAGGTGGTCAACGGCCTCATGTGCGAGAAGTTCGCCGACATCGTGGACACCCGCTTCACCGCCAACATGGAGAAGGAGCTGGACGACGTGGAGGACGGCTCCAAGCAGTGGAGGCAGCTGCTCCACGAGTTCTACGACCCCTTCAAGGCCAGCCTGGAGAAGGCGGAGCAGGAGCTGGAGGGCGTCCATCTGAAGGTGCCGGACGAGGTGTCTGAGGAGGTCTGCGACGTGTGCGGCCGGCAGATGGTCATCAAGAGCGGCCGGTTCGGCCGGTTCCTGGCCTGCCCCGGCTACCCGGAGTGTACCTTTACCAAGCCGCTGGTGGTGGCCATGCCCGGCCGCTGCCCCAAGTGCGGCGGAAGGCTCATGAAACGCACCGGCACCAGCAAGAAGACCAACAAACAGTACACCTACTACTGCTGTGAGTATATGAGCAGCAAGGACGAGAGCAAGAAGTGCGACTTTACGACCTGGGACGTCCCTGTGGCGGACGACTGCCCGGTGTGTGGTCAGACCATGTTCAAAAAGCCCGGCAAGGGCTTTAAAAAGCCGTTCTGCATCAACGAGCAGTGCGCTAACTTTACGCCGGAGGACAAGCGGGGCGGGTATCGTAAGAAGACCGCCGAGGGCGAGGCCAAGGCGGAGGACGGCTCCGCCGGGGAGGCCGCGCCGGCGGAGGAGAAGAAGGCCGGGGTTAAGAAGGCGGCTGCCAAAAAGACATCCTCCAAGTCCACCGCCAAGAAACCCGCCGCGGCGAAGAAGACAACCGCAGCAAAGAAAACGACGAAGAAAACCACCGCCGGCAAAGAGGCGTAAGATCCGGAGATCATGCTCCGGACAGCTCCTGGCACAGTGCCAGCGCGGCCTCAAACATGGCCTCCAGCGCCAGGGCGCGCTCCAGATTGACCTCGCTGATGAGATCGTCGACCCTGTCATACAGCTCCGGCGACAGCTTCTGCAGGGCCTCCTGCTGGCAGCGGATCGCCCACTCCACTTCCCGGTATTCCTCCGTGAGCAGATATTTCGGCATCTCCCTGCTCCGCGTATATTCATAGAGCACGCGAGTTAGTTCAGTCATTTGATCGTTCCCCTTTCATACTGTCCCGTTTGGGACGGTATGATTATAACTGTCCCAAACGGGACTGCCAAGCTTTTCGGGAGAAAATATGGCAAATTTATCAGAAAGAATGTTGGAGCTTCGTAAAGCCAGTAAGCTGAAGCAGGAAGATGCGGCAAGACAGAGCGGGCTCACAGCCCATTCCTACCGCCGCTATGAATCCGGCGAGCGTGAGCCGACCGCCTCCACCTTGTGGAAGCTGGCGGACTTCTACGGTGTCTCTGTGGATTATTTGATCGGCCGCTCGGACAAAAAGTAAATGGAAATTTTCGCAAAAAGGTTAAAAGAGTTACGCAATAGCCGGCGCATTTACCAGCGGGAAATGGCGGACTACCTCGGTGTTACCACACGGGCGTACCAGTTTTATGAATCTGGGGGGAGGTATCCGGACTTCCAAGGTCTGCTGGCGCTGGCCGACTATTTTGATGTTTCCATCGACTATCTTGTGGGCCGCTCAGATGTGCCTGACCGCCGATAGAGTGAAATCCGCTCTCCCATCCGCGCCACAGGCAGGATCGCCCGGGCGAGGGGCGGCAGCCGAAGGCGGACAAGCTGGGACCGATGACGGGGCGCGGGTCCTTCGGCGGCTGGATGCAGACAGGGCCCTGCTCAGTCCGATCAAGATAAGGGAATCCAAAACCGCAGGTTTTGGCGCATTTCACCCGCCAGCAGGCGGGCGCTTACGAGGCCAACCGCCGCGCAGCGGCGGCTCTTAGGCCGAGTGTTGGTCCCTTTTTGTGCGCACAAAAAGGGACCCGGGTCCGGGCCGGGGAGGCCCGGGACTACAGGCGGCGAAGCCGCATGCAACCTAACGAAAAACCACAAAAAGGAAAAAACATGAAAGCAACTGTGATCGGCGCCGGCCTGGCGGGCAGCGAAGCCGCCTACCAGCTGGCCAAAAGAGGCATCGAAGTCACCCTGCGGGAGATGAAGCCGCAGAAGATGACCCCTGCCCACACCAGCGCGGATTTCGCGGAGCTGGTCTGTTCCAACTCCCTGCGGGGCGCGGGCCTGGAAAACGCCGTTGGCCTCCTCAAGGAGGAGCTGCGCCGCCTGGACAGCCTGATCCTCCGGGCGGCGGACGCCACCAGGGTGGCGGCAGGCGGCGCCCTCGCTGTGGACCGCCACGGCTTTGCCGCCTATGTCACCGACGCCATCCGCAGCCACCCCAATATCACCGTGGTGGAGGGGGAGGTGACGGCCATCCCGGAGGGCGAGGTCATTGTGGCCTCGGGGCCGCTGACCAGCGACGCTCTGGCGGAGCACCTGGCGGGGCTTTTCGGGGAGGGCGCGACCCTCAACTTCTTTGACGCCGCCGCCCCACTGGTGACGGCGGACAGCATCGACATGACGCGGGCCTGGTTTGCCTCCCGGTACGACAAGGGGACGGCGGATTATATCAACTGCTCCCTCAGCGAGGAGGAGTACCGCTCCTTCTGGCGGGAGCTGTGCCAGGCCCAGGAGGCGGAGGTCCACGGCTTTGAGGACAGAAACGTCTTCGAGGGCTGCATGCCCGTGGAGGTCATGGCCCGCCGGGGGGAGGACACCCTGCGCTACGGCCCCCTGAAGCCCCGGGGGCTGAAAGACCCCAGGACGGGGAAGGAGCCCTACGCCGTGGTCCAGCTGCGCCGCGACAACGCCGCAGGCTCCATCTACAACCTGGTGGGATTCCAGACCCACCTGCGATTCGGGGAGCAGAAGCGGGTGTTTTCCATGATCCCCGCCCTGCGGGAGGCGGAGTACGTCCGTTACGGGGTCATGCACCGCAACACATACCTGGATTCCCCGCGCCTGCTCAACCGGTTTTATCAGCTCAAAAGCCAGCCCCGCATCTCCTTCGCCGGCCAGATGACCGGCGTGGAGGGCTACGTGGAGTCCGCTGCATCAGGTTTTCTGGTGGGGGTGGAGACCGCCCGGCGGCTGCGGGGCATGGAACCGGTGTGTTTCCCCAGGGAGACTGCCATTGGGGCGCTGGGGCTGTATGTCTCCGACGAGACGGTGACAAATTTCCAGCCTATGAATATCAACTTCGGGATCATCCCGCCCCTGGACCACCGGGTCAAGGGCAAGCGGAACAAGAACGCGGAGATCTCCCAGCGGTCGCTGGCAGTCATCGAACAGAGGAAAGCAGATATCTTGAAATAGGGAGGGCGAAACGGAGTTTCGCCGCAAAAGTTTCTTTTGCTTCTTTTCTTTTCAAAGAAAAGAAGAAGAGAAGAAAAGGAGGGACGCATGAGAATCATCGTAGACGCCATGGGCGGGGACAACGCCCCGCTGGAGATCGTCCGGGGGACGCTGAACGCTGCCAAGGCCCGGCCCCAGTGGGAGCTGGTGCTGACGGGGCGGGAGGCGGAGGTCCGTCAGGCCGCCGCCCAGTGCGGCGCCCGGGAGCTGCCGGGGAACGTGAGCGTGGTGAATGCCACGGAGGTCATAGACATGCACGACGACCCGGCCACCGCTTTTAAGATCAAGAAGGACTCCTCTATCACAGTGGGGCTGAATATGCTCAAGGCGGGCGAGGGGGACGCCTTTGTCTCCGCCGGCAGTACGGGCGCCCTCTTGGCCGCAGGCACGCTGCTGGTCAAGCGGGTGCGGGGGATCCGCCGGGCCGCCATGGCCCCCGTTATCCCCACGGCGGGCGGAAAGGCGGTGCTCATCGACTGCGGCGCCAACGCCGAGTGCTCTGTGGAGTATCTGGTGCAGTTTGCCTATCTGGGCAGCTTCTACGCCTCCAAGGCGCTGGGGCTGGAGAGGCCCCGGGTGGGGCTGCTCAATATTGGCGCCGAGGACACCAAGGGCGACCAGCTGCGCCGGGATACATATCAGGCGCTGAAGGCCGCGGGCGACGCGGGGTATTTAAATTTTGTCGGAAATATTGAGGCCAAGGACGCCATGAAGGGCGGATGCGATGTGATCGTGGCCGACGGCTTCTCCGGGAATGTGATGCTCAAGACCATCGAGGGCGTGGGCTCCTTCCTGGGCAAGGAGATCAAGGCCATGTTCCTCAAGAGCCTGAAGACCAAGGTGGCTGCGCTGCTGGTGAAGAGCGGCCTTTCCGCCTTCAAGGACCGTCTCAATCCCGACACCATCGGCGGCACGCCCTTTTTGGGCCTGACAAAGCCTGTCATCAAGGCCCACGGCTCCAGCGGCGCGCTGGCCATCGAAAACGCCATCTACCAGGCGGCGGCGTCCGCCCAGGGCAACATCGCCGCGGAGATCGAGGCCAATATTGACCGGATGAAGGTTGGGCCCTGATTGGTAAATTCGCCGGATGACCGGAGGAAATCCGGAGGAACCTATTGACAGGCCGGACGAAAAGTTTTATCATGCCAATGAACCCCCAATCATTCCCTTGGAAAAGGAGGAAGAGGATATGCAGGATATTTTTGAACGGATGCAGAAGATCATTTCCGAGCAGTTCGGCGTGGAGCTGGACACTGTTGCGGAGGATACCTCGTTTGAGGAGGATCTGGGCGCCGACTCCGTGGACCTGGTGGAGCTGGTCATGGCGATGGAGGACGAGTTCAAGATCGGCGAGGTCCGTGAGGAGGAGCTGGCCACCTTGTCCACGGTAGGCGACTGCGTCGAGTTCCTGACCCAAAAACTGGAGAAATAAAGCGAGTGAAGAGAGCCTCGCCGGACGGGCGCCTGCCGCCCTGTGGGCGGGGTTTTCTTTTGGAAAGGAGGGGTTGTGATGGAATCTTTGGAAAAAAAGCTGGGATACAGCTTTCAAAACAGGGAGCTGTTGAGCGAGGCGCTCAATCACAGCTCCTACGCCAACGAGCACCGCAGCGCCGGCGTCAGCAGCAACGAGCGCCTGGAGTTCCTGGGCGACAGCGTGCTGGGCTTTGTGACCGCTGAATTTCTGTTCAAGACCTACGGCAAGCTGCCGGAGGGGGATCTGACAAGGATGCGGGCGGCCCTGGTCTGTGAGCAGAGCCTGTACGAGGTGGCGAAGCTCCTGGAGCTGGGCCAGTATCTGAAGCTGGGCAAAGGCGAGGAGGCCGGCGGCGGCAGAGAGCGCCAGTCCATTCTGGCGGACGCGGTGGAGGCGGTGTTCGCCGCCGTCTATCTGGACGGGGGGATGGAGCAGGTGCGCGCCCTGATCAGCCGGGTGCTGCTCAGCCGGGCGCCGGCCGCGGAGGAGCGCCGGGACTATAAGACCACACTGCAGGAGATCGTCCAGCGAAAAAGCGGCCAGGTGCTGACCTACCATATGGTGGAGGAGAGCGGGCCGGATCACAACAAGAGCTTCCTCTTCGAGGTGCGCCTGAATGAGGCGGCCATCGGGCTGGGCCGCGGCCACAGCAAGAAGGAAGCGGAGCAGGACGCCGCACGGGACGCCCTGGAAAAGCTGCCGGACTGAGAGAGATGCAACGCCATGTCATTCTGGATGGAGCGCGGGGCGCAAGGGTCCCCCGCCGCGTCCAGAATGGCAGTTTTCTTTTTATTCCGAAAATCCGGCTCCCCCTGGGGGCCTGCGGCAAAAAACTGTGGAAAAACACAAACAAGTGTGCTATCATGTATAGTGATATGATATGAGGAGGCGGCGCTGTGTCCCTGCTGAACGCATTGATCCTGGGCCTTATCCAGGGTATATCGGAATTTCTGCCGATTTCCAGCTCTGGCCATCTGTCCATTGCCCAAAACCTGTTTGGGCTGGAGATAGAGGGCAGCGGCGATATGTTTTTTGAGGTGCTGCTCCATCTGGGCACCCTGGTGGCGGTATTTGCGGCTTACTGGTCGGACATCAAGGAGATGGTCCTGGAGTTCTTCCGCACCATCGGCGACATCGGCCGGGGCGGCATGCCCGATCCCATCCCGCCGGCCCGGCGGCTGATCCTGCTGATCATCGTGGGGACGCTGCCGCTGTTCCTGGTGCTGCCCATCCAGGACTTTGTGGAGGGGCTCAGCAGCAACACCTATGTGGTGGGGGCCGCCCTGCTGGCGACGGGTGTGCTGCTGTTTGCCAGCGACCGGACCCGCAGGGGGAAGAAGACCGAGCGCAGCGCCACCATGCTGGACGTGTTGGCGGTGGGGGTTGGCCAGGCGGTGGCCACCTGCCCGGGCCTTTCGCGGTCCGGGACCACCATCGCCATTGGCTGTTTCATGGGCCTGGAGCGGAAGTTTGCCGTCCGGTTCGCCTTTTTGCTCTCCATCCCGGCGGTGCTGGGAGCTAATATCCTGAAGATCGCGGATGTGATCCAGACCGGCGTTGACCCGGCCCTGATCCCCGCCTATCTGCTGGGCGTGGCTGCTGCGGCGGTGTCCGGGTATCTGTCCATCCGCCTGGTCCGCATGATCGCGGACAAGGGCAAGTTTGGGGCCTTTGCCTACTACTGCTGGGCGGTGGGCGCGCTGACGATCCTGCTGACCGTATTGAAGTAAGAGGGATGACCATGGCAACGACACAAAAGAAAACCACATCCGGCGGGAAGGGCAGTACCGCCTCCAGGAGCGCCTCCTCCCGCGGCAGCGGCAAGGGCGGCTCCCGCTCCGTCGGCGCGTCCAAGAGCCGCGCCTCCGGGAAAAATGCGAAGCGCCCCATCCGCCGGGAGGTCACGGGCGTGGTGTTCCTGCTTCTGGCGCTTTGCGTATTTATCAGCTATTTCCCCAGCAACGGGCTGCTGATCGTCTGGCTGCCCACGCTGCTGAAGGGGCTGGTGGGGCACGGATTTTACCTGGCCGCGCCCGCGCTGGCGGTGGCCGGCGTGATCCTGCTGTTCCATAAGGGGAAGCCGGTGGCGCTGCGGACTGCCTGCGCCCTGCTGGTGCCCTATCTGTTCGGCGGTGTGTGCCACATGCTGTTCTGCAAGTTGACGCTGGACTCCCCCGAGGGGCTGCTGCCCAAGCTGTGGACCTCCGGCGGGGAGCTTTTAAGCGGGGGCGTCCTCTCCGGCGGTACGGCGATCGGCTTCATGTCGGTGCTGGGAAAGCCCGCGTCGGTCATTATTTTCTGCGTTTTGCTCCTTGTGCTGCTCATGGTCACATTCCGGGTGAGCCCGTCCGCTCTTTTGCGCATGTGGAGAGAGCGGGAACGCCTGGACTACAGCGAAGAGGACTACGATGATTATGACGGTGAGGAGTATGAGGAAGAGCCGCCGGCAGCCGTTTCTGCGGCCAGGGCAAAGCCCGCGGCCCGGAAGCAGGCCAAGCCCCGCCCCGAGATCGATATCCCCCTGGATGACGAACCCAGGGAGCGCAGGGGCGGGCTGTCCGGTTTCTTCAAACCGAAGGCTAAGGGGCAGATGACCCCAGCCGATGTGGCTTCAGGTGTGGAACCCATCCCCTTTGACGAGCCGGATGTCCCCGCGCCCCAGCCAGAGCCTGCCAAACAGGCCCCGACGCCGTCTGTCCCAGAGCCCATCCCTGCAGCGGCCCAGAGCCCTGAGCCGGAGCCTGTCGCTGCGCCTGTCCAGGAGGAGAAGCGGCGGAAAAAGAGCGGGATCAGCGCCGGTGACGTGGAGCAGGCCACCGCTCAGGTGGCCGCGGAGATCGAGAGCGGCATGGCGGTGGAAAACGCCTACGACTTCCCGCCGGTGACGCTGCTGGATCAGAACATCCAGGACAACTATATCGAGGCGGGGGCGGAGCTGCGCACCAACGCCCAGCGCCTGGCGGACACCCTGGGCAGCTTCGGCGTGGACGCCACAGCCGGGGATGTGGTCCGGGGCCCCGCTATCACCCGGTACGAGTTTGTGCTGGACCAGGGTGTGAAGCTGAGCAAAGTAACCAACCTGGCGGACGACATCGCCCTGGCCCTGGGGGCCAGCGGCGTGCGCATCGCCCCCATCCCGGAGAAGATCTCCGTGGTGGGGATCGAGGTGCCCAACAAGGCCGTGTCCACGGTGCTGATCCGGGATGTGATCGAGTCCCGGGCCTTCACCCAGCACAAGTCGCCGGTGGCCTTCGCCGTGGGCAGGGATATCGGCAACAAGGATATCGTGGGCGACATCGCCAAGCTGCCCCATGTGCTGATCGCCGGCACCACCGGTTCCGGTAAATCCGTGTGTACCAACTCCCTCATCATCTCCCTGCTCTATAAGTCCAGCCCCGAGGACGTCCGCTTTATCATGGTGGACCCCAAGATGGTGGAGCTGGCCCCCTATAACGGCATCCCCCACCTGCTGATCCCCGTGGTGACTGACCCGAAGAAGGCCGCCGGCGCCCTGCAGTGGGCGGTGTATGAGATGATGAAGCGGTACAAGACCTTCTCCGAGCTGGGCGTCAAGAAGCTGGAGGAGTACAACGCCGTCGCCAGGCAGCGGGAGGATTTGCCCCATATGCCCTCTGTGGTGGTGGTCATCGACGAGCTGGCCGACCTGATGCTGGTGGCCGCAAAGGAGGTGGAGGAGTCCATCTGCCGTGTGGCCCAGATGGGCCGCGCCGCCGGCATGCACCTGGTCATCGCCACCCAGCGGCCCTCCGCCGACGTGATCACGGGCCTGATGAAGGCCAACATCCCCAGCCGGGTCGCTTTCGCCGTGGCCTCCTCCCTGGAGTCCCGCATCATCCTGGATTCCACCGGCGCGGAGAAGCTGGTGGGCCGGGGCGACATGCTCTACGCGCCCCTGGGCAGCGGCAAGCCCCAGCGGGTCCAGGGCTGCTTTATCACCCCCGAGGAGATCGACCGGGTGGTGAGTTACGTCAAGTCCACCGGCGAGGCCCAATATTCCGACGAGGTCATGCGGAAGATCGAGGAGTCCATGCAGGAGAAGGAGAAGAAAGGCGCCGCCGCTTCCGGCGGCGACGGGTCCCCCGACGATCACGGCGACGAGGACGAGCTGCTGCCCGCCGCTGTGGAGGTGGTGCTGGAGACGGGGCAGGCATCCGTCTCCATGCTCCAGCGCCGGCTGAAGCTGGGCTACTCCCGGGCCGCCCGCCTGGTGGACCAGATGGAGGACCGGGGGATTGTGGGCCCCTTCGAGGGCTCCAAGCCCCGGCAGCTGCTGATCACCCGGGAAAAATGGCAGGAGATGCAGATGGGCGGTCCTGGCGAGGCCGGGCAGATCCCCCCCGAGGCCCAGTGGGACGACGGGAAGCATGTCATCCCCTGGGAGGACCAGTGAGTTCAGGCATCCATTCTTTCCTTTTGAAAAAGAAAAGAAGCAAAAGAAACCTTTTGGCGCAAGGCTTTGCCTTGCTTGTGTTGTAGAAAAAGGGGACCAAGAATGGTTCAACTGATCACAGACCCGGCGGAAAAAGAGAAGACCGCATCGGCGGTCCTGTCCGCCCTGCCGGACTGGTTCGGCCTGCCGGAGAGTACGGCCGCATATGTCCGGGAGAGCCGGGATATGCCCTTCTGGGCGGATGTGGAGGACGGCAGGCCAAGGGGCTTTATTGCCCTGAAGGAGACCAGCCCCCACACGGCGGAGATCGCGGTCATGGGTGTTTTGCCCCAGTACCACCGGCAGGGGATCGGCAGGGCGCTGTTTGATGCCTTCCATGCTTACGCCAGGGAGCGGGGGTATTCCTTCCTCCAGGTCAAGACTGTCCAGGAGGGACACTACGCCGAATACGACCGCACCAACGCCTTCTACCGGAGCTTGGGATTCAAAGAACTGGAGTGCTTCCCCACCCTCTGGGACGAGTGGAACCCCTGCCAGGTCTTTGTGATGTCGGTTTGACAAGCAGGAGGCCCGCGCTCCTTCTGCTGAATGCAGACAAGAGAGCGCGCATCAACAACACTTTGTCACAAACGCTGTCAGGCGGGCTGCAGACGAAAACAGGGAGCCGATCACCTTCAACGGTGGGTCGGCTCCCTGCTTTTGTTTGCCTTTTGTTGCGCGGCGGAACGCCGTTTTGAGAGGTTGCGGAAAAGGGAAATGGGCACGGCGGCGCCCTCCTGTGGGCCGCCATGCTCCTTGCCGGCTGTTCAAAGAGAAGCGGCGGCTCTAAAATTGAGCCGCCGCTTCATAGGCGCATGAAAATGCGCCTGCCAGGACAGCGCCGATGATCATCGATTGTTTCTGTCCATATTCACGTCGCCTTATGAAACCTGGTGCTTCTGAAAGCCCAGCCTTGCCAAGGGGAGCAAACAAACGGCCAAAGATGCATACAGGATCGTTCTTGCGGAAAATGCGTCCAGTACCAAACCGCCCAATTGATAAGAGATATAAGACCCGAATTGGGGTTGGATCGCGTAGTAAGGCAGCAGGAACAGGGGCAAATTGTAAGCGCCAGCCGTCCCGTTTGCGGAAAGGAACATCGGAATAAACAGCACAGGCACAAGTACGGTCAATACAAGATAGGGACTTCTCATTTTGGAAGAAAGCAGCAGCGTCAGGCCGATCATGGCAGACAGGACAAAGAAAATCACGCCCAGATTGACCAGGATCCCCTGCAGGAACGTAAATGGATACGGGATCGATGTACCGGCGATCTGCATGGGAAGATCCCAGCCATCCACGCCAAACGCCGCAAGGGGCAATCCAAAGGCCACAAGGATATGAAGGGTACATGCAAGAAATCCAAACAGATAGGAGGCAATGATCTTTGCAGTTGCCAGTTTTGTTTTGCCATACTTGCCAGACAAAATGACCGCATCTGTCCCCGCCTGATACTCGCCGGAAAATACAGGCGCAAGTACGATGCAAACGGCCAATATCGCGAACACCAGCAGTTCAAAACAGGTGCTGATGGTGAGCCATCCCTCATAATATCCATACTGGAACGGCGTTTCAACCTGGCTGTTCCTGTTCTGCCAGTATTCTTTCTGTTCATCAGACAATCCACGGGACGGATCATTTAACAGGGCAGCTATTTTTGCCTCTCTTGCCTGATAGAAGTTTGCGCCGTTCGTCACATCCAGCTCCGGCAGGCTGCTGTACCAGGCCGTTGCCCCAGGGGCGGCATAGGTGGAGGCGATCGTTTTTAACAGTTCTTCCCGCGGTGCAATACCATTCCAGTACGCATCCCCAATTAAAAACTGGTCTGTTCCGTCAAATCCCACATGATCGGGATTTTCAAAAAGCGCCTGTACTTCACGGATCGTTTCAGTAATGTATTCCTCCGTCAGAGGAACGGAAAGCCGCGAATACTGCTCCTTTGTATAAGCGATCCCATCAAGACCCCCGATCACCCCGGCCGCATTGTAGGTCTGATACCGCAAAATCGGCAGGCCAAAAAGAAAGGCCGTTAATAGCAGGCTGACGGCCGTCACAATCAGCGTAGATTTCTTCCGCAGGATTTTCAAGAACTCGTACTTAACCAGCGTTTTCATTCTTTCCACCCCTTTCGTTCCGCGCTTCCCCGCCAAAGTGGTACAGGAACAAATCTTCCAAGCTGGGTTCAACCGCATAGGCATCCGCCGCCGGAGCCGTTTCATCCACGATCCGCAGGCGCACCTTCTGGTTTTCGTGGTGCAGATTGACGACGCAAAAGCGCCTGCTGTATTCAGCGGCGTCCCGGTCATTCACCAGGACCTCCCACACTTTGCCCCGGATGCCGTCAGTAACCGCAGACGCCGGTCCCTGGAGTAAAAAGCGCCCCTGCTTCATCATCAAAATCGTGTCCGCGATATAGGAAACATCGGAAACGATGTGCGTGGACAGGATCACGATCTTTTCCTTTGCAAAGTCTGAAATGATGTTGCGGAAGCGTACCCGTTCTTTGGGGTCAAGTCCCGCCGTTGGCTCGTCCAAAATCAGAATGGACGGGTCGTTCAGTTCAGCCTGGGCAATCCCCAAACGCTGCTTCATGCCGCCGGAATAGGACTTGATTTTCTTATCCGCTATGTCTGCCAGGTTGACCATATCCAGCAGCGTTTCCGTTTTTCTTCTGGCTTCTTTTGGGGCAAGCCCCTTTACCGCCGCCATATAGAGCATAAATTCGCGGGCCGTAAAGTCAGGATAGAAACCGAAGTCCTGGGGCATATAACCCAAATGGGCGTAATACCGTTCGCCCAATTCCTGCATGGTCTTTCCATTCAGGCGGATGCTGCCGGAAGTAGGCTTCAAAACGCCGCAGATCATTCGCATCAAAGTTGTTTTGCCCGCTCCATTTGCGCCGAGCAAGCCGTACACCCCAGGCGCCAGATCGACGCTGATATGGTCAACGGCGCATTTGGTCCCATATTGCTTGCATAAATGCTGTAATTGCAGTTCCATACAAAACCTCCTGTTGGCTTTTATTTGGATCGCGTTAAAAAAGATGGATGGTCTATGCTTACAGCATAGGCCATCCATCTTATCGCTGGCTTTTCCCTGCCTTAATTTCATCTTAATTTGCGGGGAGCAGGATCAAAAATTCTGTACCCTCGCCGGGCTTGCTCTTAACCGTAATATCTCCGCCGTGAAGTGTGACAATCTGCTTTGCGATTGCAAGGCCAAGACCGCTGCCCTCTGGCTTTTCTTTGGTGTTTGTTCCCCGGTAATACCGGCTGAACAGGTTCGATTGTTCTTCCTCGCTCATACCCACACCATTATCCCGGATAGAAATGTGGATGCCACTCCCTTGTATCTCTGTAATGGATATGGTCACTTTGGTTTCCGGGGGATTGTGAACCAGTGCATTGACAATCAGATTTTGAACCGCCCGCCGGAATAGGTCGGGGTCAACCGTAGCAGTAATTTCCGGCAAATTGCTTTCAAATTCTAAATCACGGCTTGAAAAGGCCGGGTCATTCGTAATATCAATCACCAATTCCCTTAGATAACGTACCAACCGTATCTGTTGTGGGTGAAATGGAAAGGCCCCGGAATCCAGTTGGTAGGTCAGCTTCAAATCATTTATCAGTTTTTCTACATGATCGACATTTTTCAGAATGATAGAGCCATATTCCTGTACCGTCTGGCTTTCCGTTGCGGCACCATCCGAAAGTAATTCCGCGTAACCCTTGACAGGCGATAGGGGCGTTTTCAGATCATGGGTAATGTTTGCAATCCATTCCTGACGCGCCCGCTCTGTATTTTCTCTTAGCTGGTCGCTTCGCTGAATCTCCATGTCCATTTTGTTTAGTGCAGCATAGATGCTGCTGAATATGCCATTTTCCTTGAATGGCCGATAGGTGCGGAGTGAAATGCTTTCGATGCCTTTTGTGATTTTTCCCATCTGGCGGGTGAGCCAGAAGCCATAAACAAGAAATGCGGCAGCAACCACACAGAGAATAAAGAATATCGCCATGCGGAATATAGGCGAAAGACGCCCAACTGTTTCACCGTTATAGTACAGCATGTATTTTCCAATGGCGTAGGGGAACCCCACAAGATAGTTCCAGACTTCCCCGGACGCTTCATAGCTGCCCACAAAAACTGTATTTCCATTCTCATAGCCGCTCGTTTCGAACGCGATCAGTTCAGACACCGAGTAGCTTGCGGGGTAATGCTCCGGCTTATGATAAGAGAAAACCTCCTGCCCGGATCCATCGATCACCTGGATCCATAAACCATATTCGTCCAGCCGTTCCAGCCCGATATCTTTTATTTTCAGCTCCCCATCCTCATTTTCCATCCAGACAGAAAAATTTTCTGTAAAACGGTTGGGCCAGTTCGCTAAGCTCAAGCCCTCTGGTTCAGGGATCGAAAAAAAATAATAATACAGGCCGATTGCGGCAACAGCAGCCAACAACACCAGGGAACAAAGCAAAACGAATATCCTGAAAAGCGGATCGGCCTTTTTCCTATTTCTCATAGGGGTCCACCAACTTGTAGCCCAAGCCTTTCATCGTGATAATATATTGCGGCCTGGCAGGGTCATCCTCCAGCTTTTCACGCAAATGCCGGATATGCACCATGATGGTATTATCGCAGCCAAAGCCGTCCTCTCCCCAGACTGCTTCATACAGACGCTCACGGCTGATGACCCGCCCAATATTTTGTGCCAGATACTGCAGGATCTCAAATTCCCTTGCGGTCAGTTCCGCATCTTTTCCGTTCTTTGCAGCCCGGCAGCCGTCCGGGTCAATGACCAGCTCCCCAATGGTAATTGCATGGGGCTGTTCCGGGCTCTGCCGATACGCTGCCCGGCGCAGCTGTGCTTTCACGCGGAAGGCGACTTCTTTGGGGCTGAAAGGCTTTGTCACATAATCGTCTCCGCCCACAGCCAGGCCGAGGATCTTGTCCACTTCATCATTTTTGGAGGAGAGGAACAGGATCGGACAGTGGGAAAACTGCCTGATACGCCTGCACACCTCATAGCCGTCTATATCCGGCAGCATCACATCTAAAATAATGATGTCCGGGTCGATTTTTCGACAGGCGTCCACGGCGGAGATCCCACTCTCAATTTTTGCAATATGGAAGAACCCCTCTATATGCAGCGCCTTTTCCAGAAGGGTCAAAATATCAGGCTCATCATCAACGATCATAATTTTGTATTCGCTCATTTGTCGTCGCCTTTCCTTGTTCCGTCCGGCCATCCACCGGCTTTCCCGCCGTTTCGGAAATCAGCCGGAGCGCCGCCGGGCATTTCCGCAGGCCGGCGCTTTTTCCTTGACAGGCAGGCCGTTGGAACGGCAGAAAAAAAGCAGGGCGGCATAGTCAAAAGAGTATGCCGCCCTGCGCTGTGGATTTTGCTTCCCTATGGGTGCGCGGCTTTTGGTGCGCGGACCTTTTTGCCCTCTTATGCCAGGATCTTCTCCCGCTTGCCCTTGTCCTGGAGCTTGCGGCAGGTCTTGCGGTAGCGGTCGGCGATGGGGCCTGCGTCCTTGTAGATGGCGGCCTTTCCGGACCACTGGCGGCCCTCCCTCTGGGCGGTGACGGCCATATACAGCCGCTGGTGCTCCTTGCACCGGCAGCGCAGCACCTGCTCGGTGGGAGTGGTGCGCACCCAGCGGCCAGCGGTCAAAGGCTGGCCGCAGATCGGACAGGTGGGCTGTGCCACCTCCCGCCGGTTTTTGCAGGCCCAACGGGTGTCATAGGTCCCCAGCTCCAGCTCCCACAGGGGCGGCAGGCCCTTCTGCTTGGGGGGCTTGTGGAAGAAGGTCAGGCCCTCGAATTGGTCCAGCATGGTCTGGTAGACCATGACGGTGTAATAGGTGTCGTTCCAGGCGCTGTGGAAATCCAGATCGGTATCCAGCGCCAGCTCTGTCACCGCCTTCTCCAGAGAGGGCTGGCAGCCCAGGTCGCCGCCGTACAGCTTCTGGTACATGTACTGCAAATCGTAATACTCGCACTTCCAGTCCGGGTCAAAGGAGAGGTGGTGGAACTGGAAGTTTTTCAGCAGCACCTCCACGTCATTGCTACCCCACTCGATAAAGACGGGGTCCTTGCCGCACCAGCGGAGGAAGGCGGGGCCCAGGTCAAGAAAGGTGGGGGCGGCGGCAAGCAGCTGGCGCAGCTCCTCCCGCCCATAGGGCAGCAGACGGTAGGTGCGGCTCTCGATCTTGCGGCTTACCTTGGGGTGGACGTAGCTGTGGAAGGAATCCACCATGGCGCCGGTGGACTGCTCCACCTTCATGGCGGCCACCTCCAGCAGCTCATGGAAGGGGAGCCGCTGCCCCTCCCGGTCCCGATAGAAGGCGGTATTCCATTCCAGGTCCAAAAAAATCAGTTCGGACATTGTTCAGTGCTCCAATAATCGTTTCATATCCGCCGGAAGAGGGGCGGTAAAATACAGTCGTTCCCCGGTGGCGGGGTGGCGCAGGGATAGAAAGGCGGCGTGGAGAGCGGGACGGGGGATCAGCGCCCGGTCCTCCGTCCCGTACAGCCAGTCCCCGGCCAGGGGACAGCCTATGGCCGACATGTGGACACGCAGCTGGTGGGTCCGCCCGGTGGCGGGGGCCAGCTCCACCAGGGACAATCCACGGGAGGTGCGCAGGACCCGGTAGTCCGTGTGGGCGGCCTGGCCGTCGGGGTCGATCCGCCGCCGGATGGCGGAGCCGGGGGCTCGTCCGATGGGCAGGTCGACGCTGCCGGCAGGCGGCCGGGGCGCCCCGACGCAGACGGCCAGGTAGCGGCGGAAAAAATCCCCGCTGTGGAGGCTGCGGCGCAGGCGGTCGTGGATATACCCGCTCTTTGCCACCGCCATCAGCCCCGTGGTGCCCCTGTCCAGCCGGTTTACCGGGTGGAAGGCGAAGCCCTCCCCCAGATAGCTGGCCAGGCCGTTGGCCAGCGTTGGCTCCTCCGGGGCCAGGGAGGAGGGGATCACCGCCAGAGGGGCGCTCTTATTCAAAATCAGCAGGTGCTCGTCCTCAAACCGGATGTCCAGCTCCATAGGGATGGGAGGGATCTCCGTGGCCCGCTCGGCGGCGTCCAGCTCCACAGCCAGGACGTCCCCGCTTTCCAGGACCGCGTTGGTAAACACGCGCCGGCCGTTTACCGTCAGCCCCGTCTCCGTCCGCTTGAGGCGGTTGATACAGGCGGTGGAGAGGCCCAGCTCGCCCTTGAGCAGGGAGCGGACCGTCCGCCCGCTGAGGGACTGCGTGATGGGCAGTGTCAGCCGCGCCATACTCCGCCTCCTTTACGCACATTAAACAAAGTATACTATAGAATGCCGGCGTTTTCAATAAGAAGAATTGTGCATTTGCGGAAAATGGTTGGAAATATAGGGGAAACGGGGCCGTTTTATGGCCCCGTTTCCTCCAAGAGATGCATAATGCTGACTTCAAAGGCCGTGCGCTCCTCGGCGCGGCCCTCCACCACCTTTGTGTAGCTCCTGCTCTGTACCCGCCCCTCCAGGGCCAGGGGGTCGCCCACCTCCATGCGGCCGGTGATCATGGCCACCTGCCCCCAGGCGATGCAGGGGAGGTAGTCCGCCCGGCCGTAGCGGCGGTTGACCGCCAGCATCATGTCGGAGATGCACCTGCCAAGAGGGGTGCGGCGCAGGACCGGGGGCTTGCAGATCACGCCCCGCAGCTGGATATAATTGAGGTCCTCCTCCTCGGTGGGGGCGAGAGTGCGGGCAAAGACAGAGATCACCAGGCGGCTGCCGGCGCCGCTCTTGTTGTTGAAGGAGCGGAGCTGGCCCTCCAGGGCCAGGCGGCGTCCGGCCAGGGGGAGAAGCTGGGCCAGCTGCTCCCCGGTGGCGATGACGTGGAGGGTGTCCGCCTGGCCGGACAGGCGCTGGACAGAGAAGGGGAAACGGTAAAACCGCTGGCCGTGGTTCTCGTGGGAGAGGGCGGGTTCCTCTGCCGCCGTGCCCCGCAGCTGGAGAAGGTTGCGTGTCTCATCCATATGTACGTTCACCTCATTGGTAGTCCGGGGCTTTTCCGCCGCCGGCTGACGCTACAGCCTATGCGCCGGGGGCGGGAAATATGACGGCGCGTCCATGGGGGAGAACTTGCTGAAATTTTTTCGGAAAAGGGCTACACAAACGGGATCAGGTGTGATACAATTGATGGCACAAAAGCCGGATTTTTCGGCGGCAAAAGGGTACCCTTTTGTTCTGTTCTGCGCGCAGAACAGAAGGGGATT
>CABKMV010000006.1 GCA_902373635.1 uncultured Oscillospiraceae bacterium
CGATTGAAAAGTAACCAAAAGATCGCTTAAACCTACGGTTTAAGAATCCCTTTGTCTGATCGGACTGGGTGGTATTTTGTTTGTATCCAGCCGCCGAATCAAAAGTCCTTCGGGCATCTGATCTGTGCCGGGTTTCTGGTCCAACTTCGGCCTTTGGCCCTGTTAATGGGGCAGAGCCATCTGTTTTTCCGTAGGAAGAACTGCGGTGGAACAGAAGGAGCAGGGTGGATATCGCACCACATTTCATATGGATCGAGCGTAACGCATCCAAACCCAAGGAGTGGTAGGCCCAAAGGGCTCGGCGGAGGGGCAGACGCTTCTGACTGTCGGCGCTGCAGGCTGCACCATCAATAGACCAAATCAGTCCTTGCCGTTGCGCCCTTATCAAAAAAATGGGGGGATTCCTAAGGGGGCGCAGCCCCCCTTATGCGTGCTTTTGCAACTTTTCTCACGGGAGAAAAGTTGAGAATACCCCCGCCCCGCAGGGGCGAAAAAACCGGGCCCGGGCCGGAGGCCCCGGGAGGGCGCAGGGCGCGCGGCCCCGCATGAAGGAAAGACCCGTGAAAACCAATGTAACAGGAAAAAGACAAGAAAGAAACTATGATAGACATCAGCGTCAGCGGACTGAAAAAGTCCTTTGAGATTGGAAACAATATACTCGATGGTATTACCTTCCAGGTGGAATCCGGGGAGCGGGTGGGCCTGCTGGGCCGCAACGGCGCGGGCAAGTCCACCCTGTTCAAGATCCTCACCGGGGAGCTGGAGGCCGACGAGGGCGAGGTGGTGATCGCCAAAAACCGCCGCATCGGCCTCATCTCCCAGATCCCCGTCTACCCCGCGGGTTACACGGTGGAGGACGTGCTGAACACCGCCTTCTCCCGCCACCGGAAGCTGGGGGCGGAGATGGAGGCGCTGGCCGCCGCCATGGCCGCCGGGGACAGCAGCGAGGCCACGCTGAAGCGCTACGGCGAACTCTCCGCCAAGTTTGAGGGCCTGGGCGGCTACGACACGGCCACAGCCGTGAACAAGGTGGCAAACGGCCTCTCCATCCCGCCGGAGATGCGCGAACAGCTCTTTGACAGCCTCTCCGGAGGGGAGAAGACCAGGGTGAACCTGGGCCGCCTGATCCTGGAGGATACGGATATCCTGCTGCTGGACGAGCCCACCAACCACCTGGACCTCCACGCGGTGGAGTGGCTGGAGGACTATGTGCGCCATTTCAAGGGCACGGTGGTGGCCATCAGCCACGACCGCTACTTTCTGGACCGGACGATCACCAGGGTGGTGGAGATCCTGGACGGCAGGGCGGAGTTCTACCCCGGCAACTACACCTTCTATGCCATTGAGAAGGAGAGGCGCTACCAGGAGCGGCTGAAGCAGTACGAGAAGGAGCAGGCCAAGATCAAACAATTGCAGGAGGCGGCGGACAAGCTCCACCTGTGGGCCTTCATGGGGAACGACAAGCTCCACAAGCGGGCCTTCTCCATGGAGCGGCGCATCGAGCGCATCCGGCAGACGGAGAAGCCGACCAAGGCGCGGGCCATGAAGGAGCGCTTTGGGGAGCGGGAGTTCGTGGGCGACGAGGTGATGCATATCCGGGGCCTGGGAAAGTCCTTCGGAAACCGCGCACTGTTCCACAATATCGACCTGCTGGTGGAGGGCGGCGAGCGGATCGCCCTCATCGGGGACAACGGCACGGGGAAATCCACCCTGCTGAAGATCCTCATGGGGGAGGAGCAGCCCGACGAGGGCCGGGTGAAATTCGGCCCCACGGTCCGGGTGGCCTATCTGCCCCAGATCATCCGCTTCGACGATCCCCGGCGGAGCCTGGTGGACACCATGCTGTACGCCAAGCACGGCATCACCACCCAGGCGGCCCGGGACCGGCTGGCCGCCTTCAATTTCCGGGGGGAGGATGTGTTCAAGCCCGTCTCCGTCCTCTCCGGCGGGGAGCAGAGCCGCCTCAGACTCTGCATGCTCATGGACGAGGAGATCAACCTCCTGGTGCTGGACGAGCCCACCAACCACCTGGACATCGACAGCCGGGAGTGGATCGAGGAGGCGGTGGAGGCCTACGAGGGGACCCTCCTCTTTGTCAGCCACGACCGCTATTTCATCAACCGCTTTGCCACCCGGGTCTGGGAGCTGGAAAACGGCGTCATCACCGACTACCCCGTGCCCTTCGCCCGGTACAGGGAGATCAAGGAGCGGGAGAGGGCCCTGGCCCCCGCCCAGTCCAAGACGGAGAAAAAAGAGGAAAAGCCCCCCAAGCCGATCCCCAAGGGGAGCAGGGCACAGCAGGCCGCCCGGAAGCAGCTGACGATCTGCGAGCGGGACATGGCCAAGCTGGAGGAGGAGAGCAAGGCCCTGGAGGGAGAGCTGGAGGCCGCCGCCTGCGACTATGAGCGCTACAGCGCCCTTTACGAGAGAAAGCAGGAGCTGGAGGGAAAGCTTCTGGAACTGATGGAACGCTGGGAGCAGCTGGCCCAGGAGGCGGAGCTGTGAGCGGCGCGTTGATTAACATAATACAGTAGACATAAGAACAAGGAACAGAGCAAAAGAGAATGATGGCATCAAAAAAACGAGGGGTTCTGTATGGCCTGGCGGCGCTGTGCTTCCTGTTGGGGGCGCTGCTGCTGAGGGTGTTCACCGCGGTTCGGTTCACCGGTTTTTTGCTGTGCTGCGCCGGCGGGGCGCTGGTCATTGCCGCGCTGCTGGACAGGTGGAACGAGGGCGGCGGCAGGGCGGCGAAGTGGTGCAGGCGGATCTTTTGGCTGCTGCTGGCGGCGGGCTTCGCCTTTTTCGCCGTGCTGGAGGCGTGGGTCATCTCCTGGGGCCGCACGGATCGGGATGCTCCTGTGGACGCTGTGGTGGTGCTGGGGGCCGGGGTCAACGGGCGCGAGCCCTCCCTGAGCCTGCTGGTGCGGCTGGAGGCGGCCCTGGACTATATCCAGGACAAGCCGGAGGCGCTTATCGTCGTGACCGGGGGCCAGGGCCGGGGGGAGGAGATCTCCGAGGCCCGGTGCATGGCGGATTGGCTGACAGCCCACGGTGTGGACGAGGGCCGCATCCTCCTGGAGGAGCAGGCCGCTACCACGGAGGAGAATGTCCGTTATACCAAGGCGATCTTAGCGGATTGCGGCGTGGATGCCGGGGCGTCGGTGGCCGTCGTCACCAGCGACTACCATCTCTGCCGGGCCGCCTGGCTGTGGGGCGAGGGCATGGTGCCGGTAGCGGCCCACATGCCCGGCTCCTTCTGGCCGCTGACCGTCAACTACTATATCCGCGACGCCTTCGCCCTGGCGGAGGCCATAGTGTTTCCCTAATTGAACGAACAGGAGGACAGGAGCATGTCCAATATTTTATGCGTGTACTACAGCCGCACGGGCCGCACGGAGGCGCTGATGCAGGAGATCGCCCAGGAGCTGGGCTGCGAGCTGGTAAAGCTGGAGGACGGGGTGAGCCGCACTGGCTTTATTGGGTGGCTGCGCAGCGGGATGCAGGCCATGGCCCGCAAGATCCCGCCGGTGCAGAAGCCGGAGACCAAGCTGCCCCTGAGCGAGTACGATCTGGTGATCATCGGGACCCCGGTGTGGGCGGGGCGGTGCAGCGCGCCGGTACGGAGCTTCCTGCTCCAGTTCGGCGAGGAGCTGAAGGAGGCCGCCTATGTCATTACCCGGGGCAGCGACGTGCGCTACGAGGAGGTCTTCGACCAGATGGACCTCTACGTCAAAACGCCCCACACCAAGGCCATTACGATCCGCCCCAACACAGTTGGATCCACCTTCTGGCGCCAGGAATTTCTGGCCAGTATCCGGGGCGCCGGAAAGGAGGGGGAAGATGCTCAATAAGCTGAAGGCGGTGGACAACCGCTACGAGGCCATTGTCAGCCAGCTGGAGGACCCGGCGGTCTATGCCGACAGCGCCCTGCTGGCCAGGCTGACCAGGGAGCAGAAGGAGCTGACGCCCCTGGTGGAGACCTACCGGGCCTACTGCCGGGCAGAGGACGACATGGCCGCCGCCCAGGAGATGATGGCCGACCCGGAGCTGCGGGAGATGGCCCAGGAGGAGTTCCGGGCGGCCAAAGGGGAGCTGGAGCGGCTGGGCGGGGAGCTGAAGCTCCTGCTGCTGCCCAGGGACCCCAACGACAGCCGCAATGTGGTCATGGAGATCCGCGGCGGCGTGGGCGGCGAGGAGGCCATGCTGTTTGCCGCCGACCTCTTCCGGATGTACACCTTGTATGTCGAGAGCAGGGGCTGGAGGCTGGAGGTGGTGAACAGCAGCGAGACGGAATTGGGCGGCCTTAAGGAGATCAGCTTCCTGGTGGAGGGCGAGGGCGCCTGGTCCCGGCTGAAATATGAGAGCGGTACCCACCGGGTCCAGCGGGTGCCGATGACGGAGTCCTCCGGCCGCATCCAGACCTCCGCCGCCACGGTGGCAGTGCTGCCGGAGGCGGAGGAGGTGGAGTTCCATATCGATCCCAAGGACTTGCAGATCGACACCTTCCGCTCCTCCGGCGCCGGCGGCCAGCACGTCAACAAGACCGAGTCCGCCATCCGCATCACCCACCTGCCCACCGGCGTGGTGGTGGAGTGCCAGGACGAGCGCAGCCAGTACAAGAACAAGGACCGGGCCATGAAGATCCTCCGCTCCAAGCTCTATGAGGCGGAGCAGGAAAAGCAGAACGCCGCCATTGCCGCCCAGCGCCGCAGCCAGGTGGGCAGCGGCGACCGCTCGGAGCGCATCCGCACCTACAACTTCCCCCAGGGCAGGGTGACGGACCACCGGCTCACGGGGGACAACAAGAATTTCAATATCGACGCCGTCATCAGCGGCGGACTAGACCCCATCATCGACGCCCTGACCACCGCCGAACAGGCGGAGAAGCTGGCTGCCTCAGAGGAGTAAGGGGAATACATCCTTTTCTTTTTCAAAAAAGAAAAGGATCAAAAGAAAAATTTTTGGTGCGAAGCTTCCGCTTCGCTTGGGAAAGCGCTATGAAAACAGAAATTTTCCATATTACCGACCCGGCGGCACAGCAGGGGGAGATAGAGGCCGCCGCCGCCATCCTCCGGGACGGGGGGCTGCTGGGCATCCCCACGGAGACGGTCTACGGCCTGGGGGCCAACGGCCTCAGTACGGACGCGGTGCGCCGCATTTTTGAGGCCAAGGGCCGCCCCCAGGACAACCCGCTGATCCTCCACATCCCGGAGGCGGGCTGGCTGGAGCGCTACTGCCGGAACATTCCGCCCACAGCCTATGAGCTGGCCCGCCGCTTCTGGCCGGGCCCACTGACCATGATTCTGCGGCGCCGGGCCAACGTGCCGAACGCCACCACCGGGGGGCTGGATACCGTGGGTATCCGCTGCCCCAACCATCCGGTGACACTGGCGATCATCCGCGCCGCCGGGGTGCCGGTGGCCGCTCCAAGCGGCAACCTGTCCGGGCGGCCCAGCCCCACCTGCGCCCGGCATATGATTGAGGATATGGACGGCCGCATAGACGGTATCGTGGACGGCGGGCCCTGCGGCGTGGGGGTGGAGTCCACCATCATCGACCTGACGACCCCGATCCCGCGGCTGCTGCGGCCCGGCGGGCTGCCCCTGGAGAGCCTGCGGGAGGCGCTGGGGGAGGTGGCTGTGGACAAGGCAGTGCTGGCCCCTCTGGCCGCCGGGGAGCGGCCCAAGGCGCCCGGCATGAAGTACCGCCACTACGCCCCCAAGGCGCCCGTCACGGTGGTGACGGGGGACAGCCGCCGTACTGCCCGGTATATCCGCGAGAATTTGGGGGAAAACACCGGGGTCATCTGCTTCGAAGAATACCGGGAGGAATTTCCCGGCTGCGTGGTGGAACCCATGGGATCTGTGCTGGACAAGGCGGAACAGGCACGCCGGGTGTTTGACGCCCTCCGCGCCTTCGACGCCACCGGCGTTACCGCCATTTTTGCCCAGTGCCCCGGGGAGGGCGGCCTGGGCCTGGCCGTTGCCAACCGGCTGAAGAAAGCCGCCGGGTTCCAGGTGGTAAACCTGGGGGAGGGGGAGCCATGACCATCATCGGCATCACCGGCCCCACCGGCTCGGGGAAGACCACCGCCCTGGAGGCGCTGGGGAGGCGCGGATTTGAGACGATCGACTGCGACCGGCTCTACGACGCCCTGCTGGAGCGGGACCAGGGCCTGCGGCAGGCGCTGGCAGACGCCTTTGGCCCGGTGTTCCTGCCGGACGGAGGGCTGGACCGGCAGGCGCTGGCGGCCAGGGTATTTGGAGACAGCCGGGAACTGGAGACACTCAACGCCATTGTCTACCCGGCGGTGGGCGCCGCCGTGGAGCAGAAAATCCGGCAATGCTCCCGCCCGGGGGTTGCCATCGACGCCATCAATCTGATAGAATCAGGGCTGGGCGGCCTGTGCGATCTCACTGTCGCCGTGACGGCGGACCCCGCCGTCCGCCTGGGCCGGATCATGGCCCGGGACAATATCAGCCGGGAGCGGGCCCAGGCACGGATCGCCGCACAGAAGCTGGATAAGTTCTATCGGAGACACTGCACGTTCCTGCTGGAAAACCGGGCGGGCAGCAAGGCGGAGTTTGAGCGTCTCGTGGGCGAATTTTTTGATAACATTTTATTGGACATGGAGGAATAAGACACAATGGATGCGAAACAGTGGAAGGAAAAAGTATGCTATAGCCCTAAAAACGGCTATGACCGGATGAGCGCCGAGGAGCGGGAGGCCATGACCGGCTACTGCGAGGGGTATAAGGCATTTCTGGACACGGGCAAAACCGAGCGCGAATGCGTGACGGAGGCTGTCCGACAGGCCCAGGCCCAGGGGTTCAGGCCCTTTGTCCGCGGCATGGCGCTGAAGGCGGGGGACAAGGTCTACCAGAGCAACCGGGGCAAGATGCTGCTGCTGGCCGTGATCGGGGAGAAGAGCATGGGAGAGGGCGCGCAGATCACCGCCGCCCACATCGATTCCCCCCGGCTGGATCTGAAGCCCAGCCCCCTCTATGAGGACAGCGAGCTGGCCTATCTCAAGACCCACTACTACGGCGGCATCCGCAAGTACCAGTGGGTGACGATCCCCCTGGAGCTCCACGGCGTGGTGGCGCTGAAGGACGGAACGGTCAAAACCGTTGCCATTGGAGAGGGCAGCGAGCCCAAACTGGTGGTCAACGACCTGCTGCCCCACCTGGGCGCGGAGCAGAACAAGAAGCCCCTCAGCGAGGGCATCACCGGTGAGCAGCTGAACATCCTGGTGGGCAGCGAGCCCATCGAGGGGGAGGAGAGCGACCGGGTGAAGCTGGCCGTTATGAAGCTGCTCTATGAGAAGTACGGCTTCACCGAGGAGGACTTCATCTCCGCGGAGCTGGAGGCGGTGCCCGCCCAAAGGGCAACCGACATCGGCCTGGACCGCAGCATGATCGGCTCCTACGGCCACGACGACCGTGTGTGTGCCTACGCCGCGCTGAAGGCCATGCTGGATCTGGACAAGATCCCCGAGAAGACCTCCGTGTGTATCCTGGCGGACAAGGAGGAGATCGGTTCTGTGGGCGTCAGCGGTATGCAAACAGCCGCCTTTGACGCCTTTATGGAGGATCTGTGCGAGAGCCAGGGCGTTAAGCTGCGGGTGTGCCTGGAGAACAGCTTCTGCCTTTCCGCCGACGTGACCGCGGCCTATGATCCCAACTTTGCCGAGGTGTATGAAAAGCGCAACTCCGCCCGCCTTAACTACGGCGTGGGCCTGTGCAAGTATACCGGCAGCCGGGGCAAGGGCGGCGCCAGCGATGCCTCCGCCGAGCTGGTGGCCTATACCCGCCGTATCTTTGATGAAAACGGCGTTGTCTGGCAGATGGCCGAGCTGGGCAAGGTGGACGCCGGCGGCGGCGGCACCGTGGCCGCCTACATGGCCAACCGCAACATCGATACTCTGGATGCGGGCGTTCCCGTCCTGGCCATGCATGCGCCTTTCGAGGTGGTGGCCAAACTGGACTGCTACATGACCTACAAGGCCATGAAGACGGTCTACGAGAACTGAACGGAATAAAACAAGAGCAGGCGGGCGCTCTCCTCGCCCAGATAGGCCATGTGACCGGAGGGATATTCGCCGATGGTGACGCGGGAGGGGTCCAGCTTGTTGTGCCGGGCCAGGTAGCGGGCGTTGCCCGCTGTGGTGCACAGATCATACAATCCGGAGGCGAAGAAAACCTGGAGGCTGGGATTGCGCCGCATGGCCAGCGCCAGGGCCTGGCCGGGGCCGCGCTTGAACTTGCGGTCCCACAGGCGGTTGACGCCGTGGGCCAGGCCCTTGCTCCGGCGCTCCACCTGGATGTTCATCTCCTGGCGCAGCAGGGAGAAGCCAGCCTGATAGGCGGGGGTATACTGCCCCATGGCCGCGTCGTCAGCAATCACATTGGCGTCGGGAATATTGGGCAGGTCGGGCCAGGCATAGCGGCTGTCGTAGTAGCCTACCACCAGATGCTCGTCCTTCAGCAGCAGCTTCATGTACTCCCGGGTGTTCAGATCCATCCAGTTCTGCTCCAGATAGCCGGTGCTCAGGCCGGTGAACCAGGCCATACGGTCCAGCAGAGCGGACTTCCGCTCAGCAGGCAGATCGTCCCCCAGATAGTAGGCGGGCACGTATTCCCCAGACACGAACTCATAGGCTTGAGAGACAAACTCCCGCAGAGCAGGCTTGCCCTCGGGATGGTGGTACCAGTTGGTAGCTGCCAGGGAGGGCAGGTTCAGCGCGGTCTGGGAGAAAGGGGTGTTTTCATAGAAGTAGGTGCCCAGCAGCAGGATGCCGCTGACAGAGATGCCCAGGGTGTCCTGGTTGTCCGGGCCGCCGCCTAGCAGCTCCGCGGCCAGCAGGGCGGACCGGCCGGTGCCATAGCTCTCCCCGGCCAGGATGACCGGGCTGTTGCGCCGGTTGTAGCGGGTGAGCCACCCGTCCACGAACATGGCCAGCTGACGGATATCCCCGTCGGCGCTGTAGAACTGCTCCTTGGCGCTCTGGTCAAACAAGCGGCCCAGTCCGGTGCCCACCATGTCCACGATCACCAGGTCGCAGAGATCCAGAAGGCAGTTGGGGTTGTCCTCCAGCTCGAAGGGAGGGACAGTGGGCAGGTGGACCTCGTCATCCAGCTTTACCCGGCGGGGGCCGATGAGGCCCAGGTGCAGCCAAAGACTGGCGGAGCCGGGGCCGCCGTTGTAGGCGAAGAGAACCGGCCGCCTTGCGGGGTCGGCCACATCGCTGCGGAAATAGGCGTAGGAGTAGATAGTGGCGACCGCCTTACCCTCCTCGTTATAAAAGAAGTTGTCCTCGCAGACAGAGTGATAGGGGATATCCTGCCCGTGGAGCTGCAGCACGTGGTCGGATTCATACCTGGTTTTTTCCCAGCACTCCTGAAAATGAATGTCCATTCTGAAATTCCTTTCCCTCTGTTTAAGGTGATCGGTCAAAAATTTACCATTTTTAGTATAATCCGTAAAAGCGCTGTTGACAAGAAAATGTTAAAGCGGACCGCAATTTTCTCGCTGGCGGGGTCTCTCGCATTGCGATTGACTTTAACAGGGGCGGCAAGTATAATTGATCCGCAGCAGGGAATGGAAAAATTTCAAAGGGGAGGCTGTGAAATGGAAAACCAGGAGATTGTGTGCTACTGCTCGAATGTAACGAAGGGCCAGATCATTGAGGCGATGGACAACGGGGCGCGGACGCTGGCTGACATCAGAAAAATGACCGGTGCATGCACTAAGGGCAGGTGCAAGGAGTTGAGCCCGAGAGGAAAGTGCTGCTCACCGGTGATTATGGAAGTGATCGGGGAGTACCTGGACAGTCACAAACAGCAATAGTGGGCCAAGGGCGCGGGGCCCCGGATCTCAGCGTGGGATCCGGGGCCCCGTGCCCTTGGCCGGGCCTGAAGGAAAGAGACTGGCGGATCCCGCTGAGCAAGTGTGAAGTATTTAAATATTCTATATATAATAAAATATACATTTAAATTACCGCTTTGACGATTTGTGGGGGCTTTTGCTATAATAAACCGATTGATAGGCCGACTGCGCAAAGTTGGCGGAACAGGTGGGGGTGGAGAAGATGCCGTATCAATGTGCGAACTGTGCGCAGCACGGATGCAGGAGCCGGGATATGGAAAAAACCATGCCCTGTTGTCCCAGCAAGGAGGAGGCTGTTCAGGAGCGGGCGAAGAGCCTGTACGCGGACAGTACGAATCATACCATCGCTTTCAACGCGGCGGTTGTTGAGCAGACGGGCTATGGCCGGCTCTCCCGCATGGAAGAGATCATGCTGTTTGCCAAGCGTGCAGGATACCGGCGTATTGGCCTGGTATTCTGCGCGGGACTTAAGGATGAGGCCAGGGAGGTCTGCAAGATCCTGACACACAACGGTTTTGAGGTGGCCTCTGTTATCTGCAAGAACGGCGCGATCCCCAAATCCTTCCTTGGACTGACAGACAGCCAGACGCTGTCCGGCTGCGCGGACGAAGTGATGTGCAATCCCATCGGACAGGCGCTGCTTATGAACGAGGAGAAAACGGAGTTCAATATTTTATTGGGGCTGTGCGTGGGGCACGACACACTGGCGCTGAAATACCTGGAAGCGCCGGTCACGGTGCTTGCCGTGAAGGACCGTGTGACCGGGCACAATCCTCTGGCCGCTGTCTATATGGCGGAGGGGTATTACAAAAAGCGGTTCTTTGGAGAAGAAAAAGTACAGTAGGCATAGGAAAATTAGCTTGCAGCAGAAACTTAGGTTTCTGCTGTACGGCTGATTTGAGAAAGGACGCGGCATGAAACATCCCTGTATCGAGTTTATCACCGCCTGCAACTGATGCGAGATCTTCGGGGGATTCGTGAAATCCCTGGCGAAAGAGTATCCTCAAATTGAAGTGCGGGTTTACGAGGCGGGCGTCGATGTGGATTACATTCCCAAGTACGGGATGGTGACGAGCAGCGTCCTGATCGTCAACGAGTCGGTCGCGATCTCGGATCTGAGCAAATCCACGATCCGCAGAGCCTTTCGGGAAGCGGCGAAGTCCGCGGGATAAAGCGGCTTTCATCCACGAGAAAAGGGGACGGCTAACGGTGCACAGTATTCTGCAGTTTATTTCCGATGTGGCGGCCTCCACAATCAGTATGCTCAACAGCGCCTCCGCATGGATGCTGTTCAGCTTCCTGGTGGCGGGCCTGGTCCACGAGTTTGTCGGGCCGGAAAAAATGAAGAAATCGGCCATAGGCTCCACACGGATCTCCGGGCTTTTATGGACGACGCTGACGGGGATGTGCCTGCCTATCTGCAGCTGCGGCACGATCCCGCTGGGGATCAGCATGTACTACTCCGGCGCGTATCTGGGCCCCACCCTGACCTTCATGACCTCCACCCCCATGATCAATCCGATTTCCATCATCCTGGCCTTTGGCCTTCTGGGGAAGGAGATCGCCACCATCTATGTGCTGACGGGGTTCTTCGGGCCGCTGCTGATCGGCATGATCGCCAATCGCTTCGGCGGGAACGAACTCTACTATAAGCCTGCCTACGAGGCGGCGGCCCAGCCGAAGCTGAATCTGACCTGGGCGAAGCCCTCCTTCCTGCAGAAGATCAAAAAGGGCGTCCGCTGGGCCTTTACGGAGCTGGCTGTGACCATCAGCAAGTACACCATATCTGGAATGCTGCTGGCCGGCGTTTTGTTTACTGTGGTGCCGCAGAGCGCCATTTCCCGCTATCTGGGGGATCCGGGGATGATTTCCCTGCTGGGGATCACCGCCATCGCCGCGCTGATGTATGTCTGCGCGGTGGGACATATCCCGTTTATCGCGGCGCTGGTGGCCAGCGGCGCGGCCCCTGGTGTGGCAATCACCTTCCTGATGGCTGGCTGCGCCACCAATATTGCGGAGCTGCTGACGATCCGCAAGACCATCGGACGCAGGAGTATGCTCATATATTCCGCTTCGGTCGTCCTGCTTTCTGAGGTCGTGGGGTATCTTACCAACCGGTTGCTGCCCAATTTCCAGCCGGTGCTGGACTATGATGCGGTAACGCACAGTATTTCCAGTGCCAACGCGCTGATCGTGGAGATCCCGGAGTGGCTGAAGTATGGGTGCAGCGCTGTGCTTGTGGTTTACGCCTGCATCGCGTTGGTCCGCTGGCTGAAGAAGAGCCTGGGTGAGTAGGGGCGCATCATGTCAATTAGGGGGAATTTCCCTAAAATAAAGTAAGAAATGAGGAGAAATGAAAATGAAGGTCGCGTATTTGATGGAGTCCGAGCACGCCAGAGAGATCCTGGAAAACATGATCATCCCCCAGATGGAGAAGGGGATCCACGGCGCGGATGTTGTTGGGATGATGTTCTTCTTTGACAACTGCTATATGCTGGTGGAGGGGAATGACATCGCCGACCGCCTGTCCGCTCTGGCTGAGAAGACCGGCATGCTGCTCATGGCCTGTGACCGCTGCTGCTACCAGCGCGAGATCGACAAGAAGCTGATCGCGCCCGCGGGCATCGGCTGCTTCCCCAATGTCTACGCGGCTCTGGGCGGCGTCGGCGTGGATCAGGTGATCACCCTGTAAAAGCCTTTTGTGGATAGCTTTTGCATTGCTGCGTTCCAGTGCCCGTCTGACGCGGCGCTGGCGCAGCAAAAGCTGCTTGCGTGCGGGCTGAAGGTGGCCATGATGCCTACGCCCAGGGATATTACGGCCTCCTGCGGACTGTCGCTCCGCTTCGGCCCGGCTGATGCAGACAGGGTAACGGACGTACTGGGGGAGATGTTTCCCGAGCGGGAGAAGTGCCGCTGCTTCGATGTCTGTACGGAGGAGGGCCGGAGAGTGTTCCGCCCCATTGCGCGCGAGGAGAGAGCGTCGGGGGGACAGGCCCCGGGCGCTGCGAAAATTTAGCATGAGAGAAGGGCAAAAAACATGTTTGTTGATCTTCACGTCCATGAACGTGCATTTTCCCTGGACAGTAAAATGTCTTTGGCGGAGTTGGTTGACCGGGCCCGGGCTATGGGCATGGGCGCGGTCTGTGTGACTGACCACGACAGCCTGGGGATCAAGGCGGAGGCGGAGCGCTACTCCAGAGAGGTTGGGTTCCCCATCTTCGTTGGAGTAGAGGTGCTGACGATCCAGGGGGATATCGTGGCGTTCGGCATCCCCTATGCGTTCCAGCCGCGGACGATAGACGCACAGGAATTTATCAACTATGTACACTGCAACGGAGGCGCCTGCTTCAGCGCTCACCCCTTCCGCAACAATAAGCGGGGAGTGGAGGAGCACCTGGCGAAGCTGCGCATGCTGGACGGCGTGGAGGTCCTCAACGGCAGCACGAGCCTGGAGGCGAACCGGACGGCGCTGGAATATGCCAACAAATACGGGATCCAGCCCCTTGGGGCCAGCGACGCCCACGATACCGCCCAGCTTGGCAAGTATGTCACCTGGCTGCCCGAGGAGCCCACGGACCTGCAGAGCTTTATCCGCATCCTGCGCTCCGGCCGCTGCCGGCCGGCCATTTGGGAGGATGGCGCGTTCCGTGTGGTAGACACCTTCTGAGAGGAACGGCCCTATGCCCATCGTTGTTGATCATATTTCAAAAAGCTTTCCGGAGCGGGATAACAAGAAAAAGCGCAAACTGGTGCTGGAGAATGTGAGCTTCCAGGTACCGGACGGATGCTTTGTCAGCCTGCTGGGCCCTTCCGGCTGTGGGAAGACCACGACACTGACCATCATTGCGGGATTCCAGGAGAAGGACGGCGGCGAAATACTGGTGAATGGCCAGCCTGTAAGCGCTCCGGGGCCCGACCGGGCCTTCGTCTTCCAGGACTACGCGCTGCTGCCCTGGCTCCGGGTGGGGGAGAATATCTCCTATCCCATGAAAAAGCAGGGGATCCCCAAGGCTGAGCGGGAGAAGCGGCTGCAAGAGCTGCTGGCGCTGGCACAGCTGGAGGAGAACAAAAACAGCTATATCTATGAGCTGTCCGGCGGCATGAAGCAGCGCGTGGCGCTGCTGCGGGCCCTGGCCTGCGATCCTAAAATCCTTCTGATGGACGAGCCGTTGGGCGCGGTGGACTTCCAGATGCGCAAGCTGCTGCAGATCCAGCTGGAAGCTATCCTGATGAAGCGTGAGATCACCACGCTGATGGTGACGCATGATGTGGATGAGGCGGTCTATCTCAGCGACCGGGTGATTGTCATGGGGCGGGATCACGGCAACATCCTGGCGGATGTGACCATTGACCTGCCGCGGCCGCGAAACCGCAGCCTGCCCGCCTACCACGACTACACGGACCGGCTGACGGAGCTTCTCAAGCAGGCCCTGGATGGCGCGGTCTTTACCAAGGAAGACGAGGATATCATGAATTTCATTCGAAATTCGGAGCACGAAACAAGAGGGGGTGGAAGCCAGGGATGAAAGAGGCACCAAACAGCCACCTGAAGACCATCTCCCAGGTGAGCAATACCCAGAAGCGTGCCAGTGCCTATGTGAAAAAATTCAATCTACCGGCGCTGCTGCTGCTGGTGATTGTCTGTGTAGCGTGGTACTTCGGCGCGCATCTGTATGGAAAGCCCTTTGTGTTTCCCTACCTGGAGGGGGTCGTAAACAGGATCGTCTACGCCCTGACCGACCTTGCGGTGCTGCGGGCCATTGGGATCACCATCCGCCGCGTGCTGCTGGGCACCTTTTACGGCATGTTGATAGGGATCCCCGTGGGGATGGCGATGGGGTTCTCGCCCCTTATCATGGACGCGCTGGCCCCCTATGTCAACGCTCTGCGGCAGATCCCCACCACGGCGTGGGTACCGCTGGCCATCATCTGGTTTGGGCTGGGCGACGGCCCGACCCTGTTCGTCCTGGCCCTGCATGGCGTCTTTATTATCATCCTGAACACCGCCGCCGGCGTGATGGAGATCAATAAGGAATATTATAACGCCGTGCGCAGTATGGGCGCCAACACGCTGGAGGTCATCACCGATGTGGTGGTGCCCGGCTCTCTGCCCGGAATCATTACGGGGATCCGTCTGGCCCTTGGTATGGGCTGGATGACCGTGGTCTGAGCAGAGTTCATTGCGACAAACTCAGGCTTTGGCTACATGATCCACTACGCGCAGATGGATATGAGCACGGAAACTGTTATGGCCTATATGATCATCACAGGGATCCTGGGCTTCCTGCAGGACCGCATTCTGGTTTTCCTGGAATCCGCTTTGCTGCGCTGGAAACGGTAGCTTGGAGTTGTTGCTAACTTCCCGGTTCGGGAAGATGAAGTAGATTTGAAAACAATTCGCACATACCAGAACATATTATTTAAAATTGGAGGAAGAGAGTATGAGAGGAAAGAGATTCCTTTCCTTGCTGCTGTCTGTGGCGATGGTGATGCTGGCCCTGAGCGGCTGCCACGACAGCAGTACGGAAACCAACATCAAGCAGACGGATTATGACCCCAAGGCCGCCGCGGAGCCCTATCTGGACAAGCTCATGGAAATGACCGACGCCGACAAGGACTACGTTATTGAGATGGGCTACAACGACTGTGACCACATGGTGACAGCCATCATCGGAGAGAAAGCCGGTATCTACGAGGCCCTGGGCCTGACCGTCAACGTAACAAAGAGCGGCAAGACCAAGGACGGCCTGGTTTCCGGCGAGATGGATGTGGGCTACGCCAGCCTGACCGGAATGATCAATGCCGGCGCTCAGGGCGCCCCCGTGATCATTCCCGCCGGCAGCCACCTGGGCGGATCCAAGTACCTGGTGGTCAGCCCCGACATTGAGACTCCCGAGGACATGCTGGGCAAGAAGCTGGTGGTCGGCACCACCGACATGACCCAGCCCAACTGGCGCTCCTTCTGCAACCAGCTGGGGATCCCCTTCATTGTGGACTACTATGAGCAGTTCGACATGGATTCCACGGATAAGAACACTGCACTGAAGGCGGGCGTCATTGACGGCTACATCGAGTGCGATCCCTACGCCTCCATTGCCGAGATGGAGGGCTTCGGCAAGATCGTGGGCACCGAGTGGGGCGCCGCCAATGTCTCCGAGGACCGCACCGAGGGCTGGGGTGTCCACTGCGGCTACTTCCTGAATACGGACTTTGTCGCCGCCCACCCCGCGTTGGCTCAGCGTCTGGTTCTGGCCCACTGCCTGGCGATCCAATACATGTACCTGCACCCCTACAATGCCGGCATGATGTTCGCCGACGGCTTTGGCGTGGATCCCACGGTTGGCCTGCGCACCATTTACATCAAGCTGTGCGCCGAGGGCCGCACCATCTGCTACAAGATTGACGACACCAACATCCAGAACTATAAGGACTACTTCGCCAGCTTCGCCATCGCCGAGACCGACCGTCCCCAGGTGGAGTTCCTGGATGAATTTGTGGACACCTCCATCTATGAGACCCTGGATATGGTGGACTTCTATGAGTTCATCGCCAATGAGGTCGATCCCCTCTACAAGATCGGGACCAGCTATGCCGATTTCCTGGAGATCGCCGAGGATATTGACGGCATCGACCACTCCAGCACCGTGGGTAAGACCGTGGACAAGTGGATGAAAGAAAACGCCATCGTGACTGAGCTGGATCAGTCCCAGCGCCTGTGCGAGTATGACTTCAGCCAGGGCTTCATCGACATGACATGGAATGTGGACCCTGAGACCTTGGGCCTGGAGGACCTCTACGAGAACTACGTGGCCGGAGAGCTGCAGTGATCTTATAGAACAGAAGCTCCCTTTCACCATCGCGGTGAAAGGGAGACTTCTGTCAATAGGAACATGGGCGGAAGGATATGGAAGGTTTGAAGAGGCGGCCGGAAGAGATATGAAAAAACGGACAAAGCAGATATTGTGCGTGGTATTGGCATTGGCTGCGCTGGCGGGGCTGACGGCTCTGCGGAGCTTTTTGCAGGAGCTGGACAAAGAGGCTGAGGTCAAATCCAGCCGGCAGTATGCGCCGGAGGCCCCGGCGGATCACCCGGCACTGCTCTGGTATCAGGAGCAGTATCCGGATAAGGAGATCCTGCTGGCCTGTGCAGATGACCTGACCGCCGACGGCCTGGAGGATTTGGTGGTGATTTACCGGATCGAAAAGGGGGCGGCGGAGGCTGTGGCGCTTCTTTCCAGGGAGGACGGCGGCTATGATGTTACGCCCTCGATCCCCGCGCCGCAGCAGAACCAGAAAATACGCTTTTTCAATATGGACAAGGGGCCTGAATTGGAGTTTCTGATCACCGGCGATAAAAATGGTGAAGTCGGCTATGCGGTGTTCCGTATTATCGACGGCCAGATCACGGACCTGTTCGGAGAGGGAATGGAGGATTGCTGCTGATGCGGCCTGCGGAACTGTCCCTCAGAGGCAAGCTGCTGCTGACAGGCGTGTGCCTGTTTGCTGTGGCACTGGTTGCCATGTACCTCCTGCCGAGGGATGAGCAGAAGGGGGCCGCCCCTCTGCGCGTAGGCGCCGGGGACGACGTGACGGGGATACTTCTCTCGGAAATTGCGGCCTGCGCGGAGGCTGACGGCAGCGGGGAGCTGCTGGCCGGATCCTACCTGTTTGTGGACTGCTGCGCCAGCGCGGCGCAATGGGCGCTGCAGGCGGAGGAGATCGACATGGGGTTCTACTGCGCCCAGGCAGCGCTGGAAATGGTAAAGGCAAACAGTGATTTTGAGATCTATGGCCCGATCGTCATGAATGGCGAAGTCATAGCACATCTCAGCACACCAGAGGAGATCAGGACACTGGGTATCCCGCGGAAGCGGCAGTTCCTGCAGGACATCGCCGAGAGCGCTTATCCCCAGATAGAGGAGTGCCGGGAGCTGAACCGGTCCTATATGCTCTTCACCCTGGAGTCGGGTGATGTGGATGGAGTGGTGCTGGACGTGGGCGATGCGCACCGGGCGGGGGACGCCGTTCAGTTCGCTGCGATAACGCAGGCGCCCTACATCTCCTACTGTATGGTGGTTCGCCGGGACATCGAGGAGACAGAGGCATTTGCCCGGTTCCTGTCCTACTATGAGCAGGCGGCGGACCGGCTGAATACGCCGCAGCGGCTGGTGGAGACCATGGGGATGGATGAGGCTTTTTGGGAAACCAGCGGCACGGAGTTTCTCTATTTGCCATAGCGCTTCCCCTATAGCCCCCGGCCGCGCTGGGGAGAGGGGACCGGCGTAAAGGGCCTGATAGAAAAGTATTCGGGGATCTCCCCGAATATTTTTTTGCCTGTGTCAGGCCCGGCCCGAGCTTGGAGTATCTGCTGTGGTTACGGACTGCTCCGCGTCAGGAAATTTGTGAAATCACCCCCGGGTGTGATTTACAATTGCGGGATCTGTGGTACGATAACATACAACGGAAAGGAAAGGGGACGCACGGATGACGGGACAAAAAGAGATCGTCTTGGTGCCCTGGGCGCTGTCCGCTGCGCTGGAGCAGGCGCTGGCGGCATACAAATTCATCTACATTACCGCTCCCGCAGGCTGGGGAAAGACCACGGCGGTGCGCCGGTATTTCAGAGGCCGGCGTTACACCTATGCCAGCCTGTGGGATGAGGACGCGCTGGACAGGGTGGCGGCGGATAGTACAGCTCTGGTGATACTGGACGACTGCCACGTGCTGGAGGACCAGCCCTGCCTTTGCAAGCGTGTGGAGACTTTGCTGCGCGAGACGCCGGCAGAGGCCCATGTGCTTCTGCTCAGCCGGGCCCCCCTGCCGGATTGGCTCTTCCCCTTCCAGCTGACCGGCCTGCTGACTGTGCTGCGCGACGAGGTGTTCCAGCTGGGGGCCGAGGACGTGGCGAAGCTGGCGGAGGAAACGGGCCTGGCGCTGTCCCAGGAGGACGTGCTGCGCCTGCACCGGGAGAGCCGCGGCTTCCCTGTAGCCGCAAAGATCATCTGCCTGCGGCTCGCGGAGGGGAAGCAGCTGACCACAGAGACGGTCAACAGCGGATACAGCCAGATGTTCGCCTACTTTGACCGGCAGCTGTTCAGCTATTGGGACGGCAAGATCCGCCGCCTGCTGCTGTCCGTCTCCTTCTTTGACAGCTTTACCCTGGAATTGGCGCGGGCCCTGACCGGGGACAGCCAGACGGAACAGACCCTGCACCATCTGCTCAGGATCAGCAGCTTCCTGGATACGGACGGCAAAACCTACACCATCCGCTACCCGCTTTTCCGAAGCTACCTCCAGCACAAGGCGGAGACGACCTGGAGCGCCCAGGAGCGCAGCGCCCTGTACTCCAACGCCGGGGCGTACTACCAGCTCAACGGCGACCTGCCCGCCGCCCTGGAGTGCTATTCCAAAGACGGCAACCACGCCAAGGTGTCCGAGCTCCTGACAGAGCATGCCAAGCTCCACCCCGGCCATGGCGTCTACTATCAGCTGCGCAAATACTACCGCAGCCTGCCGGAGAAGGAGATCCTGGCCTCGCCGGAGCTCATGTCGGGCATGAGCATCCTCTGCTCCTTGACCTTCGACGTGGACGGCTCGGAACGGTGGTACAACACCCTGAAGGACTATGCCGACGGCCTGGACCGCCGCGCCGGCAATTTCCGGGAGGTTCAGGGGCTGGTCCGGTATCTGGATATCGCCCTGCCCCATCGGGGGAGCCTGCACATCAAGGACATCCTGCTCTCCGCCTTTGACCAGCTCCAGGCGGGCGGCATCCGCCTGCCGGAGTTTTCCGTCACCAGCAACCTGCCCAGCGTTCTCCGGGGCGGGAAGGACTTCTCCTCCTGGGTGCCGAAGGACCGGCTGCTGTACAGCACTATCCGGAAGCCGGTGGAGGCCCTGCTGGGACGCCTGGGGGTGGGCCTGCCCGACGTAGCCCTGGCTGAGAGCCGGTATGAAAAGGGCGAGGATATCAGCGACGTCTACCTGACCCTGGCCTCCCGCCGCATCGACATCCAGCAGCGGGGCGTGCCGGAACTGGAATTTGTGCTGGCGGCCCTGCTTGCCAAATGCCAGTGCGACCAGGGGGAGCTGGAGCAGGCTGTCCGGGACATAACCGCTTTCCGAACACGAATGGAGGATACAGGACAGAGGCAGCTCCTGCCCAACCTGGACGCGCTGCTGTGCCGCTTCGCCCTGCTCACCGGCGGAGAGTATGCCCACCGGTGGTTCATGGAGGAGGCCCCGGATGAGAACGACTTCTTCATTATGGAGCGCTACCGCTACCTGACCAAGGCGCGCTGCTACCTCCAGCGGGGAGAATACCGGTCCGCTCTGGCCCTGCTGGGCCGCCTGCTGGATTACTTTACCCGGTATGACCGCGCGCTGGACCGGATTGAGGCGCTGATCCTGCTGGCGGTCTGCCGCCGCCGGATGGAGGAGGCGGACTGGCGGGAGCATCTGGCCGCTGCGCTGGAGCTGGCCTGGGAGTACGGCTACGTCACGGTGTTCACCCATGAGGGGGCGGCCCTGCTGCCGCTGCTGAAGGACTTTGCGTGGGCAGGAGACGAAAAGTAATTCTCCCGCGTCCAAAAGGCGGTGCGGACCTTCGCCGCCCGGTATCCCGACTATCTGGCCCCCGCCGGCCCGGCGTCCGTCCAGAGCCTGACCAAGAAGGAGCTGGAGGTGCTGCGGCTGATCGGGCGGCACAAGACCAACGAGGAGATCCGGGAGATCCTAGGCATATCGGAGAACACCCTGAAGACCCATATCCGCAAGTTGTTCAAAAAGCTGGGGGTGACAGGCCGGACAGAGGCGATAGCCGCTGCCGAGCGCCTGCGTCTGCTGTAGCCGGGCAAGGGAAAGCGGAGTATATACAAAAACGTGGGCGGCCTTGTGGGCCGCCCCGTTTTATATAGAAAATCAGATTGCCAAAACCCCTCCCAATTTGTGAAAAATGGGTTGGTTTAGGCGGGGAAGCTCGGGGGGGCACAGCCCGCCCCGAACAGGATCAAATGCCCCGCAGCGCCTTGCTGCACAAGGCTTCCGGCGGGCTAGGACTCTCCCTTGAGGAACACGTTGTGGTCAGCTCCGGAGTGGGCTGGAGAAAAGCGGTAGCCAAGGTCCGAAAAGGCTTTGAGATCCTCAGGCTCTGTGACATTGTTTTCTGCCAGCCAGCGCACCATCTGGCCCCGGGCCATCTTGCAGATAGTCCCTTTTTCAACGACCTTTCCGCCCTTCAGTTCGCCGAATGTACAGGTGAGGAAACGGACGGACGGCGGCAGATGGGGCGCCACGGCGCGGCTGTACTCCCGGGAAGCCAGGTTCAGCACCAGGCCCGTCTCCGACGCAAGCTGCTTCGCCAGAGCGCCGCCCCAGAAATCGTACAGATCCCTATGCCCGTCCACGCTCAGCCGGGCCTGCATCTCCAGGCGGTAGGGCGTCACACCGTCAAAGGGCCGCAGCAGACCGTAAAAGCCGGACAGGATGCGCAGATGCTCCTGGATGTAGTGCAGCTGCCCGGTCTCAAAGACCCCCGGCGCCATATACTGGTACTGGATCCCCTCGTAGGCCAGAATAGCGGGCGTCAGGCGGCGGCGCAGGTCCATCGCCTCCAGCCGCGCCACATTCAGCGCAGCGATGGCGTCATTGCACCGCCAGAGCTCCTGCAGCTGCCGGGGGGACATGCCCTGCAAAACCGCCTTCAGTTTCTCCGCCTCGCCGAGAAATTGGGGCAGCCCGTCCACAGCAAAGCTGTCTGTGTCCACATGCATTTTCTTTGCTGGTGAGATGATGATCCGCATAGTTCCTATTCCTTATTGTACGCTCAAAAGCTGGTCCGGTACAGGGGGATCACATTGATGACCGGCTCCTCGTAGGGGTGGACTTTTTTTACCGCTTCCACCGTTTCATCCACCCGCTCGGCCAGGCAGGCCGCCTCCACCTTCAGCTCCGGCTCCGAGCTGATCTCGCCGGCGCTCCCAAGGTAGGGATTCGCCCCCTCCAGGGGCCTCCAGCAGCCGGTGACACGGCTGTACGACAGACAGCAGTCGTACTTGCCGATATGCCCGGCGTCCGCCTCCTGCAGCGCCTTCTGCAGCACAGCCAGATGGGTCTCCGGGATGAAGATCTCCAGCTTACAGTACTTGAAATCAGCCATTTGGCCCTCCCAGCTCATCCAGAAGATCCTGGATCTCGTCAGCCAGGTCCTCCAGCGCCTCGTGGCGGTCGCCCCAGGCGTCGTACGCCTCGCTCTCCATATCCTCCGGCTCCTCCTCGTCCAGCAGGCTGATTTGGGCGCGGACCTCTGCCAAATAGTCCAGAAGCTCCTCCCGGTCCATCCCATCCGGATCGGGCAGCTGGGCATACTGGCTGAAATCGATGATAGCAGACATAATCATGCCTCCAACAGAAAATGTTCCATATGATTATACCAGAAAACAAGGGAAAAACCAGCCCCTTTCCTGTATATCCAGGAGAGGATTTTGAAAAGCAAAGCCCGCCGAAATCATAGATCCGGCGGGCATCTGGCGCGGGCAGCGCAGATTGGTTGACATAATAACCGCAATCTGCCACGGAAGAGGCGGAGCCTGACATCTGTCATTCATAGCATACGGCAGAGCGCAAACCAGGCAGATGTATTTTTCCAAATCGCTATTCCCTGTTGTCCTTCAGGCTCTCGATCATGTCCACCCGCTTTACTTTCCGGCGCAGCAGCCACAGAGAGGCGAAATAGCACAGGACGGTCAGACCAACAGCGATCACATAGCTTGACGGAGAGATATAGGAGTCGATGAGCATCACGCCGTAATCCACCATCATTTTAAAGAACGCATCACATGCCGCGTAAGTGGCGGGGATGGAGAGCAATATGCCGATGGGGAGAAGAATGTGGTGGGACTGCAGCACGATGCGGTCGATCTGCCGGTCCCGGTAGCCCAGCACCTTCAGCATGGAAATGCTGCTGCGGCTCTCCGTTACCAACATGTTCACCGCCACATACACGGCGGCGACGCAGATGATGACACCCAGAGCGATGATCATTTGCAGAAGGAACTCCATCTGGTTTGTCATGGCCTTGGCCTGGTCCGCAATGTCGGAGGGCTGGATCTCCTCCGCAATCATGGATTCCGGTATGGAAAGCGCCTGGTCGCTGATGATGCAGTTGAAATACTGCTCATCCAGGCCCGTCAGCTCTGCGACGAGGGATTTGGAGGCGATGATGCTCTTCTGCAGGTTGTTCGCTATCACGCCGGAAATGGTGATCTCGCTCTTCTCAAGCGACAGCGGATTGTACACCGTCACGTGGTCGCCTTCATGCCAGCCGAACACCAGTTCCGCCAGGCTGGTAATATAGTAGCCCTCGTCGATGGGGACCGGGCTGCCGCTTTGATCCTCCAGCTTCAGGTAGGAGCTGCCGCTGGAGGCGCCGATGACGGAGAGGGAGCCGCCGTCCGCGCTCTCTACGGCGGAAACCAGCATCGTTTCCCCGCCGTAGGGATTCTCATCCAACAGCTCATTGAGGATGTATTCATGCTCGAAGCTGCCCATGGCGTCCGCCGCCGCATCTCCCATATGGGTGATGGAGTCAAAAAACGCCTGCCCCAGCAGCATAATGAAGCAGCCAAGGAACACGCCCAGCAGCACCACAAAGCTCCGGGCGGGGTTGCCGAGGAGGGAACGGGCCGCAAATTTGGTACGGAAGGACATGTTTCTGCCCGCAAAGACCCGCTTGAGCCGTTTCTTCCCGCTGTCGGCATTGCCGCTGAGCAGCAGGACGGTGTCCTTTTTGAGAAGCCTGTGCACAGACAGCAGCGCGGCCAGCGCGTACATCACCGTTGGGATCACAACGCCCAACACAGCGTCCAACACCTTCAAATGTCCGACCACCCGCATGGGTTCGTAGTCCTGCAGGCCCATCTCACTGAGGGGCTGGGCGGCCAGGGCGGAGATCGCGGCGGTAAGGGCGCCGCCCACCAGCCCGGGCAGGACGGCGAAGCCGGCGTAGTGCCGCATAAGCTGCCCTTTTTTGTACCCCATGGCCGACAGCGTGCCGATCATGCGCTGCTCGCTTTTTACTTTGCGGCTGATGATGATGCTGACCAGCGCCACGGCGATCAGAGGCAGGATACACAAAAGGAGATACGCCATGATGATAAACATTTCCGCCTGCTGGTCCACCATGACGATGCGGGGATTTTCCCCGGCGGCGCTGTAGGAGCGCATATAGTACTGCTCATGCACTGCCCGGCGGAAGCCCATGACGTCGGAATCCTCGCCGTAGCGCACAAGATACTGCACGCCGGCGGCGCCCAGCTGGTCAAAGGCGGCGTCGGTCATATAGCAGAGGTAGAAGGTGGAGACGTTTTTATAGGAGTCGTCCTCATTTTCCAGCATATACAGATAGTCCGGCCGCTGCATGAAGCCGGCGACCCGATATTCCTTCCCGCCGATCTTCATAGGATCGCCAAGGGCCACGCCGTTTTCCACCGCATACCCCTCGGATATGACGATCTCATCGTCAGCTGCCATGTCCCGGCCCTCCGTGACCTCGTAAAGATCCACGTACTGGGTGCGCTCAAAGACCCGGGCGGTGACGCCGTCCGTCTCCAGATTGATGTAGTGCTGGGCCTCCAGGGTGAGGCCGTATTCGTCCTCCAATGCCCCAATGCCCTCGTCGGGAATGGGGAGATAGGTGGAGAAATGGGCGTCCTCCAGCCTGTTGCGGGGAAAGAACTCATCGCCAAAGTCCAGGATCGCGTTTCCCGCGATGTTGAATAAAAAGTACAGCAGCAGGGTGACGACGGTGAGCACGGTGGCCGATATGTAGAAGGAGAGATTTTCCCGGATATTGCGGACATACCGCCTGTTCAGCTTCATCATGCCGCCTCCTTACAGGACCAGCTCGGCGGCGGGGAGCTTTCCCTCGTTTTTCCGGCTCTCCACGATCCGCCCGTCCCGAAGGCGGACCACCTGGTCCGCCATGCCGGCAATGGCCTCGTTGTGGGTGATGATTACCACCGTGGTGCCGAACTGGCGGTTCATCTTTTCCACAAACTCCAGTACGCTGCGGGAGGACTTGGTGTCCAGCGCGCCGGTCAGCTCGTCACACAGGAGCAGCTTGGGATTTTTGATCATGGCCCGGGCGATAGCCACCCGCTGCTGCTGGCCGCCGGAGAGCTCTTTGGGAAAGCGGCGGCGATATTTTTCGATATCCAGCGCGCGCAGGACTTCCTCCATATCCAGCGGGTGGGCGGAGATATCCGCCACCACCTGGATGTTCTCCTCCACCGTCAGGTCGGGGATCAGGTTGTAAAATTGGAAGACAAATCCCACGTCCTCCCTGCGGTAGTCCGTCCGCTGGTCGCCGGACAGCCCCGTGATCCGCTTCCCGGCCACCGTCAGCTCGCCGCTGTCCAATGTGTCAAGCCCGCCCAGCATATTGAGCAGCGTGCTCTTTCCCGAGCCGGAGGGGCCGAGGATCACACAGACCGTCCCCTTCTCCAGCTCCAGGGACGCGTGGTCCAGGGCGTAGACCGCCGTTTCGCCGTCCCCGTATTTTTTGACCCCGTTTTTCAAATCGATCAACATCATGCCGTTTCTCCCTTTCCCTTTACAATTCCCTGCAGACCGGCTGCTTGCGCCGGTTCACAGGCTTTATATTCCTTGACCTTGCTCTATTCCGCAGCTGCGGAGTACCTCCGCCGCCCATTCTCCCGGGTCACAGACCAGCAGCTCCTCGTGCCGCATGTTATGGCGGCGCAGGTCCGGGTCCCTGAAATGCTGCCGGTAGCGCCCCTCATACTGCTCTCCCATTTTCAGCGCATAAAAGATATGGACCACTGTGCCGGGAACAGAAATACCGTCCTCCAGCGGCGTCACCAGATCGGAGTAAAACTGATTTCGGATGCTGGCCTTTTGGACAAAGGACATGTCTTCCGAGCCGACGCCGAACATGTCCAGCATCCGGTCCATGTACGCCCGCTCCTCCGGGGGCTTCTTGTCCAATCTTTTCTGCATCCATCCGGGCAGCCGGCCCTTTTGGAACATACGGAACAACACCTTTGCGATCAGCCGCGCCTGGAACCGGGCGGACAGTCCGCCGCCCTGGTCCAGGTCAGAGCTGCCCAGAATGCCGTGGTCCATGTGGATGCGCTGCCGCTGGATCAGCAGGCCCACAAAGCTGCCGCCCAGAGAGCAGCCGTAGGCGGCGCAGATGTGACCACCGAACTTTTCCTGTATATATGCCTCGATTTTTTCGGCTTCTGTCAGCATGTCCGGGAATAGGGCCTGCTCTGTCTCATCAAAGCCGTCGTAGGAGACACAGACCACGTAAAAATCCCGCTCCAGCAGGGGTATCACAGCGCCGAAGTTGCGCTTCCAGTGGCAGCAGGTGCCGGGCAGCAGAAAAAGCACGGGCTTTTTTTGATCTCCAAACACATAGAATTTCATTTGTACGGATCCCTCCCAGAAAGTTAGTAATACCTAACTTCTGCGTTTCAATGAAGCCGCTCTGGGGAGCGGCTCATGTATGACCAGCCATATTATAGTCCTGCGCTCGGCTCCTGTCAAGGATGGAACAGCGGTTTTTCCTTTTCCTGCGGCGGGGGCGGCTGCCTTCCGCGGGACGCCCTATTTCAAAAGCGCAAAATCATATGCTTCCCGCAGCCATTCCAGCAGCTCGTCGTCGATCTGCCTCTCCTGAGATACCAGGACATGGTGGGTCCAGCGGTTGGGATATGGCTCCACGGCCACAACGACCCGGGGGGAGGAGAGGCGGTGGGAGAGCCCGATGGTCACGCCGATGCACGTGCTGGGCCAGCCTTTCCGGCGCCTGGCCGGCAGCGACACAGCGGCAAAGAGGTGCCTGTTGTAAAAGCTGATCTGGCTCTTCTGCACTTTGACGGAGGCGCCGGGGAACGCGGACTCCATACGCTCAAAAAGGGCCTGATAGAGGGACAGCTCCACAGGCCGGCTGTCAAAGAAAAACAGAAGGTCGGACGGATAGTGCTCAGATGTGGTCATGGCGGGGCCCCCTTTCGTGGCAGTTCTCAGATAGCACTTTAAAAAAGTCGCCGCAAGCGTGTATATCGCTTGCGACGACATGGCGCGGAAGGAGGGATTTGAACCCTCGCGCGCTGTTTAGACGCCTACTCCCTTAGCAGGGGAGCCCCTTCGGCCACTTGGGTACTTCCGCATAGGTCGAACTTCGTATTCCGGTATTCCATTCGGTCAATGAAAAGGTGGCGGAGAGAGTGGGATTCGAACCCACGGATGCTTTCACATCGCCGGTTTTCAAGACCGGTTCCTTAAACCGCTCGGACATCTCTCCCAATCGGTTTTCAGGCGCAGTAATGATGATACCATGTTGGAGCGGGTTTGTCAACGAAAATTCCGTGGATTTTTTTAAAAAAAGGACTTGCATATTTTGAAAGAGTGTGTTAACATATCCTAGCTGGCAACGAAAGGCTGGCAAACATGGTCCATCCGGGTGTGGCGAAGTTTGGTATCGCGCTTGAATGGGGTTCAAGAGGCCGCTGGTTCGAATCCAGTCACTCGGACCACGTCGCTGCGGACGACATATCGTTCGCAGCGACTTTTTTTATCAAAAGGTCACTTCTCACTCATTCTGTCGCAGCTCCTCTCCAAACCGAACCCGGAGCGCAGCCGTTGGCGGCTTTGCCGCCTTACGGATGCGGCCTGCCCCCTTGCGGGTGCTGCGCTGGGCTTCGGTTTGGTTTTACTAAACCTGTAGACTTTAAGTCCTATAATTACACTCCGACCAAATGATGATAATCCGAACTACATTCTCCAAATAGGGAATGTGTTCGGATTTATCATTTCTATTGAGAATGTGCTTTAGCAAGATAAGGACAGGGAGGTTACACCCTGTCCTTGTCTTATTGTTTGATTTATGATATATTTTGACAAAATGGAACTATTTTTATTATTTTGCGTCATTATGAATAGAAGCACTATTTTGAAAGAGTGGGTTGTATGAAAAAGTGTATAGCATTTATCGTGTTAATGACATGTATGTTAGGACTGGTCGCATGTGGACAGCAACAGGCACAGGAGAAAGAAAATCTTTCGGAAACGACTACCATATCCGATGATAAGATAGAAGTTGCTCCCGCGGGCAATGACGATGGTGTACTCCAACTTCCTGACAATTTACCCATGAATTTAGCAACATCTTCAGATATAAATGGTGAAGGCGGCTATTTACTACTTGGTAACATTCCCGACGAAGGTATTGCAATTTATTGTGATAATTTGGAAGAAAGAAATCAAGTTTACATTCAATATGGAGAACACTTCCAGATGTTTGAGCAAAAAGCGTGGGAAGACCCTACAATCCTCCCGGAATTGGATTGGGAAGATTGGGATGAAGATGGTAATATGGATTTAATTGTAAAATATTTACGCCATGAAGGAACTTATTTTGATGGAAAGACTTCATCTCCTGGTACAGTTTATGAGGAAGTTGTTTATCAATGGAACGGGGCATGCTGGACAGACATTCACTTTTATGCTGGATGAAGTCAAAACATGAAGCGGGAGCATTGTTTAAGATGTTCCCGCCTCTTATTAGTCCTGTTTCGCCTTGTTCTTTTCCTGTTGCGCTTTCCACTCCGCAAACTCCCGCTGTCCTTCCTCGCTCTCGAAAAACGCCTGTATCTCCGGGAGCAGGACACGGGCCAGGGCCTCCACTTCATGGATATAGGGCCTGCCCGGATGGGCAGGCCCTGGGGATCAGCGCTGGGACATATGGCGGATGCAGGTCGCGGAGATCTGGGGCGGGAGGCTCATGGTCATAGCCCCGCTGTATTCGATGCACACGCAGTCCCCAACGGAAAAGCAGTGTGCCTTCGGCGTATGGACGAGCACTTCCTGGGAAGTGCAGAGATCGCAGACCAACAGGTCGCAGCAGTTGACGCAGCAGACGCGCGCTTTCATGGTTTCTGACTTGCTGGATTCCTCCATGGTATTCACCTCCAAAGAGACAGGGGATACGCTATCTTATGCCGGCGGCAGAGCGCAGGTGAGGGCAGGGCGGGCCGCGCCCAGAAAAATAAAAGCCAGGCGTGCGGCGGCGGAGAAGCGCGCGCTTTCGGGAACGGCCCCAAAAGATCCGGAAATTATTTTTACAGGAATCTTGAAATGGGAGAGCGCAGGTATTATAATATTGGCATATAGTTAGTTATTGCTAACCATATGAAAGCCTTTCTGATCTGCTTTTTGGAATGCGAAAGCGGGGGATCGGCGGCGCAGATGATGATAAGGGGGAGGCAAGCGCATGAAATACAACGGCTTTTACTTTGCCGTGTTTCGCGGGACGATGCGGAAAGTCCTGGCCGAACGCTGCGGCCGGGATTTTGCCCGCGACACGATGCGGAAGGCGCACAGCCTGTATCAGAAACTCGTTTTGGAGGCGGACGATATAGGGGACGGCAATCCCATGGCCTACAACGAGCTGTTTGCGCTCGCCTTTGTGGCCCCGTACCTGGCAAGCGGCAAAAAAATCGCGCCTGAGGTCGTCCAGGAGATGATGCGCCGCAGCCTGTACCATGTGAAGTTCTATTTCACACGGGTGGATCTGAACACGCCCAAGGGCAAGCTGGCCAACCAGAAGAGCATTCTGAAGTATGTACAATGGTACACCCCGGAGCGGGAACGGCAGTATCCGAACTCTTTTAAGGTGGATTTTGTGGGCAAGCCCTACGAGGGGGCCTGCTACTACCGCATCACCCGCTGCCCCATCTGCGCCTACTGCAAAAAGCTGGGCGTGGAGGAACTGATGCCCCTGCTGTGCGAGCTGGACGAGGTGATGATCGCGCTTCAGCACGGCGTCCTGCACCGGGAGCAGACCATCGCCTCCGGCGGGCCGTACTGCGATTATTTCATCACGGGGGACCGGCATGCTGATACGGTGAACGGCAAAGACGGAAAGTGAGGTGGGACGATGATCCTCGTATTTCAAATCATCCTTTATCTGCTCCTGTTCACCGGGATGGTGGCGCTTGTGGTCCGGGGTGGGGCGGTGAACGGCCTGTTCTTCTATCCCAGGCCGGTGCAGGAGCGGGCTTTCGCCCTCGGCCTGGCGGACAGGGCCGCCATGGGCAGGAGAAGAAAGCGGTTCATGGCGCTGTTTTACCTCGTTATGCTGGGAGCGCTGCTGCTCATCATCGGCGGCTGGAATGGGATCCGGGATTTTAAAACCGCCTATTGGCAGGCGCTGCTGTTCCTGGAAGTAATGAACTGGTACGACGGCATCGTGATCGACAAGCTGTGGGTGGGGCACAGCAAATTCTGGGTCCTTCCCGGCACGGAGGACCTCCCCTTTGTGCAGACGTGGCAACAGGTGCTGAAAAAGAGGGGGATCTTGACCGTGATCTGGATCGCCGGAGCGGCGGTGGTGGGCGGGCTGGTCGTTTTGCTTTTTTGACTCCGCCTGCCCGGCAAAAAATGAAGGGGGTCTTGCGTATGAAAAACGAACAGCATCTGCCTATGTATGGCGTGGGTCCGGCCTATGTGGCGGTCATTATTGTGCTGACTGCGGCCGGGATCGCTCTGACTGCCGCCGGGCGTATCCCGACGGCGCAGGCGGGGCCTCTTCGTATTCCGCTGATCGCCGCCGGGATACTCCTGATCGCGCTGGGAGCCTGGTCGTGGTGGAGCGCGGTATTTCGTTCCAGAGTAGACGACCACATTAAGAATAACACCCTGGTGACGACAGGGATCTATGCCTGGGTGCGCAACCCGATCTATGCGGCGTTCCTGATGGCATGCACCGGGGCCTTGCTGCTGGCAGACAACCTGTGGCTGCTGGTGCTGCCGCCGGCGTACTGGCTTTACTTAACGGTGCTGATTAAGCACACGGAAGAAAAATGGCTGGCAAAGCTGTACGGACAGGAGTACACGGATTACTGCAGACGGGTGAACCGCTGTATCCCGTGGTTTCCGGGAAAGGCGGGGAACGCATGATGACGGCTCCCACGATCTCCAGGGGAAAAATGATGGCCGCGCTGGTATGCGGTATGCTGGGCTGCGTTTGCCTGGGCGCCGGAGACTGGCTGATGATCTACGGGGACACGGCATATATGGGAAAGCTGTCCTGGCTGACCGTGGGCACGGCGGCTATCGCGCCCTGGCGGAACACCCTTGCCATGGCGCTGGCGTTTCCCGGTATCCTTTTCTATGGCATTGCCTTGTTTGCCATTGCGGGCTTTCTGAAAGAGGGGCGCCACCGAAAGATATATCAGGGCCTGACGGCGTTCAGCCTGACGTCCTGGCTGTGCCTGCACCTGTTTTACATCATGATCTTATACGGGTTTGCCTGGATGTCCGGCAATGGCTACGCCGCCGCGGCCCTCCCGGTGTCCGAGGCGCTGTTTGCCCATTTATCCTGGCTCGTTCTTGTCAGTGAAGTGCTGATGCTCCCGCCGTACCTTTACTGGTTTTGGACGCTGGCACGGGGAAAGAGCCTGTTCCCCAGGGGGATGGCCCTGTCAAACCCGCTGGTCTTTTACGTCCTCCTGAAGCTGCTCACGGCGCTGATGCCGGACCGTCCCTTCCGCCTTGCCTTTACCAACGGGCTGATGAGCGAGAGCATGATGATCTGGTTCGTGGTCATGGCCGTGTGGAGCGTCTGCCATCGGAAGGACCGACGCGTTCCGTGATCCCTGAAAAAGGAGAGTAAGAAATATGGAGAAGGTAAATATTCAGGGCGTGCCGGAGACGATGCTGCAAACCCTGTTCGCCAGGGCGGCCCATTCCCAGGGGCAGGGACATAAGTTTTACGACGGGAAGGCCATAGAGATCGTCAGACAGCTGGATTATGACTTTTCTAAGGCGGAAAAAGACGCCGCCATGAGCAGCGGCGTCATTGCCCGCACCATTTTGTTAGACCGGATGGTAGGCGGTTTTATCCGGGACTATCCAGACGCGACCGTTGTCAATATCGCCTGCGGCCTGGATACACGGGTCTACCGGCTGGATAACGGACAGGTGCGCTGGTACAATCTGGATCTTCCGGAGGTGATCGAGATCCGCCGCCGCTTTCTGGACGAGCACGGGCGCGTCTCCATGATCGCCAAGTCCGCTATGGATGAGAGCTGGGCGGCGGAGATCGAAGAACCCCGGGGGCCGGCGCTGGTCCTTATGGAGGGGCTGTCCATGTACCTGACTGAGGAGGACGTAAGGAAGATCCTGTCCATTATCTGCAGACGGTTCCGTGATGCGGAGATCATCATGGAGATCATGAGTCCCTATGTTGTACGCCATGTGAAGGAGAAGTCCATTGAGGCCAGCAGGGCCAGGTTTACCTGGGGCCTGAAAACCGGCCGGGATCTGGAGGGTATGGCGCCGGGGCTTGTATGGATCGAGGACGTGAGCTTGGCGGAGGGGATGAAGGAGCTGTATCCTGTCTATAAGGTGTTGGGGAGGATGCGGCCCATCCGGGACTTTTCCAACAAGCTGACGGTGCTGAAAAAGCAGGAAAATCAGATGGCATGAGCCTGCCGTTGCAGATGGACAGCGGAGGGCGGCGGATATACGGTTGAAATGGATAGAAGAACGGGACCGCAGTGGGTCCAAAAAGCCTGACCGCAGCCGGTCAGGCTTTTTCATGGCGGCCCTGCAGAGAAATTAATAATTTTGAAACAAAACTCAAATACAGCCTAAACAAAAAGATGGCATATATGATATCATTGTTCTGGCTTCAGATGTGGAGGTAGGCAGACATGCGGCGGTGGCCGAGACTTAGAAAGCTATTATACCCAGGACTGCCGTGGGTCATTGTGCTGGTGATCCTGGGCAGTACGATGCTGTTTTTTACATTTTCCAGAGGGCTTGAGGAGACGCTTTTTGCCTATGTGTCCTATGTCTTGTCCGCCTATGCACTGGTGATCGCCGTGGCGGAGGCGGTGACGGGAGGGAAGGCCCTCCGGCGGAAACTGTATGAAACGCCCATCAGCAATCGGTATCTGACCGACGCTTTTTTTCGTGTGCGGGTGGGGCTTCACATTTCGCTTCTGGTCAGTCTGGCCTATTCTGTGCTAAGATTAGTAAGTGCGGTGCGCTTTTCCTCTTTTTGGGACGGCGCCCTGGCGCTCTACTATGTCCTTCTCTGCGGTGTGCGCATCTATTTGATTTGCAGGCTTCCAATGGAGTATGACGCGGACGGGTATCAAAGCGAGCTGCACACCTATCGGGCCACCGGCTTTTTCCTGATTACGCTGAGCCTGGCCCTGGACATTATTGCGGTGCAGATCGTCCGGGAGGGACAGGGCTACCGCTATCAGGGAACTCTGATTTTTGCCGTGGGGTTCTACGCCTTTTACTGCCTGATCCTCTCCATCGTCAACACAGTCAAGTACCGGAAGTTTAAAAGCCCGGTCCTGTCGGCTGCCAAGGCGGTGAACCTGACCACCGCGCTGGTGTCGATCTTCTCCCTGGAGACCGCCATGCTGGACCAGTTCGGCGGCGACCCACAGTTTCAAAAGTGGATGACCGCAGGAACCGCCCTTGCAGTGTGCGCCATGGTATTCACGCTTGCAGTGTTCATGGTGACGCAGGCCGGAAAGAAATTGAAAACATACTGAGGCATGACAAGCCGCGTAGTTGACGCATTCCGCAGCCAAAGGCCGGGCACAGAAAATGGGGCGGCGGCGATCAGAACATTTTCAAGGAAGCAGGGTGAAATACCTGCGATTGATATAACAGGGAATCCGAAGAAGGAGGACGAGAAATGATCCGGATCTTAGTAGTGGATGACGACGCGAAGCTGAACCAGAGCGTCTGCGCCTATCTTAACGACAGCGGCTATGAGGCCAAAGGGTGCCTCAGCGCCGACCGCGCCTATGATGCCATGTACGGAAGCATTTATGACCTGATCATCTCCGACATCATGATGCCGGGGACCGACGGCTTTGAGTTCGCCAAAACCGTGCGGGGCCTGAACCGGAGTATCCCCATCCTGTTTATGAGCGCCCGTGACGACCTGCCCGCCAAGCAGAAGGGCTTCGACCTGGGCATCGACGACTATATGGTCAAGCCCATCGACTTCAGCGAGCTGCTGATGCGGGTGAGGGCGCTGCTGCGCCGGGCCAATATTGAGGCCAGCCGCAAGCTGACCGTGGGCAATCTGACCTTAAATGCCGACGCCATGAGCGCCGAGGTGGACGGGATCGAGGTGCCTGTGACCACCCGGGAGTTCAATATCCTCTATAAGCTGCTGTCCTACCCCAACCACACCTTTTCCCGCTCCCAGCTGATGGACGAGTTCTGGGGCGTGGAGAGCGAGACCAGCCTGCGGGCGGTGGATGTCTACATCACCAAGCTGCGGGATAAGTGCTCTGTCTGCGACGGCTTCGAGATCAAGACCGTCCGGGGCCTGGGCTATAAGGCGGTGGTTAAGTCATGAGGACCATGTCTGGCCGGTTTATGCCCTTTAGCCTGAACCAATTCCCACTGGTCATGTTCTGCGTGGTCTGGGGCGGCCTTCTGCTGACCTCCGGCATCCACTACGGGCTGCTGGTCCTGATGGACCGTCTGGCCTTGAACGCGGTCATTCAATCTGTGGTTCCCATCATTTACTGGATGGGGATGTCCCTGATGACTACATGGGCCATTGTGAAGCTGACACGGGAGACCTATGAAAAGCCCGTCAAGGCGCTGGCCCAGGCTACAAAGCAGGTGGCCCAAGGGGATTTCTCCGTCTATGTCCCAACCATGCACACCGCGGATAAGCTGGACTATTTGGACCTGATGATTCAGGACTTCAACAAGATGGTGGCAGAGCTGGGCAGCATTGAGACCATGAAAACTGACTTCATCTCCAACGTCTCCCACGAGATCAAGACGCCCCTGGCCGTGATCTCCAACTACGCCCAGATGCTCAAAAGGGGAAATCTCTCCCCGGAGGAGCGTGAGGACGCCCTGGACACCATTTTACAGAATGTCCACCGCCTGACGGATCTGGTCATGAACATCCTGAAGCTGAATAAGATCGAAAACCAGATCATCCAGCCGGTGCTGGAGCCCTACAACCTGTGCGGGCAGCTCAGCGAGTGCGCCCTGCTGTTTGAGGACTCCTGGGACAAGAAAAACATTGAGCTGGAGTTTGAAACCGAGGACCGGGCCACCATCTGCGCCGACCGGGAGATGATGGAGCTGGTGTGGAACAACCTGCTCTCCAATGCCATCAAGTTCACCCCGGAGGGCGGGACTGTCCGGCTGACGCAGACCTCTGACGCGGATTCCGTCACCGTCACAGTATCTGACACAGGCTGCGGCATGACGCAGGAAACCATGTCCCACATCTTTGAAAAATTCTATCAGGGCGACACCTCCCACTCCACGGCCGGGAATGGCCTGGGGCTGGCGCTTGCCCTGCGGATTCTGCAAATTTCCGGCGGCACCATCACCGTGTCCAGCGCATTGGGGGAGGGCTCCACCTTTACGGTGCGCCTGCCGACGGGGGGAAAGAGGGAGCCATGAGCGAGATCACCAAAACGTCCCGGGACTTTGTGGGCTATGAATACAAGGAACTGTCCGTCCCCAGCGAGCAATTTTCGCTGTATCTGGACTGCTATGAGAACTTCGGATGGGCTGCCGATGAAAACAGCCCGCCCCGCGATCAGCACGGCATGATAACCGTCATGCTGAAGCGGGACCGCCGCATTGTCAACAAGGCGGAGCTGACACGGCTCCAGCGCAATTTTGAAGCCTGCGCCAAGGAGGTGGAGGCCCTGGAGCGCTCCAAGACCTCCAAACCCACCATTTCGGCGATTGTGGTCGGCCTGATCGGGACCGCTTTTATGGCGCTCTCCGTCTTTGCAGTCACCGCCCAGCCGCCCCACATCCTGGCCTGTATTCTGTTCGCCGTGCCCGCCTTCGCCGGGTGGATCGCCCCCATCTTCCTCTACCGCAGGCAGCTCCACCGAAGGACGGCCCAGGTCGATCCGATGATCGAGGAAAAGCTGGAGGAGATCTATCGCCTGTGCGAACGAGGCCATCAATTGCTTCCCCACTGAAAAAGAGACAGCGGCCGAACGATCGGCCGCTGTCTCTTTTAATATTTCTCAAACAAAACTCAAACAGTGGGATAACAATCGAAGAATATGATCTGACTTGTTGATCGGGAGATCGACCAAACAATTAGAATAAATGAAGGAGAGAACCGTCATGAAGAAAAGTAATTTCGTCGCGTTGATCCTGGGGACCATCGGCGTGGTCTTTTTTGCGCTGGGCATGTGTATGTGTATGCTGCCTGAGTGGGGGATGTTCAACCAGGGCGTCGTGGCCGGCGTCGTCGGCCTGGTGATCCTGCTGATCGCTCTGATCGTCTGGCGCAAGATGGAGGGCAAGGCTCCCATCAAGCTCAACGCCAAGACGGTGGGTGCCATTGTGGTCGGCGTGCTGGGCGCCCTGCTGCTGGGCGTGGGCATGTGCCTGACCATGGTGTTCGGCAAGATGATCCTGGGCATCGTCGTCGGTCTGGTTGGTATCGTGGTCCTGCTGATGCTGATCCCTCTGACCCGCGGGGTCCACGATTGATGACAAGGCCGGCGGCCGCGGGGGCCTGCCCCGCGGGCGGTTCCACAAATCATAAATAGGATAGACATACAGGAGGTTATTTGCTATGAGCGAGTATCAGTTGAAGCATGGAAAAATCGGCGAAGCTGTGACAGGCGCCTACAAAAAGGTCGAGGACAGCTTCGTGGACGCCTTCCTGGAGAAGGACGAGGATGGAGAGAGCATGAAGCTGAAAACCGGTAAGGTAGGCGACGCCGTTGTCGGCGCCTACAAGGCTGTTGAGGATACCGTCGTAGGGGGGTATAAGGCCATTGAGGGCGCGGTCGTAGGCGGCTATAAAAAGATAGAGGATGCATTTGTCGATAGGTTTTTGGAAAAAAGCGCGGACAAGTCTGCCGACGGATGCGAAGCGCCTGCTCAGCCTGCCAAAAAACCAGGTATCGATCAGGAAGAAGAGGAAGGATAAGGGGGAGCACGAGGGGGCAGAGCCCGCCTCGCATTGGCGCAAAAGATACGGCTTTCTTGACAACCTGCAGGCTGGAGCGCCCAAACGGGCGCTCCAGCCTGCTTTATGAGTTTTCCGCCGCCCGCTTGGCCATGATCGCCGCCTGGTAGCGGGGGATCAGCTGCATGGGGTTGGTCCCGTCGGTGATGCCCGCGTCAACGGCCTGCTGTAGCTCCTCCTTGGCCCAGTTGGGCACCGGCTGCTCCGCAAGATAGGCCTGCAGAGCGTCAAAGATCTCTTTCCCTGTCATGCTCTTCTCCTTATTCTGCTGTTGATACAGCGGCATATCCGGGGGCAGCCTGCCCGACAGGATCATGGCGCTGGTCCACTGCCCCTGATCGTCCCATTGGATATGGGGGGCGTCGGGGAAACTCCTCCAGTCGCCGCCCCAGGAAAACCCCATCTCCTTGGCGAGGGCCGCCGCCTGTTTGAAAAACGCCGGGTCGTCGTACTCCTGGCCCTTTACATTTTTGCAGAAGTCCCAGGCCAGCCCCGCCGTGTTGCTGTGGAAGGTGGGGGTCCGGCCGTTGGTGACGATCTGTCCCGGTCTGGTGCGGCCGAGAGAGTAGAGATACTCCTGGTACTCCCTGTCCCGGACCGTGTTGGTGATCAGCACATGGAGGCCCGCCGCTTTGCACCGCTCCTGCCAGATACGGCAGTTGGACGCTACATCGGGGCGCAGAAGGTCAATCTCCCTGCTGTTCAGCATGGCTGTCCATCGCCTCCTGTATTTTTTGGGACTGGGTGCCGAAGTAGAAGGATACCACCATCAGGAAGATGGTCAAAAAATCCTGCCCGGTAACGCGGCCGACAACGGCCAGGTAGGCAAATACCAGGGTCAGCACCAATGTTACAATACTTTTTACGCTGAGCAGATTTGCCGCTCGTTTGATGAATCGTTCCACAGAGTACCTCCTATTGTTCCAGAATTTTTTTCAGGCACAGTATCATCAGCTCTCCGCCAAAGAAGGCCAGTATCACGCCCAGCAGGGCGGCGGGATCGTGGCCGGTGCGGCTGAGAATCCGCAGGGAATAGGCGCTGGCCGCCGTCCCACAGAGCACACACCAGATGACGGTGATCTTGCCAAACAGATGTGGGATCGTTCCCAGCCAGCGGCCTAGGCGGCTCCTTTTTGCCCCTTCGGGGCAATTCTCCCTGCCGCTGGTATTCCCTACTGCCCACAGTTTGGAGAGAGGACCTGGCTCTGTCCGCTTGCCGCTCATGGCTCGGCCTCCTCGTGGGCAGCCTGGTTCAAGTGTTTTTCAAGCTTTTCCAGGGCCGCGGCAACAGGGCCGTCGCAGCCCTGCTCCTTCAGCCCTTTCAGACAGGCCAGCACGCCGTAGCAGATCAGGGTCTGCTCCCTGCGGATCGCGGCGATCTCCCTGTCCTGGCGCCGCTGGCGGTCCACAAATTTGACGCACCAGATCCCCGCGCCGCCGACAGTGCCCAGGGCGGCCAAAAGGGAGGCGGCCCGGATGATGGCGTCCGCGCTGACGGTCACTTCCATGGGCGGTCCCCCCTTCCGGCAGGCTCCCGCTGACAGCTGCCTGCGCTGTTGCTATCGTTTGTTGTCATATACTTCACCCCTTCATTGATAGGAGGCCGGCTGCGGGCCTCTATCCTATCCCCTAAAACGGCCTGTTGTTGCCCGATACCGGGCAACCCGGGGGGCGCGCTTTTCAGCGGGGAGGGGGGCTTCTGGCGCGCCCTGCTGGCCGCCTGCCGGTATGCGCAAAAAAGCGCCTGCCTCAAAACGATCGCTCGTTGAGAGGCAGGCGCTTTTCCTGTGAGGATGGGAGGGGGAAGGATCAATCTCCTGGGCCGGGGTGGATGACCTTGCCCATGTTCCAGGTCCTGGCGGCGCGCCGGGCCATCTCCTGCCGCTCCTCCTCGTTGGAGTAGGACAGCTCCGCTGTGTGGCAGCCGCAGTCCAGACACTCCACATACAGGCACCAGCCGCCCTCTTCCTGGATCAGCCCCGGGCCATGGCAGAGGGGGCAATCCTGCAGTTCAATTTTTTCAAAAGGGTGCATGCTCTTTCTCCTTTGCGTTCGCGGTTGGTCCTAGTGTACCACAGACACAGGAAAAGAACAACGGTTTTTCACCCGTGCCGGCAGGGGGAAAAGAAATCTGTGCCCGTCCTGGACTCTGTGAATTTTCGCCCTTGAAATGAGGGAAAATTTACAGTATACTCAATCCTAGACTACTGTGTCCATCAGGAGGCGCTATGAGCACTGTTGTAACATCCGTCGATCACCGGTCCCCGGCCGAGAGGGCCGGGGTCAAAATCGGGGAGAAGCTGCTGTCCATCAATGGCCACGAGGTGGTGGACGTGCTGGATTACCGGTTTTACGGCTACGACAGGGACCCGGAGCTGGTGCTGGAGTCCACGGCAGGGCGGCGCAGGCTGCGGGTGCGGAAGGAGGAGGGCGTCGATCTCGGGCTCAACTTCGACACCTACCTGATGGATGAGCCCAGGCCCTGCAGCAACCACTGCCTGTTCTGCTTTGTGGACCAGATGGCCCCGGGCTGCCGGGATACGCTCTACTTCAAGGACGACGACGCGCGGCTCAGCTTCCTCATGGGAAACTATATCACCCTTACCAACCTCTCCGAGCGGGAGGCCCAGCGGATCATTGACCTGCGCATCAGCCCCATCAATGTCTCCGTCCATGCCACAGACCCCAAGCTTCGCTGCGCCCTCCTGGGGAACAAGAACGGAGGCAGGAGCCTGGAGCTGATGCGGGCTTTCGGCAGGGCGGGCATCCAGATGAACGGCCAGATCGTCCTCTGCCCCGGGTGGAACGACGGCGAGCAGCTCCAGCGGACCATGGAGGACATGGCGGAGTGGGGCTTTGCCAGCTGCTCCATCGTACCGGTGGGCCTGACCAAATACCGCCAGGGTCTGGCAAAGCTGCGCCCGGTGGACCGGGAGGAAGCCAACGCGGTCATTGACCAGGTGGAGGCGTTTGGCCGGCAGTGCCTGGAAAAGCACGGCTCCCGCATGTTCTTCTGTTCTGATGAGCTGTATATCCGCGCGGGCAGGGAACTGCCGGAGGAGGACTTTTATGAGGGCTATGTCCAGATCGAGAACGGCGTGGGGATGCTCCGCAGCCTGATCACGGAGTTTGAGAGCGGACTGAAGCTGGAGGAGGCATTGGAGGAGCCAGCTGCACCCTTTACCATCGCCACCGGCGTCAGCGCCCGGCCCTATCTCCAGGCGCTGGTGGGGAAGGCGGCGGCTAAACTGGGCGTTACCGGTCAGGTGGTGGCGATCCAGAACGATTTTTTTGGACACACCATCGATGTGGCGGGCCTTATTACCGGTCAGGATTTGATCGCCCAGCTGAGGGGCCGGGATCTGGGCCATCGGCTGCTGATCCCGGTCAACATGCTCCGCCACGGCGGCGACGTATTCCTGGACGACACCCATGTCACAGATGTGGAGGAGGCCCTTGGCGTCCCGGTGACGGTGGTGGAGCAGGACGGCTTCGACCTGCTGGACGCTATCCTGGGCAGGAAATAAGCCCGGAGTTCCCTGCAATGGAATGAATATGTAAGCAAAACGAAGTTTTGCGTAAAAATTTTTTTTGATACTTTTTCTTATATAAGAAAAAGTACGGATACCAACTGAACTGGAGGTCATAGTATGGCCAAACCTATCGTAGCCATCGTGGGCCGGCCCAATGTGGGCAAGTCCATGCTGTTCAACAAGCTGATCGGGAAGCGTGTCTCCATTGTGGAGGACACCCCCGGCGTCACCCGGGACCGGATCTACGGGGAAACCGACTGGAACGGCCGGAAATTCACCCTCATCGACACCGGCGGTATTGAGCCCAGGACTGACAACGAAATTTTGACGTTCATGCGGGAGCAGGCGAATATCGCCATCAGCCACGCAGACGTCATCGTGTTCCTCACGGACATCAAAACGGGCCTCACCGCCTCGGATCAGGAGGTGGCCGGCATGCTGCTGCGCAGCGGCAAGCCCATCGTCCTGGCGGTGAACAAGATGGACTCGGTGGGAGCGGTTGATCCGGATTACTACGAGTTCTACAATCTGGGGCTGGGGGATCCTATCGCCGTCTCCGCCGTCCACGGCCACGGCACCGGGGATCTGCTGGACGCGTGCGTGCAGTACTTCCCGCCGGAGACGGAGGAAGAGGAGGACGACGACCGCATCCAGGTGGCCATCATCGGCAAGCCCAACGTGGGAAAGTCCTCCCTGACCAACAAGATTTTGGGCCAGCAGCGCACCATCGTCAGCGATGTGGCCGGCACTACCCGGGACGCCATTGACTCCAGTTTTGAAAACGAGACGGGCAGGTATGTCTTTATCGATACCGCCGGGATGCGGAAGAAGGCAAAGGTGGACGAGAGCATCGAGCGCTACAGCGTCCTCCGGGCCCAGATGGCCATTGAGCGGGCGGACGTGTGCCTCATTCTCATCGACGCCCAGGACGGCGTCACGGAACAGGACACCAAGGTGGCGGGTATGGCCCACGAGGCGGGCAAGGCCAGCATCATCGTGGTCAACAAGTGGGATCTGGTCGAAAAAGACGGGAAGACCATGGATAAGATGCGGGAGGATATCCGCCGGGATCTGAGCTACATGACCTATGCCCCCATCCTGTTCATCTCAGCTGTTACCGGCCAGCGGGTGGAGCGGCTCTTTGAGCTGATCCAGTATGTCAATAACCAGGCCAGCACCCGTATCACCACCGGTATGCTCAACTCTGTCCTGGCCGACGCCCAGACCCGGGTGCAGCCCCCCACGGACAAGGGCCGCAGGCTGAAGATCTACTACATGACCCAGACCGGCATCAAGCCGCCCCACTTCGTCTGCTTCTGCAACGACGCGCGGCTGTTCCACTTCTCCTACCAGCGGTACCTGGAGAACCAGATCCGCAATGTATTCGGCCTGGAGGGGACGCCGATCCGCATGACCATCCGCCAGAAGGGCGATAAGGAGGAGTAAGACGTGGATAAAACGGTGAGCCTTTGTTATGTATTGCTGGAATGGGGAATGGACTTCTGGCTCCCGGCTCTGGCAGTGGCGGTGATCGCTTATTTCTGCGGCTGCTTCAACGGAGCGGTCATCGTCTCCAAATATATCCTGCGGGACGATGTGCGGAACCACGGAAGCGGCAACGCAGGGCTGACCAATTTCTACCGGACCTTCGGCGGCCCTCTGACCGCCGTGGTGATCCTCACCGATGTGCTGAAGGCGGTAGTGGCTCTGCTGGTCAGCGCCTCGATCTTCCGCCATTTCGTGTTTGACGGGGCGGATGTTGTGGCCTTTTCAAAATACTGGGCGGGCCTCTTCTGCCTGCTGGGGCACATGTTCCCGGTTATGTTCCATTTCAAAGGCGGCAAGGGCATCCTCTCCGGCGGGACCATCGCCATCATGATCGACTGGCGGGTGGCCCTGGTGGTGTGGGGCGGGTTCCTTGTTTTAGCCGTCCTCACCAAGTATGTCTCTCTGGGCTCCTGCTGGGCGGGGGCCAGCTTCCCCTTTGCCAGTTGGTTCGTCTACCGCAGCGTGCCCATCCTGCTGCTGGCCATCGCCTGCGGCGGGCTGGTCTTGTGGCAGCACCGGGGGAATATCAAGCGGCTTCTGAATGGGACGGAGAGCAAGTTCCATCTCCGCAAAAAATCTGAGTGACAGGGAAGGCGGCGGTTTCGTGAAGATCACAGTTCTTGGCAGCGGCGGCTGGGGGACGGCCCTGGCGCTTCTGCTGTTGGACAACGGGAACGACGTGACGCTTTGGTCTTTTGATGAGAAGGAGGCCGAGACGCTGCGCCGGACGGGGGAGAACCCCATGCTGAAGGGGGTGCCCCTGCCGGAGACGCTGGAGATCACCACCTCCTTTGATACGCTGGAGGAGAGCGGCATTGTGGTACTGGCCACCCCATCCTTCGCCGTGCGCTCCACGGCGGGGAAGGCGGCCCCCCGCCTCCGGGAGGGGGCGGTGGTGGTTTCCGTGGCCAAGGGGATCGAGAAGGACACGGCCCTGTGCCTGACCCAGGTCATCGGGGAGGAGATCGGAGGAAAGTGCCCGGTGGTGGCCCTGTCGGGCCCCTCCCACGCCGAGGAGGTGGGGCGCCGGGTGCCCACGGGGTGCGTGGCGGCCTGCCGCGACCTGGCTGCGGCGGAGCTGGTACAGGATGTATTCATGAGCCCGCGGTTCCGGGTCTACACCAACACGGACGTGATGGGTGTGGAGCTGGGCGCGGCGCTGAAGAACGTGCTGGCCCTGTGCTGCGGCATCAGCGACGGTATGGGCCTGGGGGACAACACCAAGGCCCTGCTGATGACACGGGGCATGACGGAGATGGCCCGCCTGGGCGTGGCAATGGGGGGACGGAAGGAGACCTTTGCGGGCCTGAGCGGCATGGGGGATCTGATCGTCACCTGCACCTCCATGCACTCCCGCAACCGCCGCTGCGGCATCCTCATCGGCCAGGGAAAGCCGGTCCAGGAGGCCATCCGGGAGGTGGGGGCGACGGTGGAGGGCTATTTTGCCGCCCTCAGCGCCCACCAGCTGGCGCAGAAAATGGGTGTGGAGATGCCCATCTGTGAGTGCGCCTACGGCGTACTGTATGAGGGAAAACCGGTCCAGAGCGTGGTGGAACAGCTGATGACCCGCCGGAAGCGCCATGAGGTGGACGAGAGCTGGATCGGATAGCCCTGAAAGGGTAAATAACAGGTATAGCAAGAGGAGGAAGCTGAATATGATCCGAAAAGCGCGTTTTGTTTCTATGATCATCCTGGCCGCGTCCGTGGTGATGACCGCCGGGCTGATGGTGGAGAATCTGATCCTGGCCTGCCTGGATCTGAGAAGGCGCAAATAAGCAGGCGGGGGCGGCGCGCCGCGGAGTTTTTCCGCGGCGCGTTTTCCGGCCGGGGGCGCCCGCCGCCTCCGGCGGCAGATGCGGTTTACTTTTTTGCCGCCGTATGGTATGCTGGTGGGGAACACAGCCGGGAGTATACGGCTGAACGATGTGATGGAGGAAATACAGAATGAACAAACCGGTGTTGGTTGTTTTGGCTGCCGGCATGGGCAGCCGCTATGGCGGCCTGAAGCAGATGGACCCCATGGGCGGCCACGGCCAGAGCATCATCGACTATTCGATCTACGACGCCCGCCGGGCGGGATTTGAGACGGTCATCTTTGTCATCAAGCACGAGATGGAGGAGGAGTTTCGCCGCCAGGTGGGCGACCGGATCGCCCGCGGTATCCAGGTGCGCTACGCCTTCCAGGAGCTGAGCGATCTGCCCGAGGGGTATGCGGTGCCCGCAGTTCGGAAGAAGCCCTGGGGCACGACCCACGCGGTGCTTGCGGCCCGGGATCTGATCGACGGGCCCTTCGCGGTCGTCAACTCCGACGACTACTATGGCCCAGACGCCTTCCGCACCATCTACGACTACCTCTCCACCCACGAGGATAACGCCGACGGGTGTCAGTACGCCATGGTGGGCTACCTGCTGGGCAACACAGTTACCGAGCACGGCAGCGTGGCCAGGGGCGTCTGCCGGGTCGGCAGGGGGGACATCCTGGAGGAGGTCGTGGAGCGCACTTGCATTGAGAAGGACGGCGACAACGCCCGCTTCACCACAGACGGCGGGGCCACCTGGGAGCCGCTTCCCGGCAGCACCCTGGTATCCATGAATTTCTGGGGATTCCAGCGCAGCTTCATGGACGAGGCCCAGGCACGTTTCCCGGCATTCCTGGATCAGATCCTTGCGGAAAATCCGGAGAAGGGGGAGTTCTACCTGCCCCTTCTGGTCAGTGAGATGATCCACAGCGGCAAGGCCCAGGTGCGGGTGCTCTCCAGCCATGACAAGTGGTACGGCGTGACCTACCGGGAGGACAAACCCTCTGTGGTGGCGGCGCTCAGGGAGAAAACAGAGCAGGGGCTGTATCCGGAGAACCTGTGGGGCGTATAAAAGCGCCGCGGCAAAAAATTTCCTTTTTCTATGGAAATCGGCGGGAAGAAAGAGTATGATAAGCACAGCACATTGAGGAGAGGGGGAGCCCCTTATGATTTTTTATTTTTCCGCCACCGGCAACAGCAAATATGTGGCGGAGCGTATTGCCGCCGCCACGGATGACCATGTGGTGTTCCTGCGGGATGTGATCCGCAGCCGCTGCTACCAGTTTGACGTCAGCCAGGAGAAGCGGATCGGCTTTGTGACGCCCACCTACTACTATGGCCTGCCCAGCATCCTGACCTTCTTCCTGGAGAAGCTGCACCTGACGGGGTATACCGACCAGTATGTCTATATCGTGCTCACCTGCGGGGGCAGCACGGGCGATGCGGCCGGCCAGATGGGAAAGCTGCTGAAGAAAAAGGGGATCACCCTTTCCGCGCAGTTTGGCGTCCCCATGGTGGATAACTATATCCCGATGAGCAGGATCGCCGACCGGGAGGCCATTGAACAGAAGCTGGACGAGGCGGAGGAGTATATCGACGAGGCCCGCCGGGCCATCCGCGCTAAGGGGATTGGAGACTATAACCGCTGCCAGGGAGCCGCCCCCGGTGCCAAGACGGCCACGGCCTACCCTGTGTATGCCCATGGACGGTCCACAAAGCCCTTTGTCGTGACAGAAGCCTGCATCAGCTGCGGACTGTGCCAGGAGATCTGCCCCTGCGGCGCTATCACGCTGACGGAGGGCCGGCCCGCCTGGACCAAGCCCCAGTGCGTGCGGTGCCTGGGCTGCCTGCACCGCTGCCCGGTGGAGGCTATCCACTGGAAAAAGGGGAGTGAGGCCCAGGGCCGCTACTATAACCCCAGAGTGGAGCCATAGGGAGTTCATGAGAAAAACGGACGGTACACATAAGTACCGTCCGTTTTAGTATTGGTAGAACCAAAGGCACCCCCGGCTAGGCCGGGGGTAAAAAACAGCTTATAGCGAGTAGAAAAGAGAAAAACTCCCTGTTAGAGTAAAAGTGGTTTGCCGACCACACAAGTACGATAACAGGGAGGTCTTCATCGTGAAAGATAAAGACATAAATAATATTTTACTATCTTTATGATGCTTATAATTGATAAATATAATTTCGAGAGATATAAAATATAGGATCAGGGAAGAGATTTTTTATCGGGGGGATGCATTGCAAAAAACAAGAGAGTTGCCAATGACAACACTCTTGTTCTATGTGTAATTCAATTTTGTACCTTGCTGTATATTTTTTGGGAGCTAATAATCTAGTACTTTTGGAGATTCAGGCATCGTCATTTTTTTGGAATATTTGGGTGCTTGCTCGCACAGTCAGCTCTCCACACACTTGTACTCGGATAGGCGGTGTTTGGGGATTTACAATTTTATATCGAAGCAGGTTGACAGCCTGGATTCCCATTTCATTCCGTGAGATACTGATTGTTGTGAGAGGGGGATTGCAAACTGCGCTGTAGGGAATGTTATCTACCCCGATGATGGAAACATCTTGTGGAATCTTGTATCCGGCTTCCTGAATAGCCCGCATTGCACCGATAGCAATAGTATCGTTGTCAGCAAAGAAGGCTGACGGAAGATTTTTTATTATGGCAAGATGCTCGCGCATATCCTCATAAGCTTTGGAGAGAGTGGGGGTAACAGGAAGTCTGACGCCGCGCTTGACTTGGTGGTCGGCGAGAGCTTCCTCATAGCCACACTTTCGCCACAAAAGGTTGGAAGTACTTGTATTAGAGCACAAATAGCCAATTTCCTGATGACCTAAATCGATCAGATATTTTGTCGCAATATATGCAATATCTTGATTGGTCATCAAAACGGAGTTGAGATTCCGATACATACAGGCGTTGTCAACAACAACCAACGGGACAGAGAAGAGGGTAAGTTCCTCTGCCTGCTGGCTGCTCAATTCAGTTCCAATAAAGATAACACCACTTGCTCCGGAGAGTTCAACGTCGCTCACAATTTGTTTGATTGTTGTCTTACTATAATTTGCAATGATAACATCAATATCGTTGCAATTACACTCCTGAATAATTTGATCCACAATAGAGGCAATAAATCCCTGGTTCTCCTCTGCAATCATCCCGTGGATCGCATACTTGGCGATATAAATGATGTCAGATAAGTTTGATTTTGCCTGTTTCCGTGGAACATAGTTATACTGCCGCAGAGCCCTCTCAACTTTTTGTCTTGTCTCGGCACCGACACCATCTCGGTTGTTCAACACAAGAGACACGGTTGATGAGGAAACTCCCACAATATCTGCAATTTCTTTTAATGTCATACGTACTCACGGAAAACAGCTATGTTTTCTCTCCCATTTACATTTTAAAAGGCTCAACGAGCAGACTCTATACATCAATTATAATATCTCAATGAAAAAAATCAAGAAAATCTTACCAATTTGAGTTTCAAGGATGACAAATCTCGCCTATAGCTTTACAAAACCTCCTCTATGATGTAGTCTGCCAAGACCTCCAGTTGGTAGGACATTGTCACTGCACCGGGATCTAGGTGCCCCACGCCCTTATCTGGTTGGTAACTAGCGCGTCCACGGAAAGCCTTCATGGCTTTTGTACTTTCGGCACCGTCCAAGGCAGCCGCTTTCATCGCCTCAAGTGCTTTGCGGTCTGAGAAGTTTTGATTCAAAGCCTCGCGGTATGCCTCGCTCGCAGGATACAGCGCATCAATCATTGTCTTATAACCAGGTTCAGATTTTCCTCGCTTCATCATATCATTGGCCATGCTTGCCAGAGCATCACACAGCCCGCGTGCATCAATTGCTGGTGTTGAAATGACCTTTGCCGCAGCCATGTAGGCTCCTCCGTACAAAACGCCGGAGCTTCCGCCAATCGTATTCATCATAATCATACCGATTTGCTTAAAGCAGGGGGCGATATCTAGTTCTGCCAGAGCGTCCTTGCTCTCTAGGATTTTAATGAAGCCCATATTCAGATTGACCCAATGGTCGCCATCTCCGGTAGCCGCATCCAGTGCGGAAATGTATTCACCGGATATGGCGATTTTTTGTGCCGCCCGTTCCATATATTCCATATACTGCTTGCTGGTTAGTAAAAAACTCATGTCGGAGTCCTCCTTATAAAATCTTTAATGCGGGAGTATCACAGGGAGTGCTCAGGAGAAGCTTCAGCTCATCATCAAGCCGTAGTAGCGTGACAGAGCAGCCAGTCATATCAAGTGAGGTCACGTAGTTACCCACAAGAGAACGATAGATATGGATATCCTGCTCATGAAGGATTTTTTCTACCTCATGATAGAGTATATAGAGCTCCATCAGCGGAGTTCCCCCCATGCCGTTGACTAGCACGGCAACATCGCTGTTGGTGTAGTCCAAATCTGTAAGAATAGGCTCCAACAGCTTTCTTGCCAACTCTGCGGCTGTGACCATGGGTTCTCTACGGATACCCGGTTCGCCATGGATTCCCATTCCGAGCTCCATCTCATTAGCCCCCAACTCAAAGCCAGGTTTACCGACTGCGGGGAGAATACATGGAGTCATTGCCATCCCCATGGAGCGAACGTTGTCGACAGCCTTTTGGGCGGCCCGCTTGACCTCGGACAGAGGGAAATCGCGTTTTGCAGCAGCTCCAGCGATTTTGTGGACAAAGACCGTGCCAGCAATGCCGCGGCGCCCCGCGGAGAAGGTACTGTCAGGTACGGCGACATCATCCTTCACAACGACGCTGTCAACTAAGATATTATCCATTTCGGCCATTTCTCCAGCAAGTTGGAAGTTCATAATATCACCAGAGTAATTCTTAATGATCATCAAAACACCCTTGCCACTATCGGCACGCCGAAGCCCTTCAATGATGCGATCAGGACTTGGAGACGTAAAAACATTTCCAGTCACAGCAGCATCCAGCATTCCATCGCCAACAAACCCTGCATGGGCGGGCTCGTGTCCTGCGCCGCCGCCGGAGATGACCCCTACGCGGCCACTCTTCTCATTTTTGGAGATTACCTCAAGTCCCTCAGAATAATGAATGCCGGGATTTGCTTTGGCCAAACCTCTCAGCATATCGGTGACAACTTGATTCGGTTCGTTGATAATCTTTTTCATCTTTTGTAGAATCCTTCCTTTAAAGTTTGCGTATGCACTTACATAGAAAGCTAAATTAGTTATATAAAATTTATTAGATTTTAGAAAATAGAATTTTATTAAATATTAACTCCTCTTGAAGAATTAGTCAATAATAATTTGCTTTCTGCAGAATTATTTGTGATAAAGAACAAAAAATAGAAAAAAAATTAATACATTCTCCAAAATTAACTAAATATTTACTAAGCTATTGACTTTATAAAATTAAAGCTTTAATATATTTTCAATGGAAAACTACAGAGATATACTAGAAATCTGTAGAAAAACCATTAATAATTACTAAAATAGGAGGAAAAAGGAAAATGAGGAGAACAGTTTCCCTGCTTGTGGTACTCGTCATGCTTATGGCACTGGTAGCCTGTGGCGGAAAAACCACCAGCAACAATAGTGAGGGCAATGAAGACAATGTTGTTATCAGCGACAGCACAGCAGTTCAGCAGCAGCAGGAAGTTGACTTGACTAAAACTTATAAGGATACGATTGTTGTTTCTTTTCAGGGTGATGCTGAAACGCTGGACATCCAGAACCAAAACGATACGGTTACTATCCAGTACTGCCTGCACTTATTTGATACTCTGTTTCATTTTGGCGATGACGGCACGCCTGTCCCTTTCATGGTTGAGGATGACTACTCCATTTCTGATGACAATCTGACTTGGACCTTCACTTTGAAGAAAGATCTGAAATTTGCCAAGGGCAACCCTATTACCTCCGCTGATGTTGTAGCCTCACTGACCCGCCCGCTTGAGGATCACTCTTTGGTTGTCTATGCGTTCCTTCAAATGATTGAAAAGGTAGAAGCTGTTGACGAGTATACCTTTACCATCAAAACATATGAGCCTTACGGTCCCATGCTCTCCAGCTTGTGTCAATTCTCCAGCGCTATCTTGGACAAGGACTATTTGGCTAAGTATGATAAGGACTCCATTAACCGCGATTACGAGAGCTGCAATGCCTCCGGTCCCTATCAGCTGGTTTCTTGGGACAAGGGTAATGAGATGGTTCTGGTTCGCAATGAGAACTATCTAGAGCCTGCTGCCACTGAAAATCTGATTTTCAAGCCAATTACCGATGCTAACGCCCGCGCTGTTGCTGTCGAAACCGGTGAGGTTGACTACGCATCCTATATGGGCACTGAGCAGACCGCTATTTTTGAAGGCAATCCTGACTATCGTATTGAGATTACGGGGCATACCGGCATGCGAGTGTTCCGTTTTGGTTGCAATGACCCCATTATTTCCAATACGAAGGTTCGTCAGGCTCTGGTATATGCTATTGATACCGAGTCTATTAACAAGGCCTTGTTTGGTGATCAGTATATCCGCAGTACCGGCCCTATGACTCCAGGTTCCTTTGGCTACTATGATTATGGCCCTATCGAGCAGGATTTGGACAAGGCCAGGCAGTTATTGGCCGAGGCCGGCTATCCTGACGGTTTTGAAACCAAGATTATTGCTAGTGAGCGCTATGCAAAATCTGTAGAAATTGCTGAGGCGATGGCGCAACAGTTCGCCCAGATCGGCGTTATTGCGGAAGTAGAGGTCATGGAGATTTCTGCTTTGCGTGCAACTTGGCAGGGACTGACTCCTGAGGAGTTTGATGAGCCAATGTTTGTTATGGGGCTAGCCTGCGGTACTCGCGATGCCGACTCTGCTTATAACATGTTGTATACCACTTCTCCAGACGGCACTAATATGGGGACCAATTATGGCTTTTACTCTAATGCTGAAGTTGATGAGCTGGTTGCCAAGGCGCAGAGAAGTGTTGACCAGGAGGAGCGCGCCGAACTGTATAAGCGTGTTGGTGAAATCCTGTATTTAGAGGATCCTGCACAAATTGTTATTCATAACCAAGTTAACGTTGGTATCATGCCTGCGACTACGACAGGAGTTCGCTGCACAATTCATGGCGCTATTATGTGCGACCAGGCACGCGTGGAAATAGTTGAGGACTAATCTCAAAATTTATTAGTAATGGCCAGCTTTAAATAGGATTCCCCAGCATTTATGTAGATATTGTAATACGGAAGGACGAGTTGACATCGGAATAATGATTAACTCGTCCTTCCAATAAGAAGTGTTTGTATTATATACAGGCATACAAGGGACTAAGCATATGTTGAATTATATTATCAAAAGAATTATCAATGTAATTCCCGTGCTGATTGTTGTTTCCTTTATTGTATTTATGATTGTCCGCCTAGTTCCTGGTGATCCGGTGAAAAACATGCTAGGCATGAATGCAACGGAGGAACAAATCCAATTAACACGGGCCGAACTTGGGCTCGATAAACCTCTTTTACAGCAATATGTCACTTATATGAAGGGCCTATTGAAAGGCGATTTGGGAAAATCGATTCTAACCAAGCAAACTGTTGTATCAGAGATTGCCTCCAGGCTGCCAAATACAATTAAACTGGCGGTGTTGTCTACATTTTTTTCATTGGTGGTCGGCGTGGTGCTTGGTATTATTGCTTCGCTGAATCGCGGAAAAATCTGGGACAGCATCATTATGGTAATCTCCTTGTTGGCTGTATCCACGCCAGTTTTTTTCCTTGGCCTGCTGATGATGCTACTGTTTTGTGTAAACCTCAAAATTTTCCCCTCAGTTGGTTTTTCCACACCGATGCACTGGGTTCTGCCGGTGATTACCCTTGGAATGCAGTCGGTGGGTATTGTGGCCAGAACGACCCGTTCCTCCATGCTGGATGTTCTGGGTGAGGATTATGTCCGGACTGCCCGGGCAAGTGGTATTCCTTATAAAACGCTTGTGTTCAAGAACACTATGCGAAATGCATTGATCCCTATTATCACGGTAATTGGACTCCGTTTTGGCAACCTGCTGACCGGAGCAGCCTTGACAGAAACAGTATTTACCATCAAAGGAATCGGCAATCTGCTTGTCAACAGCGTCTCCCAGCGCGACTATCCCCTTATTCAGGGCTGTGTACTACTATTCGCCTTAATCTTCGTGCTGGTCAACTTGGTAACAGATATCTGCTATGCGTTTGCAGATCCTCGTGTGAAGTATGATTAAGGGGGACGTGTGATGAAAAGATCAATTATACTACAAAGGTTTATCCGCAGAAAAGGCTCCATCATCGGTTGTGTGATTCTTGGCCTCATGTTCTTGGTAGCAGCCGTTGGGCCCTTCCTAACGACCAAAGATCCTTACGAGATTGATTTAGCTAATACATATTCCGGCATGACTGCGGAACATCCGCTGGGAACGGATTCTCTGGGGCGCGACACTTTGACTCGAATGATTTACGGTGCGAGGGCTTCTTTGCTGGTCAGTTTCTCTGGAGTTGCTATCGGGGCCTGTGCTGGGGTCATTTTGGGGCTGATCGCTGGGTATTTCGGAGGATTATTAGATACATTAGTCTCACGGTTTTTGGATATTTTGATGGCATTTCCAGGCCTGCTGTTGGCTATTCTGGTGGTTTCCATCCTGGGCAATGGTATGGAAAATACCATTTTGGCAATTTCTATCTATACTGTGCCGAGTATTTCGAGGCTTGTCAGAGGAATTGTTATCACACTAAAGCAGCGTGAATTTGTTCAGGCATGCAAGACTTTTGGCGCCAGCTCCCTGCGTATCATAGTACAGCATATCCTGCCAAACTGCAGTTCACTGATTATAGTTGATATTACCCTGTCTCTTGGCACGGCTATTCTGACTTCCTCTGCCCTCTCGTTCCTGGGCCTGGGGATCCAGCCACCCACTGCTGAGTGGGGAGCGATGCTGAACAGCGCTCGGGACGCGCTGCGTATGCAACCATTGGCGGCGATGGTTCCGGGCATTGCAATCACCCTTGTGGTATTGAGTTTCAGTATGGTGGGCGACGGCCTTCGCGATGCTCTTGATCCTAAGCTGAAAAATAGCTAATGGAGGGCAGATGAATGGATACAAAGAATGTCCTAGAAGTAAAAAATCTGAAAACCTACTTTTATACGGATGAAGGTGTCGTAAAGAGCGTTGATGGTCTGGACTTTAATTTGGGGGAGGGGCGAACCCTAGCCATTGTAGGTGAATCCGGCTGTGGAAAGAGCGTGACTTCATTCTCGATTTTGCGCATCATTCAGTCGCCGCCCGGAAAAATAGTAGATGGCGAAATCCTTTTCTGCGGTAAAGACTTGTTGAAGCTGCCTGAATCTGAAATGCGCAAAATCCGTGGCGACGAGATATCCATGATTTTTCAGGAACCTATGACCTCACTGAATCCAGTCTTTACAGCTGGTCAGCAAATCGTGCAGACGCTCCTTTTCCATACTGACCTTACCAAGCAGCAGGCGAGAGAAAAGGCTGTTGAAATGATTCGAGTTGTTGGTATTCCAGACGCTGGACGCATTGCGGATCAGTATCCCTATCAACTATCTGGCGGCCAGCGACAGAGAATTATGATTGCAATGGCACTGGCCTGTCAGCCCAAGATATTGATTGCCGATGAGCCGACCACCGCTCTGGATGTGACGATTCAGGCACAGATCCTCCATCTGATGGTGGATATGAAGAAAAAATTCAATACGTCAATGATTTTGATTACTCACGACCTCGGGATTGTTGCTCAAGTTGCGGATGACGTTATGGTTATGTATGCCGGCCAAGCAGTTGAGTGTGCCCCTATGCGCAGTCTATATAAGGACCCTAAGCATCCCTATACTTCCGGACTGCTAAAAGCTCTTCCGAAAATGAGCGAGAAGGTCGACAGACTTCACACCATTAGCGGCGCTGTTCCCAGCGCGGCAAATTTCCCCGATGGCTGCCGCTTTGCTGCTCGCTGTGAATTCTGCAAAGAAATTTGCAAGAAAAAGATGCCGGCGCTCTATTCTTTGCCGGATGGCCGCAAGGTCAGGTGCCATCTATATGCGCAGGGGGTGCGGAAATGAGCGAGCAAACAGTAGCTGTCTCCATCAAAGACCTAAAAGTGCACTACCAGATTAAGGTCAAGAACAGACTGGCCACAGTTAAAAAGGTTGTCAAAGCTGTTGACGGGGTTTCCCTGGAAATCTATGCCGGCGAAGTATTGGGTATCGTAGGCGAATCCGGATGCGGTAAGTCAACTCTCTGCCGGGCGATCATTGGCCTGGAAACGCCAACAGCTGGAACAATCCTGCTTCATGGTAAGGATATTAGCAAACAGTCCAAACGAGAGCGGTTTGAGCAGCGGCGGGAAGTACAAATGATTTTCCAGGATGTCTATTCTACATTGGATCCGCGTTTTACCGTTGGGCGAAGTGTTGCGGAACCTCTGGTCGTCCATAAGCTGGGCAATAGTGTGGCCAGACGTGAGCGGGTAAAAGGTTTGTTGAAGGAAGTTGGTCTCCCGGAATCTTACATTGACCGCTATCCTCACGAATTTTCCGGCGGTCAGCGTCAGCGAATCGGTATTGCTCGTACTCTGGCACTGAGTCCTTCTGTTATTCTCTGTGACGAACCCGTTTCTGCCTTGGATGTTTCCATCCAGGCGCAGATCCTAAATCTGATGAAGGATCTGCAGCAGAGGCACAATATGACATACGTATTTGTTTCTCATAACTTGAGCGTGGTTAAGCATCTTTGCGATCGTATTGCTGTTATGTATCTAGGCAATGTGGTTGAGCTAGCTGATTGTGAGATGCTGACAACACGCCCGGCACATCCGTATACTGCTGCGCTGATTGCCGCGGTTCCAATTGCCGATCCTGATTTGAACAGCGATATTAAGCCCCTTGAAGGGGACATCCCGAGTCCGACCGATGTGCCTGCCGGGTGCCCATTTGCAACACGTTGCTCTTATGCACAGCCTTGTTGTTTTGAGACAAAGCCTGAGCTATATGATATTGGTGACGGACATATGGTTGCCTGTCATTTTGCAGGAGAGTTGAATAGAATTTGAGGGTTCCAGATGCAAATTTAAAGTAGAAAGGAATGACGTTCGTGCGAACAGTCTCAATGATGGACTTCCCGCTGGATGAATATACTTCTCGAATCAGCAAACTGATAGATCAGATGGAAGTTGCAGATGTGGACGGTGTAATGCTGACACAGGAGGAAAATTTACGCTATTTCTGTGGCCTGCGTTCACTGGTGTGGAAGAGTCATGTATCGACCCCTGGCATTCTGTTTGTTACTAGGGATGGTAAGATGGCCCTGGTGGTCTCCAAAAGCAACAGAAATACGGTAGAGCATACTGCCTGTGTGGAAGAGAAGGAGATCATCCACTATTTTAACTATGGAGATTCAGATGGAGATAAGTGGGTTCCTCAGAGCCATGTGGAAGCGCTGGCATATGCGGTACAGACTCTGGGGCTGGAGAGGGGCAGGATTGGTATTGAAGCTGGTACTGTATCCCGCATGCGTATCAGCTATGGTGAGTTTCTGGCTTTGAAGGAGAAGACCCCAAAAGCAAAGTACGTTTATTTTGCCCAAAATATTTGGAACATTCGCTCTGTCAAATCTCTCCGTGAGATCGAGCTATTCCGTGAGCTGTGCAAGATTAGCGGCAAATGCTTTGAAAAAGCATTCCAATCTATTGAATTTGGAAAGACCACTGAGCGAAATGTCTATGAGATCTTTGCGCAGGAGGCATTCCGGCTGGGCGCGGATGCGATGCCCCCCCTGATTGTACAGTTCGGCCAGGGACGGTATATCCAGCTGAACTGCCCACCTTCAGATAAGGTTATTACAAAAACGGAGCATGATTTTCTCTTTGTGGATACTGGCCCTTCTAAGAAGGGATATATTACTGATACAATCCGAATGGGTGTTGTTGGGAGTATGACAGATCAGCAGAAGGTGCTCTATGACATGGTGGAGGAAAGCTTGGATTTCTGTCTCAACCAGTTGCATGACGGTGCGTCTTGCCTCGAGATTTCCGCCAGATTGGACAATTTAGTCGCTTCCAGAGGATTGGACGATGTCCATTGGACCAAGCGTTGGCTGGGACACAGTGTAGGCCTGGAGGTCCACGAGTTACCCACTTTGTCTTGTGAATGTGACATGGAGATCCGTTCAGGCATGATCCTGTCGGTTGAGCCGATGATGCTCCACAAGGATCTCGGTATGATCGCAATTGAGCAGAATGTCCTAGTAACGGATACAGGCTATGAGAATCTTACCCCTTATTTACCTGAGTTAATCATTCTTTGATTTGATATGTTTCCGGTTTTGAAAGGAGAATAACTATGCGAGCATCACCTATGCTTGAATTCCCTCTGTCAGAGTATGAAAGCAGGATTGCCGGCCTGGTTGCCAATATGCGTGAGGCGGGAATGGATGGCGTTATGGTAACAGGCATGGAGAACACTCGGTACTACACAGGACTCCAGTCCGTTATCTGGCCCAGCAAGCTGTCCACTCCCGGGCTGGTTATTGTCAACGCAGCCGGAGAGGTTTACATTGTCGGTTCCGCCAGCGCTCAAGACACCGCGCGATATACCGCTTGTGTCGAGGATAAAAATGTGATCCATTTCAGCAGAAACGGCATACCCGGCGTCGCTTTGACCTATCCTGAAGCCATTATGGAAACTCTGAAAAAGATGGGGCTGGCAACCGGAAAACTGGGCATCGAAATGGCATCTAACACTCGCCTGCATCTACAGATGCAGTGGATGGATACCATTCGAGAAGAAATGCCCAATCTTACTTTTGTGGATGCCGGCAGTCTGATTTGGAAGCAGCGTGCCGTAAAATCCACTGCCGAAATTGCCCGATTCCGCGAATTGAGTGAAATCACTGATCACTGTTTCCTGCACAGCTTCCAGAGTGTAGAGCTGGGCAAGACTACAGAAATGGGGCTCTATCGTATTTTGGCCCAGGAGGCTTTCCGACTCCACTGCGAAAATGTGCCCTCCATTGGTATTCTCTTCGGCGAAGGCCGTTACCTCAACGGAAATTGCCCTCCCAGCGATAATATTGTTATCACCAATACGCCTCACGCTGTGCTACAGATTGACGGCGGCCCACTGTACAAAGGATATGTGTCCGACATCATCCGCACGGCTGTAGTCGGTGGCTTGACAAAAGAGCAGCAGGAACTGATGGACGCCTCCTATGATGCCTTGGATTTTGCGCTGAATCATATAAAGGCCGGTATAAATACTAAAGAACTCTGCGAGAAGCTAGACGCTCATGTTGCATCTGGAAAATGTGCGTCAAAATACAGAATGTATACTTGGGCGGGACATGGTATTGGGTTGGATATTCATGAGCCACCCACAATTTCGGTCGGCTGTGATATGGAGCTGCAGGCCGGGATGATCCTAGCTGTTGAACCTGTATTTGGTGATGCAAAGCTGGGAGTGTTCGGCAATGAGCAGAATATCCTTGTTACTGAGAACGGCTGTGAGATATTCAATAAGCTCAGCATTGAGCCTTTTATCTTGAAGTAACGACATATCCGTTTATTGGAAAGGAAGCTTACTTATGCGTACAGTGCCAATGATGGACTTCCCGCTGAATGAATATGTGGCGAGAATTGCCAGGCTTCGGCTACAGATGGAGGTAGCTCATGTAGATGGCGTTTTACTGACACAGGAAGAAAATCTTCGCTATTTCTGCGGCGCAAGATCAACTGCTTGGGAGAGCAAGATCCTTCCGGTATGTGTACTTTTAGTTGCAGCAGACGGGAGAATGGCTCTTGTCTGTAGTAAGCAGGCCAGAAACACATGCAGCTATACGGCCTGTGTGGAGGAAAATGAAATTTCCTATTATGCAGAGAATGAAATTGGAATGCCACCCACACTGCATGAAGCAATTTATGATGCAATGGACAAGCTAGGGCTTACCCGCGGAACCATAGGCTTTGAGTCCGGTATGGTCGCCAGAGTTGGCATTAGCTATAATGAATTCAGCGCTCTGCGTGCCAAGCTAGTAAACTGTAGGTTCTTTCCTTTTGCAGAGTACATCTGGAATGTTCGTTCCATCAAGTCGCCACGGGAAGTGGAGGTCTTCAAGCAGATTTGCGATATCAGTGGAAAGTGCTACCAGAAGGCATTCGATAGTGTTGTATTGGACAAGACAACGGAAAAGGAGGTCTACCACATTTTTTCAGAGGAGGCATTCCGTCTGGGCGCAGACTCTATGCCGCCGCTGATCGTTCAGTTTGGAAAGGGACGCTACACGCAGGCAAACTGCCCACCCTCAGACAAGGTTATCACTTCCAAGAAACATGAATTCCTTTTCGTGGATACTGGTCCTGCCCTTAAGGGATATATCACCGACACCATACGTATGGCCGTAGTAGACAGCATGACCCCACGCCAGAAAGAGCTGCGCAAGATGGCTGATGAGGCTCTGGAGTTCTGCTTGGATATGATCCGCGATGGGGTCAGCTGTAAGGAAGTTTCGGCCAAGATGGATGCCATGATTGAGGCGAAGGGCTTTGGACCCTGGAACCAAACCAAAGGATGGACAGGACACGGCCTCGGCCTTGATGTTCACGAGCCGCCTACACTGTCCTGTGACTGCGATATGCCTATCCGCTCCGGTATGATCCTATCTGTGGAGCCACTAATGATGGATGCGGAAAACGGAATCATCGCAACCGAACTCAACATTTTGGTGACAGACAACGGATACATTAACCTGACCCCGTGGCTTCGCGATATGGTCATTCTATAAAAGGAGTGTGTAGAATGAGAACTTCACCAATGTTGGAATTCCCTCTGCAGGAATTCGAGAGCCGTTTAGAACGCTTGACAAAAGGGTTAAAAAAGGCAGGCCTGGACGGCATTATGCTGACCTCTAAGGAAAACACCCGCTATTTCAGCGGCTTGCAATCCATTATTTGGAGCAGTAAGGTATCCACGCCTGGTATTCTCATCGTCTCTGCAGATGGGAAGAGCCGTATGGTAGGTTCCGCAAGCGCCAGCGAAACAGCTATGTATACCAGCTGTATTGACGACGAAGATGTAAAGTGTTTTAACCGCAATTTTCTATCCGGGATTCCAGGAACCTATCCTGACGCTATTATTGAATCGTTCCATGACCTTAATTTGGATCACGGAAGAATTGGTATGGAGTTTGGCAAGGGATGCTATTTCCATCTCCAACAGCACTGGTTTGAGGAGATACTTGGTAGAATGAGTATCCAAACTGTAGACGCCAGCGATCTGATTTGGGAAATCCGCAGCATTAAATCTGAGGCCGAAATTGCGCTGCTCAAGGAGGCCTGCTTGCTTAATGAGCGCAGCGTGGATTTTGCCTTCCGACACACGGAGCTAAACAGGACCACGGAGGCAGACTTTTTCAGAATGTATGCCCAGGAGGCTTTTCGAGGGGCATGTGAAAATGTTCATCCCCTATCCGTCCGATTCGGTAAGAATCGTTTCCACTATCCCAATTGCCCCTTCAGTGATGGCGTTGTGATTTCAGCTGACCCACACGCTGCTCTTCTGGTTAGCGGAGGACTATTTAAGAAGGGATATTTTGCGGATACGGTCCGCACCGGTATAGTAATGGGCCTGGATCAGACGCAGGAACTGTTGAGCAAGGTGTCTACCGATGTCCAGGCATATGCTGTCAGCAAGATTTGCCCCGGTGTAAGAATATCCGAAGTTGTAGAAACAATCGACGCCTATGCCGAATCCCAGCAAGGGTTTGCGTATTATGGCGGTTGCAATGGCCACAGCATCGGCTTGGATATTCGGGAATATCCACTGTTCAATCGCAAAGACGATACAATTTTGATGCCCGGGATGGTAATCAGCTTTGAAATTGCATATGGCAATGCGGATACAGGCTTATTCTGTAATGAAATCCCCGTGGCTGTTACTGAGACGGGATGCTCAGTTCTTGGCGGCGCTTATACAGGACCCTATATTCTGAAGTGACCTCAATTATAACCTCAGAAATAGAAAGGAGCTGAAAAGCTACCGTGGAAAAATTGGACCAGCGCATCACCAATGCGGAACCGACCCCTACTAGCAGGGTGGTCATTCATAACGATGTGGCATATTTTACTGGCCACAGCGCGGTGTGTGGCAAGGATATTACAGAGCAAACCCAAATGCTTTGTAGCCGCTATGATGAACTGCTCAAACAATTTGGGCTAAAAAAGGAGCATATTATCTATATCAACGCATACCTGAAGAATCGTGCGGATATCCCTGCTTACGAGGCTGTTCTCAAAGAGTGGGTCGGTGTGGAAACGCCGCCTGCGGGCACTGCTGTCCAGGCACCGCCTATGGGGGAAAACAACCTGTTGGAGATGGCATTGATCGTGGCGCGGGAAGCCCCCGGCATGGAGTTGCGAAAACTGGATCAACGCATCACCAACGCAGAACCTACCCCTGCCAGCCGGGTAGTCATCCATAACGGTGTAGCATATTTTACTGGCCATAGCGCGTTTTGTGGCCCAAACCGGGAGACCTTGGAACAGCAAACCCGTGCTTTGCTTAAGCGCTACGAGGAACTATTGGAGCAGTTCGGACTGAAGAAAGAGCGCATTCTGATGTATCATGCATACTTGAAAAATATTGATGATATCGATGAATTTGCAAGTGTGCTTAACGAATGGCTGGAAGGGAAGGATTGCCCCGCCGGTGTCGCTGTTCAGGCGCCTCCCGGAGGGGAGAACAACTTGCTGGAGCTGTCCCTGATTGTAGCCGCTGATAGCTCTCCCATCCGGCGGCTCGATATGAGCAGTAGTTTCAGCCGCATGGTTATCCATCACGGCGTAGGGTATTTTACAGGCCACATTGCTCGGCCCACTGCCGCTACTTATGGTGAACAGACCAAAATTATTTTCCAGCGGTACGATGGCTTTTTCAGGCAGTTTGGACTAAACAAGGAAGATATGATTATGACCAATCTGTACTCCAAAGATATTAGCAAATATGATGAGGTGCAGGAAGAATTTGCTAAATGGGTCGGCTATGAGACGCCGCCCGCCGGTGTTGCTATCCAAGCTTCACCCGAGCAGGAACAGAATCTGCTGGAAATTGAGGTCATTATCGCAACAGACTCCTGCAGATTGAGTGAATTTTGACAAAACTAAGTCCTCTGAATAGGGAGAGCGCTAAATGGCGGAGCAAGGTCCGAATATAAGCTCTGCTATGTAGAGCACAATTGAACAAGCGTAGCATCTGCGGAACAAAACTGTTGATGGCGAAGACGCCGACGGAGGGCCGACTTAGTTGATGCGCTTCGCAGAAAGGTAGAGTACTAATGACAAAGGCAGAGTGCAGACATGAAATCGCACGAGAGGAACGCAGCCCCATTGAGCGCAGCGAAAAGGCTCAGGAGATCGCTGCCAGGCTGGCAAATGATAAATACAACGCAGACCTGTGGATGGAATACGGCCTGGCCCTCTCTGAACAGGCGTTGTTTCGAGAGGCTGTAGAGGCGTATTCCAAAGCGATTACTATTAACCCATTTAACGGGATATACTACCGGCACAGAGGGCATCGTCATATCTCCTGCCGTCAGTACGAGGAGGCTGCAGCTGATTTCACTTTAGCTTCCCGACTCATTCCCAACAACTGGGATGTATGGTATCATCTGGGGTTGTCTTATTATCTGATGGGTGAATATGAAGATGCGAGGAAGGCATACAAGAACTGCTATGAAATATCTGAGGCGGTAGATCAGTTCTGCGCCTGCACCGATTGGTATTGGCGTACGCTGATGCGTCTGGGGGAAACGGAAGAGGCCGCAAAACTGATAGAGCATGTGGATCCTAACTTGGATCCTGATGCTGACTGGGTAGGTTATTCTCGTACGGTTTTGCTGTACAAGGGTGTTTTGTCCCCTGAAAAACTGATGGAGGAATTGGTTGACGCTTCAGCTTTAGCTACTCCCACTATTGCCTATTGCCTATCTAACTACTACTACATGCAGGGCGATATGGAAAAATCCAATAAGGCGCTGGAGTTCTTGTTGGATTTTTGTAAGGAGAGCTGGTGGAGTGCCTTTGGCTACTTAGCAGGGTTAAATGATAAAGCGGCGCGTGCCTAATAACCTAAATCTGGAGTGGAGCAGTTGGAGGGATAAAAATAAGTGAAAAAGATTATTAATCGGCCAGAAGATTATACGGATGACATGCTGCGGGGCATTTATCTGGCCTATCCCCATCAGGTAAAATATGCGGTTGGTGATTTAAGGTGTTACTGTACCGCGAAAAAAATTCCTGGTAAGGTCGCGATTGTCACCGGTGGCGGAACAGGACATCTTCCACTGTTCCTTGGATATGTTGGAGAGGGCTTGCTGGATGGCTGTGGTGTTGGAGGGGTATTTCAATCGCCCGCTCCGGAGCAGATTTATGAAATCAGCAAGGAAGTAGAGGCTGGAGCCGGTGTGCTTTATCTCTACGGTAATTATACCGGGGACATTATGACATTCGATATGGCTGCCGATATGTGTGAACTGGACGGCATACGGATCTGCTCGATTGTAGGGGCAGACGATGTCAATTCCGCCCCTAAGGACCGCGCAGATTCTCGTCGCGGTATTGCCGGAATCTTTTTCATGTACAAAGCGGCTGGAGCGAAGGCCGCCTCTATGGGGACTTTGGAAGAAGTCCTTGCTGCCGCACAGAAAGCAAAGGATGCAACGAGAACAGTAGGTTTTGCATTAACCCCCTGTACAATTCCCGAAATTGGTTCGCCTAATTTTGCTTTGGCTGAAAACGAGATGGCAATGGGCATGGGTATCCACGGCGAGCCTGGGGTGTGGACTGGTCCTCTCAAGAGTGCTGACGAGATTGTGGATGAGATGCTGCAGACGATTTTAGATGACATGCCTTTGAGCCCCGGTGACGAGGTGTGCGTTCTCCTAAACGGCTTAGGAGCAACTCCTGTTGACGAGTTGTATATTCTCAACAGCAGCCTATACGCCCGCTTGGAGGCTCTTGGTATTGGTGTCTATCGTACCTTTGTAGGTGAATTTGCCACCTCCATGGAAATGGCGGGAGCCTCTCTCTCACTTTGCAGGATGGATCAGGAGTTGAAAGAATATATTGACTACCCCGTTCATACACCTTTCTATACACAAATTTGAGGTGCAGCGATGGAGAAGATTGTTGCAGCAGATTTGCCTGTTCTATTCTCTGAAATTGGCAGGCAGATGGAGATAAATCGGGACTTACTTACAAAAATGGATGCAGAAATGGGTGACGGTGACCTGGGATTGACCATGAGTAAAGGCTTCCGGGCCTTGCCGGATGTGATGGCAGATGCGTTGAAAGAGGAAGAGGATCTGGGAAAACTCCTCTTTAAAACCGGAATGAAGCTGTCCTCTATTGTTCCTTCCACCATGGGAATCCTAATGGCTTCTGGAATAGCTGAAGGGGGCAAGGCGCTTATCGGCAGGCCATATATAGGGGCGAAGGAGCTGACCCAGTTCCTGCGCAACTTTTGCAATGGGGTAGCTAGGCGAGGGAAATGCCAGCCGGGTGATCGCACTGTTCTTGACGCAATGAATGGGGCGGCCAAATTTGCGGAAGCTGCCCTAGATAGCAATCCCCACGCTTCTCTGCTTGCCGTAGCAGACGCTGCCCGGCAAGGAGCAATAGATGGCGTGGAAAATACAAAAGGCATGCTACCAAAGTTTGGGAAAGCTGTGGTTCACCGCGCAAAGGCGTTAGGAATGCCGGACCAGGGGGCGGTAGTGGGTGGTCTGTTTGTAGCGGGGATATACGAGTATATTGCTTCGTCTCTTGAGCCGTAAGGTAGACGGAGATAAATCGTCCTGAAGGTATAGCAAATGCCTCCACATTACCTCCTGTCAACTGGATTTGTTTTGCAGCCACTTTATTTGTTGCGGGTACCCCTCTTGTAGGATAGCAGGACATGCTATCCTACAAGAGGGGTACAGTTTCTTCCAGTAATCTGTGGTACAATCCTTAACAGTTATTTTACACATTGTACATAAAAAGTCCTGCGGATTTGTGCTATAATGCCGAAGGATAATGGAGCATTTTGCTCGAAACAGAAAAGGAATTGCCCTGGATGGGTATGGAAACAGAACATGAGCGAACAAAACGGACTGGCTCTCGGCATCGACATTGGCTCCACCACGGCCAAGGTGGTCGTTGTCGAGGACGGAAACATCTTATTTGAAAAATACCAGCGCCACTTCTCCCAGGTGCGGCAGAAGACGCTGGAGCTGCTTGACCAGGCGGCCCCCTATGTGGGGGACCGCCCCTTTACCGCCGCCATCTCCGGCTCCGCCGGGCTGGGGCTGGCCCAGGGGGCCGGCGTGCCCTTCGTCCAGGAGGTGTTTGCCACCGGAGAGGTGGTCAAGCGCCTGGAGCCGGACGCCTCCGCCGTGGTGGAGCTGGGGGGCGAGGACGCCAAGATCATTTTCTTTGACGGCGGCGTGGACGAGCGGATGAACGGCTCCTGCGCCGGCGGGACCGGCGCCTTTATCGACCAGATGGCGACGCTCCTGCATGTAACGGTGGATGAGCTGGACCAGATGAGCCTGGAGAGCACCCGGCTCTACCCTATCGCCTCCCGGTGCGGCGTCTTCGCCAAGACGGATATCCAGCCTCTTCTCAACCAGGGGGCCAAGCACGCCGACGTGGCCGCCAGCATCTATCAGGCCGTGGTGAACCAGACCATCGCGGGCCTGGCCCAGGGCCGCCGCATCACCGGAAAGGTCCTCTTCCTGGGCGGCCCCCTCTACTACTGCAAGGGCCTGCGCAGGCGGTTCCAGGAGACGCTGAAGCTCAGCGACGACCAGGCGGTCTTCCCGGAGTACGGCCGGTTCGCTGTCTCCCTGGGCGCGGCCATGTACAGTGTCAGCTCCGGCGAGACCTATACCATGGACCGGCTGCGCCATCAGATCGAAAACAGCGCCTCCGTCCGGTCGGAGGCCAATCTGCTGCCGCCTCTGTTTGAGACAGAGGCGGACTATGAGGCGTTCCGCGCCCGCCACAGCGCCGCCGACGTGGCCCGGCGGGATATTGCTGACTATAGCGGCGACGCCTGGCTGGGCATCGACTGCGGCAGCACCACCACCAAGGTGGCCCTGCTGAGCGAGGACAGGGAGCTGCTGTACACCTACTACGCCTCCAACCGGGGCAACCCGGTGGAGATCGTCCGGGAACAGCTGGAGACCATCTACGGCCTCTGCGGCGACCGGATCACTATCCGGGGCAGCGCCGTCACTGGCTACGGCGAGGAGCTCATCAAGGCGGCTTTCGGCGTGGATAAGGGCGTGGTGGAGACCATCGCCCACTACACCGCCGCCAAGTACTTCTGTCCCCAGGTGGATTTCATCCTGGACATCGGCGGCCAGGACATCAAGTGCTTCAAGATCAAAAACGGGGCTATCGACTCCATCATGCTCAACGAGGCGTGCTCCTCCGGCTGCGGTTCTTTCATTGAGACGTTCGCCAGGTCCATGGGCTGCGATGTGGCGGAGTTCGCGGAGAAGGGCCTCCACAGCGCGGCCCCGGTGAACCTGGGCAGCCGCTGCACCGTGTTTATGAACTCCTCCGTCAAGCAGTCCCAGAAGGACGGCGCCACGGTGGAGGACATCTCCGCAGGGCTCAGCGTCAGCGTGGTGAAAAACGCCATCTACAAGGTCATCCGGGCCGGCAGCGCCGACGAGCTGGGAGAGCATGTGGTGGTCCAGGGCGGCACCTTCTATAACGACGCCGTCCTCCGGGCCTTTGAGCAGGAACTGGGCAAAAACGTGATCCGCCCCGCCATCGCGGGCCTCATGGGGGCCTACGGCGCGGCGCTGTACGCCATGGACCTGCGGCAGAGCGCGCTGATCTCCCCGGAGAGCTTACATACCTTCCAGCACACCTCCAAGGCCGCCACCTGCCAGGGCTGCACCAACCACTGCCGCCTGACCATCAACAGCTTCGGCGGCGGGAAGAAATTCATCTCCGGCAACCAGTGCCAGAAGGGCCTGGGCCTGCGGGACGCGGAGGAGCTTCCCAACCTCTACGGCTGGAAGCGGGACGCGCTTATGTCCCTCCAGCCCGGCGCGGAGATCCGGGGGACCATCGGCCTGCCCCTGGCCCTGGGCATGTACGAGCTGCTGCCTTTCTGGCACGCCTTCTTCACCCATCTGGGCTTCAAGGTGGAGGTTTCCGGCCTCTCCAGCCGCCGGATCTACGAGAAGGGGCAGTTCTCCATCCCCTCGGACACCGCCTGCTACCCGGCCAAGATCATGCACGGCCACATGGAGCTGCTGCTGGACAGGGGCGTGGACGCCATTTTCTACCCCTGCCTGACCTACAATGTGGATGAGCACGAGAGCGACAACCACTATAACTGCCCTGTGGTGGCCTACTACTCCGAGCTGCTCCACGGCAATATGGACGACCTGGCACAGACCCACTTCCTGTATCCCTTCCTGAACATCAACGACCGCAGGGAGCTGACCAAGGAGCTGGCCGCCTGCCTGGAGCCGGTGTTCCCCGGCGTCACCAGAAAGGAGGTGCGCCGGGCGGTGGACCACGCCTTTGCCGCCTACGAGGCACATATGTCCCAGGTGCGGCAGGAGGGCGAAAAGGCGGTGGCCTGGGCCCGGGAGCACGGCAAGCCCATCATGATCCTGGCGGGGCGGCCCTACCACATCGACCCGGAGATCGGCCACGGCATCGACAAGCTGGCCGCCTCCCTGGGGTTCGTGGTGGTCAGCGAGGACAGCGTCTGCCACCTGGCGGACCCGGTGCCGGTCCACGTGCTCAACCAGTGGACCTACCACGCCCGGCTCTACCGGGCGGCCCGGTACGCCTGTGAGAACCCGGACGTCCAGCTGGTGCAGCTGGTCAGCTTCGGCTGCGGCGTGGACGCCATTACCACCGACGAGGTGCGCCGCATCCTGGAGGACGCCGGGAAGCTGTATACACAGATCAAGATCGACGAAATCACCAACCTGGGCGCGGTGAAGATCCGGCTGCGGAGTCTCATCGGCGCCCTGGAGGAGAAGGGAGGGGCGCGCGCGTGACGGTGGATCAGGAAAAAGGCTATGTGGTCTTTACCAAAGAGATGAAGGCCACCCACACCATTCTGGTGCCCAATATGCTGCCCATGCACTTCAAGATCATCGGCAAGGTGATGGAGAAGGTGGGCTACAAGGTGGAGCTGCTGGAGACCAGCGGCCAGCACATCGCGGAGATGGGGCTGAAGTATGTCCATAACGACACCTGCTACCCCGCCATCCTGGTCATCGGCCAGTTCATGGACGCGCTCCAGAGCGGGAAGTACGACCCGGACAAGGTGGCGCTGATCCAGTTCCAGACCGGCGGCGGCTGCCGCGCCTCCAACTACATCCACCTGCTGCGCAAGGCCCTGGAGAAGGCGGGCTACGGCCATGTGCCGGTAATCAGCCTGAGCATGGCGGGGCTGGAGAAGCACCCCGGCTTCCAGCTGACGCTGCCGCTGATCCAGAAGATGATGTACGGCGTGCTCTACGGCGACCTGCTCATGAGCCTGGTAAACCAGACCAAGCCTTATGAGACGGAGAAGGGCAGCGCCCAGGCCCTGGCGGACAAATGGACCGAGCGCCTGGCGGAGGAGATGACCACCGGCGGCAAAGCCAACTATAAGCAGGTGAAGGCCAACTACCGCCGCATCCTGGACGACTTCGCCGCCCTGCCCATGGAGAAGACCGAGAAGGTCATGGTGGGCGTTGTGGGGGAGATCTACGTCAAATACTCCCCCCTGGGCAACAACAACCTGGAGCAGTTCCTGGTGGACGAGGGGGCCGAGGTGGTCATTCCTGGCCTTCTGGATTTCTGCCTGTACTGCGTGTACAACAACATGCTGGACAACATGCTGTACGGGCTGCAGAAGAACGTCCAGTTCGCCTATAAGATCGCCTATAAGTACCTGCTCAACAAGGAGCGGGATATGATCGACATCATGCGGGAGCACGGCCGCTTTACGCCGCCCACCCTCTTCACCCATACCATTGACCTGGTCCAGGGGACCATCAGCATGGGCGTGAAGATGGGGGAGGGCTGGCTTCTGACGGCGGAGATGCTGGAGCTGGCGGACAAGGGCGTGAACAACATCGTCTGCACCCAGCCCTTCGGATGCCTGCCCAACCACATTTGCGGCAAGGGTATGATGAAGCCCATCAAGGCAAAAAATCCCGACATCAACATCGTGGCCATCGACTACGACGCCGGGGCCACCCGGGTCAACCAGGAGAACCGCCTGAAGCTGATGCTGGCCAACGCCAGGCAGGCGTCCAGCACCCGCGCCCCCTTATTGGATCCCGCCGCGGGCGGGGTCAGAGGATAGGAGCCTACAGGCCCGCAGACCTTTGAAAAGGTTTGCCCCAAACTTTTACGAGGGATAGCTGTAAAGCTATCCCTCGTTTGTTATGCGCGGCTGCGTGAAACTGTATCAATAGCAAAACGCAGTTTTGCGCAAAAGTTCTTTTACGTGCCCTGTGGGTAAAGTGCCCTGCGGGTATTCTTCTTTTTCTTTCAAGAAAAAGAAGAGAATCGTTTCTCACGCCTTCAGCACCAGCTCGTCCAGCTCCCGCTGCTTCTCCGCCCGCTCCTGGGCGCAGTGTTCCAAGGCCGCGTCCAATCGATTCAGGATGGACCGTACAGAGCGGTCCACGTCCGACACCTGGGCCTGGGAGTTGTGGATGCGGTCCAGCACCGCCCAGTCCGCGAACAGGCCGTCGAAGAAGTAGTCCGCGAAGCGGAGGAACCCGTCCACCTGGATCTGCAGGTCCGCCTGGATGGACACGTCCGCCAGCTCTGTGCGGAACCGGGACAGGGAGCGCTGGAGGGCGTTGACCTGCCGCTGGGCCTCGTCCAGATGGGAGTGCTTGGCGATGCCGCTGATGAGGCCGCCGCCGATCAGGTCCGCGGTGCCCCAGCTCTCGGCGGAGGACAGGGATTTCTGAATGGCCTCGATATCCCACAGCGCGCTGTTGCCCGCGTCGATAGCCTCCTGCGTCTCCCTGGCCTGGGCGGCCAGGTAGGCGATCCGCTCCTCCAGGGCGCAGATCTGGTCGGCGTAGAAGGAGTTCATGCCCTTCAGGGCCTGAGTCTTCTCCTCCAGAAGCCGCTGGTACTCCGCCTCACAGTTTTTCAGGCTCTCCAGTTCCCGGCTGCGGTCGGCCAGGTCCTGCTCCACGGCCTGCAGCTCCTTCCGTTTAGCGTCGTAGCGCAGAGCCACGGCGCACACCTCCGCCTCCTCTTTCTCCCGCTGCTCTTCCAGCCGGCCGGAGAGCTGGTAGAAGAGGTTTGTGATGCTGAAGCTGTCCAGCCGGTCCACATCCAGCTGCTCCTTGTAGGTCTGCTCCTTCAGCTCCTGGACCTGGCTGGCCAGGCTGGAACGCTGTTCCTCCAAGGTATTTACCATAGCCTTCAGCTTGTGCCGCCGGGCCATCTGTTCCACCAGCTCCCGCAGACGGGCGCTCATCTGTTCCATGCGCTCCATGACTGCCTCCTTGCTTGAGAATGGAAAACGGGGTGGACGGTCATCGTCCACCCCGTCCGCTATTATTTTTTCAGGGTATCCACCCACTGGCCGTACTTCCTGATATTCTCGTCCCTCTGGGCGAAATCGGCGCCCTTGGTCAGGATGTAGACCTTGATCTTCGGCTCGGTGCCGGAGGGACGGACGATGACAGAGGTGCCGTCGGTCAGTTCAAACCGCAGCACGTTGGAGCCGCGCAGCTCCATAGCGGACTTTTCGCCGGTGGCGCAGTCCACCACGCTGCCATCGGCATAGTCCTTGAACTGGGCGACTTTGACGCCGGCGATCTCGGCGGGGGGATTCTCCCGCAAATCCTTCATTAGCTTGGCCATGTCTGCCAGGCCGTCCAGTCCGGGCATCACCAGGTTGAAGGTCTTCTCGCCGTAGCAGCCGTACCTGGCGAACAGCGCATCCAGCGCGTCCAGCACAGTCATGCCCTGGGCGGCGTAGTGGGCGGCCATCTCAGTCAGCAGCAGGGAGGCGGTAACAGCGTCCTTGTCCCGTACATAGTCGCCCACCATATAGCCGTAGCTCTCCTCGTAGGAGAAGACCACCTTGCCCTCGCCGGTGGACTCCAGGGCGTTCTTCTTCTCCGCCATGAACTTAAAGCCGGTAAAGGTGTCGTAGCACTTCACGCCGTAGCTCTCCGCCACGGCCCGGGCCATCTCAGTGGTGACGATGGTCTTCAGGGCCACCGCGTTCTCCGGCAGCTTGCCGGTGCGCTGCATGGCGCCCAGCAGGTAGTCCAGCAGCAGCACGCCGGTCTGGTTGCCGGTGACGACCTTGTACTCGCCGTCCTTGTCCCGCACCATGATGCCCACCCGGTCGCTGTCGGGGTCGGTGCCCAGGATGAAGTCCACATCGTTCTTCCTGGCCAGGTCGATAGCCAGGTAGAAGCCCTCGGGATTCTCCGGGTTGGGGGAGACCACTGTGGGGAAGCTGCCGTCAATGACCATCTGCTCGGGTACGCACAGCAGATGTTTGATCCCGGCCCGCTTCAGCGCCTCGGGCACCAGCTTGTGGCCGCAGCCGTGGAAGGGGGTGTACACCAGCTTGAAGGTGTCCGCCACGGCGGGGATGGCCTGGGGGTCTGTGACCATGGCCATGACTTCTTTCATAAAGGCCTCGTCGGTCTCCTCGCCCATGACGGTGATCATACCGGCCTTGACCGCCTCGTCATAAGGCATGGTCTTGATGCCGGTGAAGATATCGATCTTCTCCAGCTCCGCGGCAATGGCGGCGGCGTGCTGGGGGGGCAGCTGGGCGCCGTCGGACCAGTAGACCTTGTAGCCGTTGTACTCCTTGGGGTTGTGGCTGGCGGTTACATTGATGCCCGCCTGGCAGCCATAGTAGCGCACGGCAAAGCTCAGCTCCGGGGTGGGGCGCAGGGACTCGAAGATGCGGACGTGGATGCCGTTGGCGGCGCACACCTCGGCGGCGGCTTTGGCGAAGTCCATGCCGTTGAGGCGGCAGTCCATGCAGATAGCGACGCCCTTCTCCCTGGCCTGCTCCCCCTCGGCACAGATGACGTTGGCAAAACCCTGGGTGGCGTGGCGGATAACGTAGATGTTCATGTGGTGCAAGCCCATGGCCATGGTGCCCCGCAGCCCTGCGGTGCCGAACTCCAGCGGGCCGTAGAACCGGCTCTCGATCTCCTTGGGGTCATCCTTGATGGCCTCCAGCTCGGCGTGCTGCTCCGCTGTCAGCGCCCCGCTGTCCAGCCATTTCTGATATTCCTTCATGTAGTCCATTTTTCGAATCCTCCTATGTCAATTTTCAGGGTATCTCTTGCCACTATTGTAGCAAGTCTTCCCATCCTGTTCAAGAGAAAAAACAAAGATCCGAAAGGAAACAGGTCACGGGACTGGGCCGAGAATGCCCGCCTTTTCCAGAATGGCCGGCACATTGCGCTCCGCGCCAATGGCCATGATATGGACGCCGGGGCAGATGCCCTCGTCCTTGATCCTGGCGATCATCTCCGCGGCCATCTCCATGCCCAGCTTGGCGGGGAGCCCCTTGACGCCCTTCTCCTTGCCCTCGGCGGCGGCCGCCGCAAGGCGGTCGATCATCTCCTGGGGCACCGCGATGCCGGGGACGTTCTCATTCATGAACCTGGCCATGCCGGCGGCCTTCAGGGGGATGATCCCGGCCATGATGGGCACCTGGATCCCGGCCTTGTCCACAGCCTCCATAAAGCGCCTGAGGCTGTCTAGGTCAAAGATGCCCTGGGTCTGGATGTACCTTGCGCCCGCTTCCACCTTCTGGCGCAGCTTGTTGATCTGCAGGATCTGGGGCTCGTAGACCGGCGTGACGGCCGCGCCCTTGAAGAAGACCGGCGCGCTGCCGGCGAGGGGATTCCCGCCGCAGTCGGCGCCTGTGGCCTCCATCTGGGAGAGCATATGCAGGATGCCGACGGAGTCCAGGTCATAGACGGGTTTGGACTGCTTGCAGTCGCCTACCACGGGGTGGTCGCCGGTGAGGGCCAGCATGGTGTCGATGCCGAAAGAGGCGGCGGAGAGGATGTCCCCCATAATAGCCATGCGGCTGCGGTCCCGGCCCGTCACCTGGAGAATGGGCTCCACGCCCGCCTGCTTGAGGTGGACGCACAGGCCCAGGGTGGAAGCCTTGAGGCAGGCGGACTGCATGTCGGTGACGTTGACGCCGTGGACCTTCCCCTTCAAAAGGGCGGCGGACTCCATCTGCTCGGAGAAGTCATACCCCTTGGGCGGCGCCATTTCCGCTGTCACGGCAAACTCGCCGTTTTCCAAAGCTTTCTGTAACAGGCTCATACTTTTTTCTCCCTCAAGTTGATATGCCTGGGATAGGATACATCGGCGTACCCCTTATCCCGGCGGGTCTCGCCCAGCTTGTGCTCCTGCCCGATGGCCGCGAGGCGGTTGTAGATCAGGATCCAGGCGCAGTCGTTTTCGGGGTTGACCTCGCACTTGCCGTTCTTCTGGCCGCCGCAGGGGCCGTTGACCAGGCTCTTGGCGCACTTGGTGATGGGGCAGACGCCGCCGGTGGAGCCCAGCACACAGTCCCCGCACATCCTGCAGTACTCGTTGAAGATGCCAACCCGCTCCACCTGCCCCAGGAACATGGTGTTGTTGGCCGGGTACACCGGCAGCTGGATATTATCCGCCACTGTCTGTACGCCGTCGCCGCAGGACATCCCCACAATGGCCTCCGCGCCGGAGTCCTTCAGGACCTTCAGATCCTTTTTTACCAGCAGTTTGTGGCAGCACTCGTCGGGGATGACGGTCCCGACCACCTCCATCCCCTTGGATTCCAGAAGCTCCTTCATCTCCTGTACCTCCTTCTCGCCGCCGGTCTGGCAGGACGTGGCGCAGCTGGCGCAGCCGACGAGGGCCACCTTCTTTACGCCCTCCAGCATGGCGAGCAGCTCCTCCAACGGTTTCTTCTGGGTAATGATCATGTAGGAAAGCCTCCTCCTTACTCCGTATCAGCCTGTATCCGCTCCCAAAGGCGGTACATGTTATCCCTATCATAATACATTTTTTCCGGCAAATCAACTGAAAAGCGGACGGAATGGGCCGGGAAAACTTCCTCTTGACAGCAAACCGTATTACCAGTATAATACAGTTAGAAACTGTACTATGCAAGTAATACGGTTTGCGAAAGGCGGTGGGAGTTTGGTTTCCTTTGACGGTTTTGCCTGGGACGGCGACGGCCCCATCTATCACCAGATCATCCGGTTCCTCAAGCGGGGAATGGCGGCTGGGACGGTCCGGGACGGGGACGAGATGCCATCCCGCCGGGTGCTGTCCGCCCGGCTGGGGGTGAACCCCAACACCATCCAGAAGGCCTACCGCCTGTTGGAGGAGGAAGGGCTGATCCAGTCCCGGGCGGGGGCCAAAAGCTATGTGGCCCTGGAGCCGGAACGGATCGGGATCATCCGCAGGCAGCTGCTGGAGGCGGACGCGGGGCGGCTCGTCTCCGCCATGCGGCAGACGGGGGTGGGCCGGGAG